>NZ_CP071527.1:930000-1077500 GCF_023921225.1 Legionella lytica
AATATCACGACAAAATCCAATCATTTGCGGCAGGGTAGGAGGCATTTCGCAATGATCTCGGCAATCAATAATGACCTGATTCAAAATCTCATCACTGAATTGACTTAAGCCTTCCAGCCACTCCTTCTTGGCAAACTCCAAAAAACCATCGCTCTTGAACTGACTGCGCCACAAATGTCCGTAGTAAACTGCAAAGCGAGTAAACAAGTTTTCAATACATTTTTTTCTACTGTCGGTAGCATTGCAGGTTGATGACGTTTGACTGCTTGTATTCGTCTTCATCGGTGATTGCTGCGTCTCCTGTTTCTGGGTTCCAGAATGGATCAATGGCTCCGCTCTTAGTATTTGTGCCGCACTTCTCATTCCTTTTCTCCTGCGTTAATTCGACTTTGACTTCATCTTCCCAACATTTTTGAGACAACCAATTGGCTGGAAATTTCCATGCTGGAACCCATTCCCCATGGGCTTCTTTTGCTGTACGGGTTTTGATTTGTTGATCCAGGGCTTGCAGCATGCTTTGCAGCAAAGGCTCATCTGGATTGATTTGTTTAAAGATTTCAAAGGCACGTTCACGTGACTTTTTCTCGGGGTACATACCCCAGAAATGGTCGAAGCGTTGTAATAAATAAATATAATTATTTTCTTCTATTAGAGGTGTGTCGGCTTTTAGGATTTCATCTGTGTCGGCTTTTTCCTTTACACCTTCAGAATACCCTGTATTTACAGGGAGTTTTGCATACGGCTTTGTGTCGGCTTGCTGTGTCGGGTTTGTGCCGGGTTTATTTTGGACACAATAACTGATATCCGCCAGAAGACATTTTAAAATAAGATGTTTATCGAAAGACTGAATGACAATAAGACCGGAGCGTTCAAGACCTTTAACGGCTCGTCGAATTTGCTGGCGGCTAGGACTCCCAGATTCTGTAATGCCTTGATGGGGTTCAATATAAAGAACCTCAGCTAGCGATTGGTAACTAATACGTCGTTTAATCCCTACTATGAAGGTATTGCGATCCATGTAAGGTCGAATACCTCTTATGTAGGTTATTTGCTGTATATATGAAAGCCCACTGAGCGCATCCAATTCATTGTCATTCACTGTAAAGTACATAAATAGTCCGTTATTCCTTAACTAAAAGTCTTAGCACCCTAGGAAACTTGTGGTACCATTTTGAGAACTTAAGACGTTTAATAACTCTAAATGTATTTAATTACTCAAAACGAGTAGTTAATAAATCTCAAAATAACACATAATGAGTTATAGTCAATATATAAATGGATTAATTTATTAACCAAACACCGTGGAATAGGTATGAACATCAAAGAGAAAATCGGCCAAAGAATCATGAATGAACGAAAGGCCAAAGGATTGACGAGAAAAGCATTGGCTGAGTTGACCAGTGAGCTGAAAATTTCTCGTATTAATAATTATGAAAGAGGGGACCGAACTCCTGGTCCAACAGAAATTAAATTGTTGGCAGATGCACTGGAAGTTTCAGCTTCTTATTTGATGTGTTTAACTGATAACCGTGAAGGGAAGATGACGAAATCCCTTGGCATGGGGGCATTGATTCCTGTCTTGGATTACAAACAAGCAATTGATCCAGCTGCTTTCATCCAGAAAATTAAAGAAGATGTTGATACTAAAATTGAGTTTATTCCTGTCAGTACAGCTGTTAGCGATAGCATTGGAAAAAATGCTTTTGCACTGCAGATTAAAGATGAAAGCATGATGCCCGAGTTTCGGATTAATGATGTCATCATCGTAGATCCAGATACAAGCCCCAAACCTGGAGATTTTGTAGTGGCCTTGATGGAAGGGGATCAGGAAGTAATTGTTCGCAAGTATAAGCAATTATCGGCCTCCAAAGAGACTCACCAGTTTGAGTTAATCGCACTTAATGGGGATTGGGCTGACATTCGTGTTGGTTACAGTGAGATGCAAGCCCAGATTATTGGATGCAGTTTTAGTCTGGTTAGAGCATTAAAAAGCTAAATACTTAGGAATGTTCCACCGCAATCCCGATAGTCATTGCCATGACATGTTAAGAGTATAATTTGATGTTTTTTAGATGCACGGTGCAGAATTTGTTTCATTTTCTCGCGTCTGAGATCATCAGAATTAACTAATGCGTCATCGAGAATTACTGGAACAGAAGCTCCTTTTTCAGCCAGTAAGTCTGCATAGGCTAAGCGTAACAAAATGGCAAGCTGCTCCCGAGTACCTATACTTAAGTTTTCAAAGGGTTCTCTAACACCATCCCGCAATATATGCTGAAGTGAAAACTCTTCATCGATTACTGGCTCTGAATTAGGGAATAAAATTTTTAAATAGGGTGTCATTGCCTCTGTTAAAGGTTTAACCAGCATTTCTTTGGCGGATTGGATGTTCTCTTTTATCAGTTGGCACAATAAGTTTAATGAACCAACGTGCATACCTAGTCGTTTGACTTCTTTGCTAATGTCTTTTAGCTCCTGTTCAGCTTGCTCTTTTTCTTCAGCCAGTCCTCGATGACCACTCGTTTGCAGCTCAATAGTTAAATCTCTAACTTGCTGCTTTAGGTCAGTAATTCTGTTTTTAGTAGAATTTAAAACGCCCTGACGTCTCTCGACTTCAGATACAGCACCCTCATGATCGAGGTCTTTTAATGTACTTTCAAAAGATTCCAGTTTGTTCTTTAGCTGTTGCTTTTCTTTAGCGATAGACTGTTCAGCACTTTTCAGTTCTTCATCTGAATGATCATTTCGTGCTGCGTCCAGTTTATTATTAATTGCAGTCAAAATTTCTTTTGTTGTTGATAGTGCTGTTTTTGCATGTTTAAGCGCAGCATCTTTTATTAGAAACTGATCATGTGCTAGTCGTTCATTATCGCTGCAATTAGTAAGTTCGTTAGAAGATATTTCTTCCTGTTCTTCGGCTATTTTTATAGAAACATGTGCTGATTCGCCCAATAGTTTTTTTAAACTCGCTTCCTCTAATTGGTTCTCAGTTAATTCTTGTTCTAATGATTTGATACCGTTAGACGCAAGAACATCAATTTGGGTTTTTAGTGAGGTGATTTCATTTGAAAGGGAATTTTTCTTATCTAGCAGATCCTCTGCTTCAGTCATTGAAGTAATCTGGTATTTTTCAAAAGCAGCAAAGAGCTGTATCTTTGCTTCTTCTAATTTTGTTTGTACCGCACTTAGTTCTTCTCCACCAGGGATAATGAAAATATGACTATTACCAAAAGTTATTGTCGACTTATTGGAAATAAGTAATTCCCCCTTACCAGCAACAGATTGATCATTTATTTTCACTGAATCATTTTTAATTGAATATTCAATTCGGGTGGCTATAGTGTCAAACTTCATTTGCAGTGAACTAACTTGTTCAGTAAGCTGTTTGAGATTTTTTAAGACGATAGCATCTAGTTGTATTTGTGATAGATTGTTCTGTTTTATTGTAATGTCACTATTCAGTGCTTGTATTTTTTTAAGTTGCTCATCAATGCGTTTGATATGACTTTGAACTCCGACCAGTTTTTGATAATCTCTTGCTTTTTTTATAGCTAACTGACTTTGCTCATGTTTTTTTCGAGCTGTAGCCAAAGCTTTTTGGGCAGTGTCCAAATTTGTTTTGAGCTGATTAGTTTCAGCTTCTAATTCCTTGATCTGTGACAGAAAGGCATCATGGCTTTTGGTTTCTTTATCCAGATTATCAATTAGTTTACTTCGTTCACCTAAGGCAGTTTCAGCAGTTTGATGCTTAAGTACAGCGAGTTTCAGATCTTGCTTACATTGTTCATATTCTTTATTAACTTCTTCCACATGCTTTAAATGCTTTTGTGCTTGTTCAAGTTGTTCTTTGTCATTTTCTTCAATCTTATCCTCAACTAGAGAGGCCAGTTCCTGTTGATAGTCAGATAGTTTATCCACTTTTTTCTGGTAGGTATTTAATTCATTTATCAGGTCTTCCAATTTTTGTTCAGCAACAACTTTGGCATCCAGTTTTTCTTTATATTTACCCCGTGGCTTTCCACCTTTCTCAGTTTGAAATTCATTCAGTTCATCAGTAAATTTGTTCAAAAGGATTTCACCTTTCCCCTGGCTCAGCATATCGGTTAATTCATGACTGAGTACATTTTGGATGGTCTGACTGGCTTTGGTGTTATTTGATATGGAGACTTGGTGCCAGGCGTTACCTTGCTCAACCCATAATACCCCATAAATCCCTTGTTGCTCCGATTTGGCTAACCCTCGTTCTACATTATCGAATTTTAATAGTTCAGCTAGCTGAATTTCAGCCTCAGAACCAGTCCATTGAACACCCTTTTCATTGGTCAATAAGGCTCGTCCATCTTTTTTCTTAGAAAATATCTTTTCAAGGGTATAACTGTTACCAACTAGTTCAAACTCAATCTTAATTTCTGGGCTACCCCCTTTGTAACCAGCAAAGTCATCAGCGCCCATGCCGTTAAATCTGTCAAATAATATGGCTCTCAATGCACGTAAAAGGGTGGATTTTCCTGCCTCATTATCGCCATAAATGACATTTATACCGGAAGAAAGTCCTGTTAGTTCAAAAGGCTTTTCATACTGTTGAAAATTTTCAATTGCAATCGATTTTAGCAACATAATTTAACCAACCCCTTTATTTGATTGCAGCTCTTGCCAAAGCATTTGGATAGCTCTATCAGCAAAGGGATGCTGTTCATTTGATTCATTCTCTTTGATCGCTAAAAGTTTCTCTAAGGTATTACTTAAGAATCCTGCGGATTGAAAAGCCTGTAAATCCTGTTCAGAAGGACTTAGCTTTAGATTTGTATCGTCTATTTCCAGCATTGCGAACTTCGCTTTCCAGCTGTCTAGCAACTGTTCTAATTTCTGACGATTCTCCAAAGATAAATTACCATCTAAGCTCAATGATATTACCTGGTTTTTAGCAGATTGAAACTTTGAAAAATCATCATTTAGAGCTTCGATATCATTTGCCGTAAATATAGCAAATTGAATTTTATGCCATTGGTATTTTCCAGTATCTAAGGATTCAACCCTTGGCATGTGGTCATTTTTATTTAGTGTCACCAATAAAGCCTTGCCCGGCTCGTTATCTTGAAATCGATCTTGTTCTGGCGTTCCGGCATACCATGCTTTAGTTGAGACCTTCATTTGGCCATGCCAGTCACCTAAAGCGAGATAGTCCAATTCTGCTTTTTCGGTTCGCTGATAAGATATCATATTATGAATTTCAGCAGATTCAGGTAGGAATCCTTCAATCGAACCATGTGCCAGTCCCACTTTAAAAGCTGATGAAGGGGCTTGGAATGTATCATACCATTCTGTTAAATCTTTATATTCATGGCGTAATTTTAATGGTGCCGGCAATATTAGAAGTTTATCATTAGCAACTGATATAGGTTCAGGGTCCAAAGCCAAAATAATATTATCTGTTTTTTCAGGTAAGTTTTTCATTCTTGTCCAAACACTTTGCGCCAATGCCGGATCATGGTTACCTGGCAATAATATCCATGGTCCTTTGTATTCCTGCATGGCGTTGAGTGTTTTTCGGATGGTGGTATCACTAATTTCGTTGGCATCAAATACATCACCTGCAACCAAAATGGCGTCAGCTTTATGTTGATTTGCAAGGCTGCCAAGGGTCTTAATGACATCGAATCTTGCTTCGCGAAGGAAGGCGGCAATGTCACCTTTTATATTGGCGAATTGTTTCCCGATTTGCCAGTCAGCTGTGTGTAGGAATTTCACTGGACCTCCTGCAATATCTTATTACATTCATCTACAATATACTCAGGTATTAGATCAAACTTAATAGGATCTAGCTGACATATAAATTCATTCTCTATGTGATAAGTTTCATTAATAAATTTTTGAATAATCGAATTTTCAATTTTTGTACCAAAAAGCCTAAACACTTGTAACTTTTCGTATCCGTTTTGGCAACTCTGATAAAGAGTTTTTAAGCTGTTCTCATCTGATATGCAATTCAGCATATTCTGGTAATCAAAGTTCGTTACTTTTTTTCTAATTTCATCAATACCTTGAGAAAACTTGATAGGGTCCATCTCTGGGTGTCCACTCGATGTCTCTTCTCGTGAATCAAAAGCCTTTTCTCTTTTGTGAAAAAGATTTGATAAAACCTGATATGCATCACCATGATCATCCATAATCTCATAGTGGCGCCTTAGATATATAAGTTTGATGACATTGTCACAATCTGATTTGATAACATTTCCGCATATCTGGGCAAATGTCTTAATATCATTTTCGCAGATTGACTGCTCAAACACTTGGCCTTTTTTATATCTTAGATAAGAGGCCGAGACCTGATTATGAAACTGTTTTTTCACCGATTTAAGGGTGTCAATTATCGGCTCAATGTCATGCGTTAACATTAGTACGGTTTTGCCTTTAAGACATGATTTTGAATCCCTTCGGAATAACATTTCTAATATTGCAAATTTTTTATTTTTGTCAAAGGACGATATGGGATCATCTAAGATTATTAAATCGGATTTTTTAGCCAAACACTCATACATAAATAACACAATAGCAAAAGCATTTCTCTCGCCAAAGCTTAGATGCTGGTTCCCACCACTAAGATGTTTACTATGGTCAATATGCATTAGCTTAAGTTGAGAGTTTCCCTCTTTTCCTGATATTTTTACTTTATATCGATAACCAGCATATGACAAAAAATTATTAATATCAGTCTGATGCTTTTTAATGAGTTTCTGCATTTCCTTCCGTTGGATATTAATCTTCGCTTGTAACTGACCACCTTTAACTATTAGTTCATCAATCGAAGTATTGATTGATGTGATAGCCTCTTGGGTTTTAACTGACTTAAGATTAGAAAAAAAATCAAGGCTCAACTTATAGGATGGTAATTTCTCCTCAACCTTTTCACCTTCTTTAAAGTGGAATCCTGATAGTGTTCTGAGGTGTTCTAGCTTTTCAATGAAAATATCAATTTGTTCTTTAACATTAACGATAAAGGCCTCATGTTCTTTTTCAATTCCATCCTTTAATTTTGTGATGGAGATGAGCTTTTCTCTAGCTTCATCTGAAAAATAATCACCAAGCTTATTCACCATATCGATTATGCCGGTGAGGTTTTTTATCAAATTTTTATCGTATTCTTTACTGACTCTACTAATTTGTTCTTTCTTGCTGGTTGAATCAGTTGAGCAAAAAGGACAAACGTTAGCCAAGTTTGAATATTCTGCATGCCCTTTTGTTTGCCAATCTATCCAGTTGACGTTTTTATCACTTTGAATGAATGGAGTATATGATTCCAGTCCTTGAGGAATGTGTGTAATCTTATTTCCAACCGACAGCCCCTTTGATCCGGTTGAAGACTTTGAAAGTTGGCCTGAACTTGTCAGTTTAAATGCCCCGCTTAACTCCTTAAGATTATAGATCAATGTTTCTAATTCTGGGTTGTTTGTAAATTGATGCTGTATATTTTTGACGATTTCCTCAATTTCTTGCTCTGTTTTTTTATATGCATCAGTTCTGATGAAAATGTCGAAACTGTTACTAACAAGTTCTTCGGGCTTAAAAATAAACTGGTTGACGTAATCCTCATTAAAACACATTACATTTTTAACATTATCCGCACCGATTACTTTTGGTTGTACATTGCTTGGATTGTCATCCCTATATTTAAAAGGCATCAAGCCTTCTAAAGTACTATTATCTCCAGTTGAATAGCATTGTAAGGCTTTGGCAATAGTGCTCTTCCCTGTTCCATTATATGCAAATTTTATATTTATTATGTTTTCAGTAATCGATAATTTTGCTGAATCGATGTTATTACAGTTTTGGATTTCAACATTCATCTAAGTGTCTCTTTTAAATCTATTTTATCAGTCCGACAAGTACTGCTCTGAAGCTGTTTAGACCCGCTTCAAGATTTTCGATGATCTCCTCAGCGAGGTCATCTGGCTCAGGCAGGTTATCCAGATCAGTCAAACTTTTGTCCTTTAACCAGAAAATATCAAGGCTTGTTTTGTCTCGCGCAATTAATTCTTCATAGCTATATTTGCGCCAGCGTCCATCTGTGTTCTTTTCAGGGTGCCAAGTTTCTTTGCGTTCACTTGGATTATTGGGGTTATAACATTCAATGAAATCTGCCAGATCGTCAAATCGCATGGTTTTTTTCTTGAGTGTATGGTGGATATTTGTACGGTAGTCATAGAACCAGACATGTTTAGTCCAAACATTTGGGCTAGCGGGTTGGTTGTCAAAAAATAGGACGTTTGCTTTAACCCCATTAGCGTAAAAAATACCTGTTGGTAAACGCAGGATGGTATGTAGGGTGGTATTTTCAAGCAGCTTTTTTCGGATAGTCTCGCCAGCGCCACCTTCAAATAACACGTTATCTGGTACCACAACTGCTGCCTTACCCGTGGTTTTTAGCATGCTGCGTATATGCTGTACAAAATTAAGTTGCTTGTTCGAAGTGGTTGCCCAAAAATCCTGGCGGTTATAGGTTAGATCATCAGTTTCTTGTTCGCCCTCTTCATTGGTAAAACTCATTGAGCTTTTCTTACCAAAGGGTGGGTTTGCTAGTACATAATCAACGCTGACATCGCTTGCTGCTATCAATGCATCATTCGGGGAAACCAGACTATCGCCATCAATTTCGCCAATGTTATGTAAAAACATATTCATTAAACACAAACGACGGGTGTTTGCGACGATTTCATTACCATAGAATGTATGGTGTTTCAGAAACTGCTTTTGCTCTTTGTCGAGTTGATAGTTTTCGGGGTTTGTTAAAAAGTCATAAGCTGCAAGGAAAAATCCACCAGTACCGCAAGATGGGTCGGCTATTGTTTTACCTGGTTCAGGTCGCACGCACTCCACCATTGTGCGAATCAATGCCCTCGGAGTGAAATATTGGCCCGCACCAGATTTTGTATCTTCCGCATTCTTTTCCAGTAATCCTTCGTAAATATCACCTTTAACATCTGAACCCATCATGATCCATTGGGTACTGTTTATCATGTCTATCAGGCGATATAACTTGGCTGGATCTTGAATCTTGTTTTGCGCTTTCGTAAAAATTTGCCCCAGCATGCCTTTTTGTCTGCCAAGCTCACGTAACAACTCAACATAAAGCACTTCAAGCTCAGCACCTTTCTTGTTGGTGAGTGTTTGCCAGTTATACTTTTCCGGGATACCAACATCACGATTGTAGGGTGGTTTGGCATACTCATCCGCCATTTTCAGAAAGATTAGATATGTGAGCTGTTCAAGATAATCGCCGTAGCCTACACCATCATCGCGTAGAGTGGTACAGAAGCTCCAAACTCTGGAGATGATAGAAGAAGTATTCATCAAATTTGTTCCTTAAATTTAAACTTAAATGTATATATGGGCAATTTTTACTTTCAAGCCTCGCTGCTAACTTTTTTTCGGCTGTGTTTGATTGCTGATTTATTAGCTGGCTTTTTTTTGTGTTCTTTCTCGGCTCTAATCCGTGCTAATAATTCGCTGGCTGATTCATCACTTGGGTCTTGGGGTACAAGCCTACCGGAAAAAGCTTTTTTCAGGATCGATTGACGGAGGGTTTCCGCTTTTAATAGTTGTATCTCAATTTCCTTAGAAACTTGAGAAATAGATTCAAGTTTTTCATTGATGATAGTATCTATCAAATCCATTTCCGAACTACCACAAACAGGAACAACGATGCTTTGAATCCTGTCTTGTCCAATATTGCGCATAGATTCTTGATTTCCAGTACTTCTCTTCATAATTTCATTGCGACCATAGTGTGAGCGTAAGTACTGAAGTACATATTTTTTATTTATACTGCTGAGGTTAATTCGCAATGTTTTATCGCTTAACATTATGGGTTTTGTGACTTTTCTAGAGATTACACAAGCACCTACTAATTCAATGGTATTTGCACGGCTAAGAATAAAATCACCACTTCTTATGAAGTAATCCGGATTTACCCTGGCCGTATCAAGACAGGTTTTACTTTCAGATTCATCATACTCACCCCATGTTACTGCACTAACTTTCGCAACCCCAATTTCACCAGCAATTGGTTCGCGCTCATCGCATTTAAAACTTTTACCGGCATCGATTTTATCAATAAAATTACCTAACCTTAAAAATACCCATCCTTCTGGTAGCTTATACAGATTCTGAACCTCAGATATCAATAATGAAGTTATTTGTTCTGGCTCTTTTGGTTTAGTCGGTTTACGTTTCGCTTTCCACTCATTCAGTTGTTGCTGATAATGAGTGTTGCGCTCATGTTGGATGCGGGTGAGTAGTTGTTCTTGGGTTTCCAGTTTCTCGAAATTTTCCTCACGCCACTTGGCGGTAAGTTTGCCTTCAAAGGCATGTTTGAGTAAGGCTTGGCGGTACCCCTTGAGTTGTTCGCGGGCTTTTTTGAGTGCAATGATGCCGTTATCTAGCTCGGAAAAAAGTTCTTCGATTTTAGCAACAATACGTTTTTGTTCGTTCAGAGGAGGCAAATCTAGTAATTGTATTTTAATTTGTTCCTCTTTTACGGCTGGATAACTAACTCCATACTGCTTACCTGAAACCAAATTAATGAATTCACCGGTCAAGACCTTAAAGAACAAAAATTTTTCGTCAAGACCAAATGATGGTCTTAAAACGCAAAATCCAGTCGAGGCAATTTGGTTGTTTAAACGGGATGGTACAGCGGCTATATTTTTTAAATATGGCCTAACCAGTGAAAAAAGAACATCTCCAGCCTTGATTACTTGCTTGGCTCTAGACGGAGCATCCTTAAGAAGGAAGGTTTTAGTAAAACCTATAGTATTTTGCTGGTTGTCAATTGCAGAAATATCTACATACTCAATTTGAGTATCTTTATCCCAATCTCCTCCAATTTTTCTAACGTCAGTGACAAGATCGGATAGGCTACACGTAATCCATCCGCTTGGAAGTTGATTTTTCATTATGCTACTAACTCCCGATTCAATTCATCTATCACCCAATCCATGCGACCACCAAATAGCTGGTGCATACGCCCTAAACCACCTTGGGCATTAAAAGGTGCCATATCCAGATCGTCGTGCTCAAAGTGGCAGGAGCTGGCCATATGATCTCGAATTAAATGCAGCCAAGCCATTTGTTGCTCGTTAAATTTGTCACTGTTACCGGAATGATATTTCATAATCCAATCCTGAAAGTTCTTTCTAACAATTTTGTTAAATGGGGTGATGCATTTGTCGATACCACAAACACGGCGAATCAGTGCCACCAAGGCGGTCAATTCACTTATGGGGTTATCACCGTGATAGTTGTCGATATGTGCATAAGCATGCCAGATGCGCAGCGGGGCAAGTTTTGGTCGATCTTGCTTGAGCTGTTCCAGCAGGGCTTTGATTTGCGGATATGTGATTTCAGAGCGCCGTGCCGGAGTATGAAAATAAATACTCAGTGCATCTATTTCGTTGGCTTGCTCTTGAAGGTACTGAGCAAACTCTTGGGTTAAGGCATTGGCATTTTCGGTGGTTTCACCAGCCCATTCAGCTTTAAGTAGGGTATCCAAATCGTCGTGAACAATAGTTTGTTCTTTGTCACGGCGAATCGTGTCAATTAGCTCAATGAGTTCACCATTAAACATATTGGCCACTTTACGCACCAAATCTTTTTGTGCCTTATCGCGGGCGATCTCCCCTGGATCGGTGCCCACTGGTTGGCCCGTTATTTCTAGTGCTTTTTGTTCCACTCGGTCACCATCAATGGCATTAAATAGCTCACCGACAATCATCAATAATGGTGTGCCACCAGCTTTTTCAGCTATGCGGGCGCGTTCTTTGTCGTCTAGTTGTTTATCGAGCCGTGCCAGGCGACCAGCAAGCGAGGATACTGTATCGTTGTCACTTGCACCCATCATGACACCCATTGCCAAATCTTTGAGTGATACTCCGGGTTTGGTGATTAAAGGTTGACTGGCAGTTTTCAACGATTGGGTGACACCAATGGCATCGACAATCACGTAATGCGTTTTTGCACTTTGTGCTGAAGGTGTGACCTTTTGCAGACTGTCTTTTTCCAGCGTTCGGGTGCCGCGACCTTTCATTTGCTCGAAGTAGTTTCTGCTTTTCACATCTCGCATAAATAGCAGACATTCCAATGGTTTGACATCAGTTCCGGTGGCAATCATATCTACGGTGACAGCAATACGCGGGAAGTAGTCGTTGCGGAACTGGGCTAACACCGATTTTGGATCTTCACCTTTTTCTATGATGTTGCCATCAGCATCGGTTTTGTCGTTAGCTACTCGATAGGTGACCTTTTTACAGAATTGATTGCTCTCCCCAAATTCTTCACGCACAACTTGGATGATGTCGTCAGCGTGACTATCAGTTTTGGCGAAGATCAGCGTCTTAGGTACTTCCTTGCGACCAGGGAATATAGAGGGTAAAGCATCTTTAAATGTATGAATTACAGTACGGATCTGGTCAGGGTTAACTATGTTTCTATCCAGTTGCTTGTTGGTGTAAGCTTCCTCTTCGTCCTGGGTTTCCCAACGTTTACGACGGGTAGTGCGCTCGCGTTTTTCCACCTGCTGTTTAGCGGTAATCATTCCACCTTGTTTGGTTTTTTCGGTTTCAATTACAAAGATCTCATTACCGACGTTTACACCATCGGCTACAGCTTTTTCGTGGTCGTACTCGCTGACCACATTCTTACGGAAGAAACCATAGGTACGATTATCGGGCGTTGCAGTCAAACCTACCAGATAAGCATCAAAGTATTCGAGTACCTGTCGCCACAGGTTGTAGATGGAGCGGTGACATTCATCGATGATGATGACATCGAAAAACTCGGGTGGAATTTTCTTGTTATATACCACTGGTAAGGGCTCTTTAGGGCGGGTGTACTGTTCTGCTGGGTTTTGTTCTTCCAACGTTTCATCAAGTGGTTCATCTTTTAAGATGGAATACATACGCTGGATGGTACTTATACAGACTTGGGCATCTTTGGCGATGTACTGATTTTTTAGCCGTTGCACGGTGTATAGTTCTGTGAACTTGCGGTTATCGTCATTGGGTAGAAAACTCATAAACTCCTGTTCTGCCTGTTCCCCCAAGTTTTTTGTGTCTACCAGAAACAAGATGCGATTAGCACTTACAGGCTCTTTTAACAAACGATAGCTAGCGGTGATAGCGGTAAAGGTTTTGCCAGAGCCAGTGGCCATTTGCACTAATGCTCGTGGTTTATCTTGCTTAAGCGAAGCTTCTAAATTGGCGATTGCTGTAATTTGGCAATCGCGTAGACCATCGGTTTTTAATAGTGGGAAATCTTGTAGGCGGCCGCGCAGACTTTTGCTCTCACGCATCCATTTGGCTAATGTTTCAGGGCAGTGAAAATTAAAAACTTCACGTGAACGAGGATTAGGGTCTAAGTTATCTGTAAAACGTGTGATCACTCCAGTGCTTTCATATATGAAACGCAATGGTTTTTCGTTATTGACCCACTTTAGTTTCGCGCTTGCATAATTAAAGGATTGCTCTTCAACGGTAGTTATTTTTTCGCCCCAATACTCCGGCTTGGCTTCAATGACTCCTACTGCCTGTTTGTTCACGAACAGCACATAATCAGCAGGGCCAACATCTGTTTGATATTCACGCACGGCCACACCCAGAGAGGCAGAAAAGTCTATTTTTTTCTTATCTTGCACATCCCAGCCTGCTTTTCTGAGTCGAGCATCTATCTCATCGCGGGCTATTTGTTCGGGATTCTGGTTAACCATTTTTCCTTCCTGGTGAATGAGCCACGCTCTTAATTATTCATTTCGGTTTGCTGTGTGCTTCCAGCTTCTATCCAAGCATCAACTTGAGAAATCTTAAACTTCCAAAGTCGTCCAATTTTATGGGCTGGCATTCCTTTATCATTAATCCATTTGTATACAGTATCTCTCTTAACCCCGAGATACTCGCCAATTTCATCAACCGATAACCACCTATCATTCATTGCTCTTCTCTTTTAATTGTTTGCAATATAAAAACAAGTATAGCCAATGAAAAAGGGATCACATTAGGCTAAAAAGGTTTAAAACCGGTTATGTTAATGAATTTATCTTGATTAATCAATTTTTAAGCATGATTATATTCAAAGTGTTCTAGTCTTGATTTATTTGCGGGGTGGGTCTGTTCTATGAATTATTAAATTCATAGAACAGACTCGGCATCACAGAAATTAAAAATATTAATGGCCAATCAGCATAGTGAAATAATCAAATAGGCTGTGTGCCTTCGAAGGTCCTAAGAACTCTTTTCCAGCTAATACCTGGCTGAGCATTAATGGGCTAGCTTCAAGTATCTGAGCTAGCTCCTTACAGTCCAATTCACTGTAGGACAAGATATAATCAATTAAATATTTCTGGGTATCTTTTTTTAATTGAAACTTAACATTAATAACAGGTTCCGAAACCTCGATAAAACATTCCATGTAAAACATCCTCGCTTTCATATTATTACGGCATAGTCCAGTCAAAAAACAGTAAACCATAGCCGTGATATCGATAAAATTAGTTTTTTTACATGAAAAAGATCAGAGGTAAAATGCAATTTTGATTAATTTGTTACCTATTGAGGCTTTTCTCTTAAGCAGCTGTTACAACCTTCGAGAGTTCTGAATCTTTCGTTTGCTCGATAACAGGTCTGATTCTTTTTGCGATCAAGTAAAGGAAAACAGCACCTAATATTGCCCACATACCCAGCTGGTTAAATACATGCAGGTAATCACCATTAGATAGCAATGGATTTGTGGATTCACCTTGGGTCATCGCATTGGAAAAGTAATGAGATAAAGAGGCTGATACGCCTGATACCATCATCCAGGTGCCCATAAGTACACCTTGTAAATGTGGAGGGGAAATTTTGCCAATCATGGCGTAACCGACTGGTCCTATTAATAACTCTGCAATCGCTTGCGAGGTGAAATGGAGCATTACCCAATAAACACTAACATATCCATGCTTATTAGCTGAGAGAATACCGCTGGATAAGCAGAAGAAAGAGCCCGCTAATATCAGGAATGCCCAAACAAATTGTTTGGTTATTGATACATTGTATCCTTTTGCTTGCAGTCGTGTGAGCACAATCGATAACAACGGAGCACCGATAATGATCACCATGGCATTGATATTCAAAAGCCATTGGGTCGCCATTTCATAATGGAATAAATGTTTATCAACATTGTTTTTAATAAATAGGGTTATGCCCATTGGGCCTGTGAAGTAGATCATCCAGAATAAGATTGATGTTACTGTCAGTATTAGAAAAGTCATTATCTTTTGTTTATCCAAAGTCGATTTTTGTTGGTAGCCAAGATATAAGATGACAAAAAACATAATAACGCTCAGGCCTACTACAACTCCATTGCTGAACTGAGCTTTATGAAAACAAAGCAGAGTGAATGGAATAAGAGATAATATAATTCCCCAGCCAATAGCTTTTTTGAAGTTTAGTGAAGTTTTGCTTTTAACATTGAGCAACGGAGTGTCGCGATCATTTAAGTTTGTCCAGTAACCCCACATTAGCAAAAGCGTAATTACGTTTGGAATGATGCTGGCATAGAGAAGCGTTTGATATTGATTGGAGTAATCAAAAAAGCCACTGATGATGTAACCCGCGCAAAAGCCTACATTCATGTAAGAATAACTTAAGAAAAAGGCTTTATCTCTGCGGTTATCATTCGGCGCAAAACGTTGTGTCAGTATACTGTTGTATGCAGTAGTGTTTAAGCCACATCCTACCAGAAATAAACTCAGTCCAAGATAAAGCAACGATTTAACTGAAAGTGCTAAAAGTAAAATACCGATCGTTTGTATGGCTGTGGTAATTAAAAATAAGGCTCTGTTACTTAGATATCGTCCACCAACCACTCCGCCGAGTAAATGCAGAATATAGTTAAATGCTAGAAATAACCCAACAATGCTGTTTGAAAGGGTATTCGTTAATCCTAATTGTTTAGTGAGAAACAGAGATAATGAAGAATATAGAATCGCATAGGAAAAGGTTGAAAAGGCCTGTATTAAATAAAGAGGCATTATTCCTTTAGGCATTTTTTCTGACAACATAATTTTTCCCTAAAACTATTTTTGAAGGTGACTCTAACATTTAAAATGGATAAAATTAATCCTTTTCTGCTATTATCCTGTTTTGAAGATAGGATAATTAATATTTAATTTGTTGTATGGATGTTTAGGAATGAACAGTATTACTAAAGTTTCATGGGATGAAATCAAACACAAAGTAAAAAAAATAAACAAGTCAATGTATCGTGTTATTGAAGAAATTAAACCTGACAAAAAAATACCATTCTTTGTAGCTCGTTATAAATTTGGTGAACATTTCGGCATTAAAAATCATGCTTATCTCCCAACCACCAACGGTCAAATGGAAAAAATTGACAGCAAGCACACCGATAATTATTTATTCAACCATCTTGGTTATGGAAAAAATAGTTTGCCCTTGGGCTTAATACTGGATAAGTTTTGCGAGTGGCATTATTTTGGTGAAGATGAGCGCATCTTTCCTGACTGTGTACAGGGTCCTGGTGCAATTTTTAATATGCAGGTTATTTTTGATGAGGATCAGACCGTCGATAACAATGTGCTCTCTGTTTCTTCTGGGGCTCTTTCGTCCTTTTTATTACCGAATATCGGTTGTAAAAGAAAGCATACAAGAATTCAAAAATATTTTAATGTGGCTGTTCCTGCACCTAAATCTCCTTATGAGCATTACCTTGTATTTAAAGAAATATTGAAGGATAAAAATACTATAGATAACTGGTATAGCGAGATTCTTTATTTTTCAGAGCAATTTATCAATGAAGTTAAACATAATGATAAATGGCTTAAGCTGAAACTGTATTTCTCGGAGTCGTTAAGGAAAAAGCTGACGCAAAATACTTACGATGCTTCTTGTAATGATCTATTTCTCAGTGCCAAGAGCATTAATCGTTTCAGACCTACGCCATTTATCATGGATACAGCAAAATACATTTTTAATATTTGTATGGGCTCAGGTATTGGCGTTAAACCGGCAGTTGATGAACAGTATTTTCCAGTTAAGACAATTCAGAAAATTTATAATGAATGTTATGACTTGGAATACACAGCGACAGTTATGGTTCCGTCAACTTTGAATGGTCAAGCTGATAGTGTTTATTATCCCTTACAGTGTCCCTTTGCCAAGATTAATACGTTTAAAACCAATCAAAGCAATAGTGCTTATAGTGAACTGGAAATGCTAAAAAATGTGCTGTTGGCTTATCAGTCGGAGTTTACTGCGGATAACAGTTCCGCTTTTGGAAGCCTTCTTTATCATGTAAGCAAACAAACGGAGTTTTCTTTTTACCACTATAAATCCTCTAGTAATAAAAGCATTAATAGTTCTGAAGAACTAGAGGGAACAGATAACAGATTTGCTTTTTCTTATTGCAGCGATAAAACGCAATTTGCCAGCGATGCGAAGTTATTTAGAGGTTGCGTTAGATTAAGAAAACAATAAGGTTATATAGATGAGAATATTAGAAACAAAACGATTATTTCTACGAACTTTTCAAGAAAAGGATGTGGAATCATTAATTGCCATTAACCAGGACCCAAAAGTAATGCAGTTTTTCCCAGCCATACCCACGCGGGAAGAAACCATTGCATTCATAGATAAAATCATTTCTCATCAAGAAGAAAAAAACTTTTCCCTATATGCTGCTGAAATTAAAAATACTGGTGAAATGATTGGTTTTGTAGGTTTATTTACTGCAACATTTCAAGCTCATTTTACTCCTGCGGTTGAAATTGGTTGGCGTTTATCCTCAAAACACTGGAACCAAGGCTATGCAACAGAGGCCGCCAAAGCGGTGCTTGATTATGCTTTTAGGAAATTAGATTTGGGTGAAGTAGTTTCATTTACATCGGTATTAAATAAACCGTCTATTCGAGTAATGCAAAAGATTGGCTTGCATACTACTTCAGAAGATGATTTTGACAATCCAAAGGTACCGTTAGGGAGCCCACTTATTAGACACGCGTTGTATAGATTAAAACGAGCGGAGTATTTATCAACTTAGTGTTAAATCGTCAACTGTCAGATCGAGCAGCTTCAGGTATTCGTTGCTAATAGTCTTTTTTTCGATTGGTGGGATGTATACTGTTGTTATTGAAGAAATAATTGATAACTCAAGGTTACAAAGTTGAATCCATTCAATTCGGGGGGAACAAGTAGGCAGGGAAGGGGCTTCATAAAGACATATAGAGTAATTCGCTTGATAGTAGCCACTTAGATAATCTTTTAAAATTGCTAGATAGTTAGTTTTTTTCCCATCAGTTCTACCAAAGTTTGCAACTTGCCAAAGTATTAAATGCGCATGAACATCAATGAACCGTTCAAATAATACCAGCTCTGTAGCTTCAATTGAAAAACATCCCTGATCACCTGGGTCAATTTCAAGATCACTAAATAAGCAGTCTTGGGTAGATACTGCTGGCAGAATGATGGCGTCACCACCATCTTTCTTAATTTGTCTCACGGCATTAAGTGCTGAGTCTGCAAAAACGGTAGGGTGGCCGTAAAAAACAACACATAAAATTGAAACTTTCTTATATTCTTCAATAATATGATTTGTTAATGCTTGATAAGCTTCAATACGTTTTTCGCTGCTAAAGTAGATAGAATCCAACGATTCAGAATTTTTTGCTTCTCGTTGAATCCATTGTTTTAGGTTATCTTCATTGAGAAGGTAGAGTACCTTATCAGCGTTTTGAATAACTCGTTTAGTTTCTTCGGTCAGATGGGAAATCGATTTAATTCCCGACCCTACTACTATAAGCTTATGCATTAAATTGTTTTATGTTCACTATTTTATTGCTATCAGGCTGGTACTGTTTTTGTATTGAAACAATTTTATTAGAATTAGCCTGGCTCTGTTTGTTTTGATTTATATCTAACAATAAATCTTTGTGGCTGATCAAATACTCATTCCCTACAGCATATTCAAGTTTGTCCATTAAACTCATTTTGATGTCACCTTATATTAAATTCTGATAGCCATTGTACAAATAAAATTCTTATAGGTATAGCCTAAAAAAATATTTGCAGTGAAGTGCTCAATATGCTCTAATAAATACTCGAAACGAGTATTTTGATTTATGAGTTACAGGAGTTGAGAAATCATGGGTAATATTCACCTAATCCCCCGACTAATTCGCTTAAGAGATGCCCCAACCTATGTGGGTATGGATCGCCATCGATTTAATAAAGATGTCAGACCTAATTTGGTTGAAATCCCTATGGGAGTTCAGGGAGTTGCATTTGATCGACTTGATTTAGACGCCTGGGTGGACGATTATATACAGTGTAGTGGTCGTCCTGCGGTAACCAAGCAGAGGAGTTTGGAACAATGGGACGAAAAAAATCGCCGGGTCTCTTCAAAAGAGGTGACTATTGGCACATCGATAAAGCGGTCTTTGGATGCAGAATTCGAGAAAGCACTGGTACGGGCAACCTCGAAGAAGCAGAAAAATACTTTGCAAAACGTTTAGAAGAAGTAAGGCAGGCGAGTGTGTTTGGTGTAAGACCCAAACGTACGTTTATGGAAGCAGCCATTAAATTTTTGGATGAAAACCAACATAAGCGAAGCATTGATTCTGATGCAGGGCGTTTACGTGTTCTGGTTCAGTATATTGGTAAAATGCCTTTAGATTCGATTCACATGGGAACTTTACAGCCATTTATTGACGGGCGACGTCAGGATCAGGTTAAAACGAGAACGATTAACCATGGTCTAAAAATAGTACGTCGTATCTGTAATCTGGCTGCAACCGAGTGGATTGACGAATTTGGACTAACTTGGTTGCTGAATGCACCTAAAATTAAATTATTACCAGAAGATGATTTGCGTAAGCCTTATCCGCTAAGTTGGGATGAACAACACAAGCTTTTTTCTGAGTTGCCATCGCATTTAGAGCAAATGGCGCTATTTGCGGTAAATACGGGATGCAGAGAGAGTGAAGTGTGTCATTTGCAATGGGATTGGGAAATTAAGATCCCTCAATTGTCACACTTATTGGTGTTCATCATACCGCCTGAAATGGTTAAAAATGGTGAAGAGCGCTTAGTTGTCTGTAATCAAACGGCAAAATCGGTAGTTGATAACCAAAGAGGCAAACATAAGCAGTTTGTGTTTACCTTTAAAGGCAATCCGGTTACCCGTATAAATAATACAGGCTGGAAAGAGGCTCGTAAGAAAGCTGGTTTGGAGTTTGTGCGTGTTCATGATCTGAAACACACCTTTGGCAGACGCTTGCGTTCTGTTGGTGTGAGTTTTGAAGACAGGCAAGATCTGCTTGGGCATCGTTCAGGTCGTATTACAACGCATTACTCATCAGCCGAATTGCAGAATCTATATGAAGCTGGAAACAAGGTTTGCGAAAAGCAACAAAGTGGGGTAGTTCTCACGTTGCTTCGTAATCCAAATAATAGGAAAGAAAAAGATACATCTCATGGACGTAAGGTAGTTAGTTTATGAGTTTGTGTCTACTGTTCCCCACAAAATCCCCACAATGGTTTTTGAGGGGGCGGAATAGTCGATTGCAAGTTGTTGATTTTACTAAATTTAATTGGTGGGCCCACTAGGACTTGAACCTAGGACCAACGGATTATGAGTCCGCTGCTCTAACCAACTGAGCTATGGGCCCGGAAGAGGAGTTTATTTTAAACTTAAATTGATTATTGTGCTAGTTTTTTTCGTAAGTTTTTATAAGCAATTGGTTTTATGTGTTTTAAATGCATTTTTGCATGTGTTTTTGTGGGGTGGTATGTTACTTTGAATGATTATTTTGTTTGAGGTAAATATCTATGTCGTATGTTCGTCTTTCTAATAATGGTACGACTCCTTTTGAGCGTTTGTTGGGCCATGCTCCGCATATCTTGGCGGAGTGGAACGATTTGGAAATGGCTTTTTTTAAGAGTCCAACGTTGGGAGCTGATTTTTTAGAGCAGGTGCGACGGGCTTTGGCTTTTACGAATCAGTGTCAGTATTGTATGGCGAAAGCAGGGCCTCCTGATAAAAATGTGGAAGAGGCTCGGTTGCTTGTGGCTTTGCGGTTTGCTAATAAATTTGCCATCGATCATAATTCGGTTAGTGAGCAAGATGTGAATTATTTAAAGGATTATTTTTCTGAAGCGGAAGTTATTGAGTTGATTGCTTTTTGTAGCTTTATTTCGGCTTCACAGCGCTTTGGGGCGGTTTTGGGGTTGCAGGAGGCGGCTAAGTATAATAATTGATAGAAGGGACGTTTTTAGTTCTTTAGGCGTTAAGTTAAGGAATTGTAGGTTGGGCTCATGGCTCAACAATGGAATTGAGCCACAGCGGAACTTAATGTTGGGCCAAGGCCCAACATTAAGTGATGGTGGTGCTCATTTTCCGAAACAGACTAGCCTTCGTCACCTTCTAGGAAGCTTCTTAGCTTCTCTGAGCGTGATGGGTGGCGTAGTTTGCGTAGAGCTTTTGCTTCGATTTGGCGGATACGTTCGCGGGTTACGTCGAATTGTTTACCAACTTCTTCTAGAGTATGGTCGGTATTCATTTCGATGCCAAAACGCATGCGTAGTACTTTGGCTTCTCTTGGGGTTAATGTTTCCAAGATTTCCAGAGTTGCTTCGCGTAAGCCTTCGGCAGTTGCCATATCGATTGGTGATTCGATGTTGTTGTCTTCAATGAAATCACCTAAGTGTGAATCATCGTCGTCACCAACAGGTGTTTCCATTGAAATAGGCTCTTTAGCAATTTTTAGAACTTTACGAATCTTGTCTTCGCTAAGTTCCATTTTTTCTGCTAACTCTTCCGGAGTTGCTTCACGACCAGTTTCTTGCAGTATTTGTCGGGAAATACGATTGAGCTTGTTAATGGTTTCAATCATATGTACCGGAATACGAATGGTCCGTGCCTGATCCGCAATCGAGCGGGTAATTGCCTGGCGAATCCACCAAGTAGCATAGGTAGAGAATTTGTAACCGCGACGGTATTCAAACTTATCTACCGCTTTCATCAAACCAATGTTCCCTTCCTGAATTAAGTCTAGGAATTGTAGACCACGGTTGGTGTACTTCTTAGCAATAGAAATTACCAGACGTAAGTTTGCTTCAACCATTTCTTTCTTGGCGCGGCGAGCTTTGGCTTCGCCAATCGACATTTTACGGTTGATGTCTTTAATTTCACTAATGCTTAAGCCGTATTCAAGTTCAAAAGAAACCAGGCGCGATTGGATGCGTAGAATTTCTTCTTTGTATTCTTCAATACGAGGCATATCTAATTTTTTAGCATGCTTCGCTGTGACGTTTCCTAACCATTCAAGATCAGTTTCTTGTCCTGGGAATGTATCAATAAATAACTTACGTGGGATACGCGCTTTTTCAATACAGAGACGCATTATATTACGTTCGTATTCACGAATATGATTACGTAATTGACGGAAATGGCGGGTTAAACGATCAACCTGGCGTGAAGTTAACTTCAGCTTTAAGAATGACTCGGACATTGCATCTAAAGCTTTTAGGGTTTTAGCATGCGCTCTGCCGTGTTCATTTCCAACGTTAATTGCTACCTCAAGACAGGCACGAAGCTCATCAAAGTAAATTTGTGCTTGCTCAGGGTTTGGGCCATCATCAACTTCGGCCATAGTGCCTTCACCATCGCTCTCTTCGTCTTCTTCATCCGATAAGATCATAGCTTCTTGCTGTACTTCATCGAGCATAGAGCCAATGCTTGCAGCAGGAGCAACTTCTTCATCACCGTCAGCAAAGCCGCTAATGATTTCGTTAAGGCGAATTTCTTGAGTGCTGACGCGTTCGTAGTCATCAAGAACTAATTGAACTGTTTCTGGATAGTGAGCCAGAGATTTAAGAACTTGATAAATCCCTTCTTCAATGCGTTTCGCAATGCGGATTTCACCTTCGCGAGTCAATAGCTCAACAGTACCCATTTCGCGCATGTACATACGTACAGGATCGGTGGTACGACCGGTTTCTTTATCGACGGACGCAAGTACCATCGCTGCTTCTTCAATATCAGGTACTTCTTCAGTATTAAGAAGAAGAGCTAATTCATCATCGCCTGGCGGGAGTTCAAATACTTTGATGTTCATCCCTTCTAACATGCTGATAATGACATCGAAATGTTCGGTATCAACGATGTTAGGTAATAAGTCATTGATTTGACTATAAGTCAAATAGCCTTGTTCTTTTCCCAGGCTAATGACTTTGGTTATCTGTGAGCTTTGCTGTTCTTGATCATTCATGGTCATAGGCACTTCTTTTTAAGGACAATTAAGCATTACAAAATGTTCTGATTATAAACTGGCTAGCAGGAACATGCCAGTAGTTTATTGAACTATTTGCACTGATTTGTTCTACCCCCGCGCCAGGCGTGGAGTAGGGGTTGTTTACATTTCGCTGCTCGCGCCATTTTGGATCAAGCCAGCGAAATGTAAACAGCCCCGATAAGTTTTTTATGTTTACACGTGTCGCTCCTGTAACATTTTTTGCAAACTCATTCGCTCGGCTTCGGTTAAACCCTGTTGACGGGATTTTTCAATTAGTCGGCGTATAATTAATTCTTGGTTTTGTTTTTGCAAAAATAAGATTATATCGATAAATTCTTTTACTAGTTCTGCTTCAGGAACTTGATGATTCCATGCTGCTAGCCGGTTAATAAAGTCAAAATAAGAATGGTTGCGCCAGGTTTCAATTAATGAAGCAGTATTGGCTTGTGGATTTGCTGCAAGTTGCTGGAATAGTTGTAATAAAATTTCATGCTCGTTGGCATCTAATAAACTCGGATTAATTTGCTCTTTACACTTGGCATAGATTTCTGGGTGTTGTAAGAGTAGGGCCACTGCAATACGCATTGGGGTGCGAGCGATGCTTGTTGTTTGTTCTTTGGGTGCTGGCGCAGGGGCTTGATCGGTTAGCAAAAGGTTGAGTCGATGGCTTTCGATATGAGTTAGGCGAGCCAGTTCATCAATCAATAATTGTTTATATGATCCTTCTGCCATTTTTTGTAAAAAAGGTTTGACCAAGTTGATTAGCTGCGTTTTTCCTGCGGGGTTTTGCAAATTAATATTTTTCGCTAGAGTATTGAGGAAAAAACGGTGCAAAGGTATTGCCTGTTTTAGCCGGTTTAAAAAATTCTCATTGCCTTCTGCGCGAACCAAACTATCTGGATCATGTTCTTCAGGAAGGAAGATAAAACGTGCATCTAATCCTTCATTTAAGTAAGGCAAACTGCTTTCAAGAGCGCGCCAGGCAGCTTGTTTTCCTGCATTATCCCCATCAAAACAAAACACTAGGGATTTAGTATGTTTGGCAAGCAGTTGAATGTGATAGCTGCTAGTAGCTGTGCCCAGGGTTGCCACGGCATTCATAATGCCGTGTTGCGCTAAGGCAATCACATCCATATAACCTTCAACAATAATGATGTAATCAATGGATTTTTTTTGTTGTAAAATTTGATGTAACCCATAGAGTTCTTTGCTTTTTTGAAAGATTATCGTCTCAGGGGAGTTCAAGTATTTAGGCTTTTGGTCATCGAGTACGCGGCCACCAAAACCAATAATGCGTCCATGACGGTCATGAATCGGGAACATAACTCGATTGCGATAACGATCATAAATTTTGCCTTCATCATTTTTTATAAGCATACCTGTAGTGATCAATTCTTTTTGATCACGCGGGAACGCTTTTTCCAGGTTATGCCAACCTTCATTGGCAAAACCTAATTGATATAATTTTGCTATTTCGCCACTTAAGCCTCGACCACGTAAGTAGTTAACGGCTGGTTGTCCTTCGTGTTTGAGTTGTTTTTGGTAGTAAAGGTTGACCGCAGACATCAGTTTATATAAATCCTGCGATACATTATTTTTCTCGTTTTGCCCATCACGAGGAACAGTAAGTCCTACACGTGTTGCTAAGGTTTCAACAGCATCAATAAAGCCCTGGTTGAGATAATTCATCACAAAGCTAATGGCATTACCTGATGCTCCACAGCCAAAGCAATGGTAGAACTGTTTCCTGGCAACTACGTTGAAGGAAGGGGATTTTTCATTGTGAAATGGGCAGCACGCAGTATAGCTATTTCCCCTTTTTTTAAGGGGAACATAGCTATCAATTAACTCAACCAGATCAGTGCGTTGCAGGAGATCGTCAATGAATGGCTGCGGAATTAAGCCAGACATAGATATCCTCAGCTTAACTTGGCCTTAATTAGAGTACTCACTTGCGACATATCAGCACGGCCTTGCAAGCTTGGCTTTAGTTGCGCCATAACTTTGCCCATATCTGCCATTTTTTCAGCGCCAGTTGAGGCAATTGCGTCTTGAACTAGTTTTTCTATTTCAGCGGCAGACAATGGCTCAGGTAAGTATTTAGCAATTACGGAAAGCTCAAATTGTTCTTGCGCTACTAAATCGTCACGATTTGCTTTTTCGTATTGAGAAATAGACTCTTTACGTTGTTTGCTCATTTTATCCAAGATCGCTAACATGCGTTCTTCATCGACATCAATACGTTCATCAACTTCAATCTGTTTTACTGCAGCAGTAATTAAACGTAATGTGGTTAATAGATTTTTATCTTTTGCACGCATTGCGTCTTTAATATCATTGTTGAGACGTTCTTTAATAGTCATGATCTAATCCTTAGGTGAAGGAAATGAGGCTTGTACAAAAACCAAAAGGCCACAAAAATGTGACCTTGGTCAATATACAGAATGAAAAACTTTATTTACGGCGACGTTTTACATTTTGTCGTGAAGATGTGTCACGAGATATTTTCTTTAGGTGACGTTTTACTGCAGCAGCTTGTTTACGTTTACGCTCAGCAGTTGGCTTTTCATAAAATTCACGACGGCGTAGCTCGGTTAAAATTCCGGCTTTTTCACAAGAGCGCTTAAAACGGCGCAGTGCGTATTCTGGGTTTTCGCCTTCTTTGACGCGAACTGTAGGCATTAAGTTTATCCTCTAACAATTTATTCTCAGTAGGTGGGCAATTCTAGTTCGACTTGAAGCCCTCGTCAAGATTATAGCACGAAATTATTTTGTTTTTATTTTATGTTATAATTTTGAGTTGATTTATTATTGTCAGGTTTGCCATGTTGGTATTAGGTATTGAGTCGTCTTGTGATGAAACTGGAATTGCTATTTATGATTCGGATGCAGGCTTATTAGCGCATGCTCTACACTCCCAAATTGACACTCATCGGGTGCATGGTGGTGTCGTACCTGAGCTCGCGTCGCGAGACCATGTGAATTACCTTATTCCCTTACTTGATGAAGTATTGCAGCGAGCTAATCTTAAGAAACAGGATCTTGATGGCATTGCTTATACCGCAGGCCCAGGTTTAATTGGTGCTTTATTGGTCGGGGCTTGTTTTGCTAAAAGCTTGGCTTATGCATTAAATATTCCCGCTCTGGGTATTCATCATTTGGAAGCACATTTACTCGCAGCTAAAATGGAAACTCCTTCTTTGGAATTTCCTTTTATTGCTCTTCTAGTGTCTGGTGGCCATTGTCAGTTAATTGAAGTTAAGGCATTAGGCCAGTATCGATTATTAGGGGATACCTTGGATGATGCAGTGGGGGAGGCCTTTGATAAAACCGCTAAATTAATGGGAATTCCTTATCCAGGTGGCCCAGTCTTAGCCGCACTTGCGGATCAATGTGAATCAACTCCATATCGTTTTCCACGCCCGATGACGGATCGCCCTGGTTTAGATTTCAGTTTTAGTGGCTTAAAAACCTTTTCACTGAATACTTGGAATCAGAGTAATAAAGATGAGCAAGCACGTGCAGAAATTGCCAAAGCATTTCAACAAGCCGTTGTGGAGACCTTAATTATTAAGTGTAAGCGTGCGATCCAAGAGTCTGAATGCAAGCGTTTAGTGGTTGCCGGTGGTGTAGGTGCTAATAAGGCACTGCGTTTAGCTTTGCAGCAATGGATGCAGAGCATTGGTGGGGAGATTTATTTTCCTGCGCTTGAATATTGTACGGATAATGGGGCCATGGTTGCCTATGCGGGGTGTTTGCGTATGTTGTCTGGGGAAAAGGATTCACACGTTGGGGTTGAGGTTAAGGCGCGGTGGCCATTAGCTTGAGTGCTCTTTTGTCTTGAATTTTTTTGATGAGTTCACGGATATGGGCCTCAAAGAGCTCAATGTCTGCTTGGAGCTGTTCGCAGCGTAGCAGATAGGGCGCCAATTTTACTGGTGCCTCGCTGATAAATCGCAAGAGCTGTGCTTGTTTTTCGCGTAGTAGCTGTTGTTCGTATTCATGAGCTATTTGCACATTTAATTGAGCAAGCTCTTGTTCTTTGAGCGCTATTAGTTCACGATAGTGCTGTATTAATTGCGTAGATTCCTTTAAGCACTGCTTTGCAGCCAGCAGATGATTTTTCTTATCTGCCAGCTGCCGCTGGTACGGTTTGGCAGGTTCTACCTTACCCACTCGAAATAAACTTGATTTAATCGTCATATCAAATTTTCGGTTGATTATTATTATTATTATCTTCTGGGCTCTTGGGCTCGACCTCATGTGTCACTGAGAGGTCTTCTTGGGGTAATTCCACCGTAATTTCCGAACCGTTAAGAAGGTGTTGTTCACCAGCATCTAGTGTTTGGTCAATTAATGATAATAACCCTTCATCATCTGTTGCCTGTACGTGTATTTCTTCCGGTACTTCAACCTCTACAATCGCCTTATTAACGTTTTGTTTTTGTCGGGGTAACTCTAGTTCTAGTGCCGCTAACCGAGCATTTTTTTCAATAATTAAACTATTTAACCACGATGTGTATTTATTATATGAGGTCGTTGCTGAATCAAATTGTTTTTTGCGTTTTAGCTCATCATTGGCAATGTTTACTTCCGTTCCAAGAGCTAAGGCTAATGTACTCGCTGCTCCCACTATCGTAGCGATTAAGGCCAGGCCTGTAAGTGTGATAAAGAGTCCAGAAGCCACTAAAAAGAGTCCGATGCTGAGAAGTGTTGCTGTTGTAGCGACGCTAAGGCTTGGCCAATTACGACGGAAGAAATTCCGGGGCTCAACTACCGGTTTTTCAACGACCGGAATACTTTGGGTTTTGATATTTATTCTCTCTTCAATGGTTTGCTTTGCTTGCCGTTCTGCAGTCAAAAAAATATTGTCAATCAGTTCATTAAAGGATTGATTCTGAGCTGCTAATGCATTTGTGGCTATTTGTTGGTCTAGCTCCTGGGCTTTAGCGGCAAAGGCTTCACGCAGCAATAGTCCTAAATAATCAGAGGATTTATCATTGCTTATGGTTGCTGCGAGTTTCAGCTTAGCCGACCATAAGTTTAATTGATTAATTACTCTAAGGAAGGGTTGTCTGGGCCCCTCAACACCGTTTATTGCGTGTTCTATTTGTTCATACAGTTTGTTGACCACGTGAATAAACTGCTCATCTTGGTAATTGCTTTCACTAGGGGCTGGTAGCTGAATCTGCGCAATGCTGGCTGCTAGAGTTGGAGCGGTAGATAGATTATCAGCAGCGAATTGATAAGAGCCTTTTAACGCGTTGAATTTTGCTACCTGAGTAAGCTGTTTTTCATGGCCTACTTTTTCTTGTTCGAGTGCTTGTGCCTGCAGTTGGCTTGCCCACAGATTTAAATTATTGAGTGTCTTAAGGAGGGTTTGTTTTGGTTCTGGAAACTCTGCAATTGCTTGTGCAATTCGCTCATGCAATGTTTTAAGCTCATTTTCGAACTGCTGTTTTTGGAAGAAATTGGTTTCGTTAGCGAGCCGTAGTTTTATTTCATCTACATCGGCTTGAAGCACTAGGTCGGTAGATAAATTATGAGCAATAAATTGAAAAAAATATTCTAATTGGTTTTGTTTATCATCGCGATAATCAATGTTTCTGTTTGAGCCCAGGCGTTTTGATAAGTCATTAAAATACTCAAGTGAAATTTGGGTACCATTAAACACATTCGTAACTAACTGCTTTAAATGAGTTGAGCCTAGAGCTTGCTCTAATTCAGAACCGAACTCATCATCGCCAATATCTTGGCCCAAAGCAATAGCCTTTCTATCGAGCAGAGTCTCTGGGGCAAAATAAGTTACCTGCCGTTCGTCGGGAGCAAAATGAGGATTCTGGATAATTGCCACCCCAGTATTTAAGGGGCGCTCTGCTAAGGGTATATCTAAATTCGAATCATCGCGTATGTAATAGATGCAGAGTGCCATCAGTTCGTTCTTATCATTCGTGTAACTAATGCGCAGCTGTTTGGAGTCGGGGATGGGTACCGCATAAATTTGCTCGTCTAGAGCCTCAATTTGCTCATCAAGTGCCAGGCTTTCTTCGGGAGTTGCGGCCGATTTTTTTTGTTGTAGAAGAGTTTGTTGTTCACTTAGTCTCTCTATGTGTTCTTGCATTATCTTTAGCGCATTTGTGCTCGGTATCGCAGAAAAAACGCCTGCGTCAAAATTGCCTTGAGTATATGAAAGGGTTTTTCCTTCCAAGTGCTCTGTAGCGCTAAGGCGCTGCTGCATTTGTGCAACAGTGGATGTATAACTTAAATAACCTGTGCGGTTTCGATCGGCCTTAATAATGCGATTATAGGCTTCAATATCTTATGCTTGATAAAAGTTTTTTGGATAGAATAGAGCGTCCATTACAGAGATATAGGTACCCGTAAATTTTTTTAATGACATGCTTGCTTCTCCATTATGGGCGTATAAAGGCATTATGTTATGCGCCAAATTTTGTCATAAAATAAGACAAATTGCTATTAATTATTTCTTCGCATCTAAGCAAGGAGGGGGAGGCAAAAAGGTAGATTGAAGTGCCTTCTGCTGCAAAAAGTTCTTGATTTTTATATGCATCTGATTAAAGATAGCCCACCTCAAAAAGTATTGAGATATTGAGGATTTATTGATGTCTTTAGCAGATATACATACAGAAATGGAACGTGATTTCAATAGGCTAGTGCAAGCAAGATTAAAGGATGCAAAAACAATTCTGTCTAAGTATCCTCAGCAATTCGATGATGACTTTTTAACTGATGTTATTAAGGCTATTTTCCGCGAGCACAAAATCCATGCGGATAGTGATTTATCAGACGTAGAATGGATGCGAGTAGTTAATGAAAAAACATTAGTTCATGCCATCCTGTCATGGCATATCCAATTACTATACGAGCAGGTCACACCTCAATCCAGATGGCTTGGTAGCAATGATGTAATTTCAACGTCTACCCAATGGGATAACCGTAGCGAATTTTTGGGTGAGCTTATCCACATCCTTTCACAAGAATCTGAGGCCAAAACCATAGAGGAAAAATTAACATCTAAATTAAAAATAGCGAAACAATTAGGTGATAAAATAGCCAGTACCGACATCGATGCACTTAAAGATGCTCAGACGTTAGGTTTACTCGCGATAATTAGTAGCTTACTCAAATATTGTTGCATACTGATGCCCGTAATTTTTCCTTCTTATAAAGATCCTATTGTTGCCAACAAATGCACTATGGGAAACGCATGGCATACCTTGTGGTCTGGGAAATCATTGCATACGGTTTATCTTGAACATGTAGAGGCAACGCTAGCTAAGATTGATGAAATTCATTGCTTAATTGAACGGAATGTGGATATGAATCTAGACGAGGAAGACGTGCTGCGACCATTAATAAGTAGTGTGTAGAGTAAGAGAACAAATGTAGGCTGGGCTGTTATGTTCAGCAAACGGAATTCGTGTTTATTTTTAATCTGATGCTGGGCTTTACAGCCCAGCCTACATTCTTTAGGTGCTTTTGAGTTTAGAGTTAAAGGTTATCTTTGGGTTCATCATCTTTAGGCTTTTTCGCCTTTGGTGTGGCAGGTTTTTTTTCCGCATTATCTTCTTTAGCAGCAGTCTTTTTCGCCGTTTTTTCTTGTTCTTCTACTGGTGTATCTGTAGCTCTGTTTACCGCCGTTTTGCGTGCGGAAGATAATTCGATGACTTCAGCAGTTTTCAGGTGTTCGTCTGCGGTAATATCAGCCGAATTAGCAGGGGGAGGGGGATCATCCATTACTTCTTCCATGACACTTTTTTGTTTGAATTTAACTTTAGATTCCGTGCCATCGATTAAACGAAGAATATTGTCTTTATGTTTGATTAGTATTAATACGGCCATAAAAAATATGGGAGGAAATATATTGATACGGCCGATAATTAGTATCGAATAGAAGGGGGCCAAGCCGATGGAAACAATTGAGGCCAGTGAGGAGAATCGAGATAATCTAACAACCAATAACCAGGTTGCGGTCACCATCATTCCTACAATAAATTGAAAGCCTAAAAGGGCACCAATAGCAGTAGCAACCCCCTTTCCACCTTTAAAGCCGAAGAAAAACGGGTACATATGACCAATCACTGCAGCTAAGGCAACATAGCTGATAAGCGTTGCGTCAGCGCCAAACATTTTCGCAATTAGAACGGGAATAGTACCCTTGAGTAGGTCCGTAACGAGAACAATGATAGCGTATTTTTTGCCAGCGAGTCGTAATACATTCGTTGCACCTGGATTTTGAGAGCCCTCTGTGCGTGGATCAGGCAAAGCAAAAGTTTTACATACAATAACCGCAGAACAAATTGACCCCATTAAATAGGCCAGTATGATCAAAAAAGCAGCTAAAATCACGGATTACTCCTTTATTTAGACTATTAACGTCAGTTTTGGAATAAGAATTACCTAAAACATTTAATAAATCAATGTCTTTTTCGTTAAAAAATCCCCTAACAGCCCTGCTTATTTTGCACTTTCGGAGTCTTAAATCGTAATAGAACTGATTTCCTTATATTCTAGGCGATCCTTGGCTAAAATTCGTGTATTACTGCGCTTCCGGCAAAAAAAGTGCTTGCAAGTTATTGGTGTATCTCCTGCCAAAATCGGTAACTTGCCAATGCGTATCTGTCAGATGGACTAGTTTTTTTTGGGCAGCCATCTGTAAGGGCCCCAAGAGTTCCGCTAGCGCTAATCCGGTTCGCTCAGTGAATAGTTCCAGGGGAATGGCTTGTTCCAAACGCGTTGTATTCAGCATGAATTCAAAAATTAGCTCATTACTCTCTACTTGTTCCATAGCCGCAAGAAAAGGTTTTTCCACATTGAGGTAATCTTTAGGTTGGCGATGTTTCCGTGTTCGTAAAACACGACCCTCTTCGGTTATTTTTCCATGAGCTCCAGCACCAATCCCTAAATAGTCGCCAAATAACCAATAATTCAAATTATGGCGTGATTGTTTATTTACTTTAGAAAAAGCAGAAATCTCATAACGAGTAAAGCCGGATTCATTTAACATGGCTAGACCTTGCTCCTCTAGGATGCAGGCATCGTCTTCGGAGGGCAGTGGGGGATTTTCTTTGTAAAAAACGGTATTCGGTTCTATGGTTAATTGGTACCAGGAAAAATGTTCGGGCTGATAGGATAGGGCTGTACGTAAATCATCCATTCCTTGAGCGATACTTTGTTGCGGTAAGCCGTGCATAATATCTAGATTTAGATTATCAAAACCGGCATTGCGTGCGGCGGCAATAGCTCGATGTGCTTGTTGCTCATCATGAATTCGTCCCAGAACTTTTAAGTGCTCGGGATTAAAACTTTGAATGCCTAGAGACAGGCGGTTAATTCCGCTGTGTCGATAATCAGTAAAGCGTTGTTGCTCTACCGTTCCTGGATTTGCTTCCATAGTGATTTCAATATCTGGAGCAAAAGGCAGTATTTTTTTTAGTTCGGAAAATAAAGTGTGATAGGCTTCCGCTGATAATAGGCTTGGGGTTCCTCCACCGATAAAAATGGAACTGATTTCACGATACTGGAATTCCAGTAAATCAGTTTCTAAGTCGGAAAGAAGTGCCTGAATGTAATTTTGCTCGGGCAAAATTTCCGGACTTTTATGGGAGTTAAAATCACAATAAGGGCATTTTCGAATACACCAAGGAATATGAATATACAACGATAAAGGAATCATTACGCTTTTAGACTGGCTTGTTTGGAAATGCAATAGTATCATGACATACGTTTTGTCACAAAAATGAATAAGAAAAAAAGGGGATAACATGGCAAAAAGACGAGTTAGAGTCGCTGTTACAGGCGCAGCAGGACAAATTGGATACGCATTACTATTCCGTATCGCTTCTGGACAAATGTTTGGTGCGGATACTGAAGTGGAATTAAACCTATTAGAGCTTGAGCCAGCACTGCAAGCATTAAATGGGGTTGCCATGGAGTTGGATGATTGCGCATTCCCATTATTGAAGCGCATCGTTTGTACTTCTGATTTGAATAAGGCAATGGATGGGGTTAATTGGGCTTTATTAGTCGGCTCGGTACCACGTAAGCAAGGTATGGAACGTTCTGACCTGTTACAAATTAACGGCGGAATTTTCACCAAACAAGGTCATGCGATTAACGATAATGCTAGTGATGACGTGCGTGTGTTTGTAGTGGGTAACCCATGCAATACTAACTGTTTAATTGCTATGCATCATGCACGTGATGTTCCTAATGATCGTTTCTTTGCGATGACTACTTTAGATGAATTAAGAGCACGTACTCAATTAGCACAAAAAGCAGGTGTTGATATTACTGCTGTGAGTCAAATGACTATTTGGGGTAATCATTCTGCAACCCAATACCCAGATTTTTATAACGCGAAAATTAATGGCAAGTCTGCTGCAGACGTAATTAATGATGATGCTTGGCTGAAAGATACGTTTGTTTCTACAGTGCAACAACGTGGAGCAGCAGTCATTAAAGCACGTGGTCTTTCTTCAGCTGCATCTGCTGCAAATGCGATAATTACTGGCGTAAACCATCTTGTTTTTGATACTCCTGCTGGTGAGACGTTCTCTATGTGCCGTCACTCAGAAGGTGAGTATGGCGTTGATAAGGGCTTGATTTTCTCCGTTCCTTGTCGTCGTGAAAATGGAGAGCTAAACGTTGTTGAAGGTTTAACAATGAATGACTATGGTCGTGAAATGTTTGATAAAACTTTAGATGAGTTGAGACAGGAGCGTGATACTGTTAAATCTTTAGGGTTATTAGATTAGAATGTTAGTTTAAACTCTCCTTCTTCCAATAAAGAGGGAGAGTTATCCGACACCGGAAGCGTGTTTTTCGATGATTTCTTCGCCAATTCGACTGTTTGATATCGTTGTATTAGTTCTGAGCTGTCCAAAATAAATTTTGCTTCTGCATTACGTAATATGGTTGATATCGAACGACCATTAGACAAAATCTCATTAAGTTTTTCCACCAGCTGGGCCGCTTTGGTAATCGGGTCAGGATTGTTTTGTACAAAGTGAGGAATGTGTTTAATGATGGCTTCTGCTAATTGCCTATCAGTTAAATAAAGTACTAGACGTGTGCGTACAATTTGCACGAAGTTATCTTCTGATTCCATAATCAGGTTCGTTAAAAATTGCGGTTCTTTTTTCAGTTGAGCACTTAATTTTTGACTAAAACCAAAATGCTCTCGGTACTCCAACAGCATGGTAATAATTGAGTTTGGGCTATCGTGTTTAATGGTAGTCCCTGATTTATGAGTTAGCCAGGTTAATAAGTCTGCTTCTTGGGGTCTATGATTTAATGCACTGAATTGGAATTTGAGAGAGGCACTAGAATGGGACAGGTAATTATCCCACTTCATCGGCGGCAAATTAAGGGTCTTCGTCAAGCAATCAATTTGTGCTTTAATGACACCAAAGTCCAGGTGCCATTTTTCCAGATGAGGGATAACCGCTCTTAGAAATTTTAGCAACTCAATAAACTTTCTTTGTGGAATAGGATGATAATTATCCAAAGATTGTTTTAGTTGTTGAATCTCAGAGTAAATAAAACGCTCATTTCTCATAGGTGCTCTATGAAAAACTGGCTGTAAGGCGTCTTTTAGTGCTGCAAAAGGATCCTTCATAAATCTATCCCCAATAAGCCCTCTTTAGTAGTATAGTTTATTAAAATGCAAATGTACATAAATTAATCTAATTGGTTTTGTTTTTCTGGTTTGTTTGAGGGGGAGATCAGACTTGCAAATCTTTCCCTTAGTTTGCAAGAACGACCAAGTAGTTATGTTACAACTGAGGTATGGGGCGTTTTCATGAAACAAAGCTAGGGTTTTGATTTAAGCCACTAATAGGTCAGTGGGCGAGCTTTCTTTTAAGAAGTTAATGCGCAGCTCTAACTTATCAATAAGTTCTACTAAGGTATATATAAGTTATTCCTAAGGTAGCGTAATGGTTAATCAGTTAATTACGCATTAAAAGACCAGGTGGCTCAATATTTTTTCTCTTCTGGGGCTAATTTTAAATATGAAACTCTCCTTGGTTCCTGAACGAAAAATATTTACAGTGAAAAACACGGTGACCCGGTTTATACTTTTGATTTTACAGCCTTATAGTGAGAGCGCTCATGGATTTGAGAATTGACAATACCCCATTCAAAGCCTTATTCCAGCCTTTAGATTTAGGCTTTACTCAATTAAAAAACCGTTTATTAATGGGTTCAATGCATACGGGCCTTGAAGAGGATAAGAGAAGTTTAAATCGCTTAGCGCAATTTTATCGCGAACGTGCGTTAGGAGGGGTTGGCTTAATCACCACGGGTGGTTTTGCTCCGGACAGAGCTGGGCGTTTAGCTCCTTTCTCTGCAAAATTGACCAATAGCAAAGAACAGCAATTGCATGAGTTGGTTACGCAGACTGTCCATGATGCAGGCGGAAAAATTTTGCTTCAGGCTTTGCATGCAGGGCGTTATGGGTTTCATCCTTTTATCGTAGCCCCTAGTGCAATTAAATCTCCCATTAGCCCGTTCAAACCTTGGGGTATGAGCAAATACCGAATTAAAAAAACCATCAAACATTTCGCGCGTTGCGCACGTCTGGCCCAATTTGCTGGGTATGATGGGATTGAAATCATGGGGAGTGAGGGCTATTTAATCAATCAATTCATTGTTACCCATACCAATCAGCGTACGGATGAGTGGGGCGGTAGTTATGAAAATCGGATGCGTTTTCCTGTTGAAGTAGTGCGTAGTGTGCGTGAAGCAGTAGGTGAGAAATTTATTATTGTTTATCGTCTATCTATGTTGGATCTTATCAACGATGGAAGTAGCTGGGAAGAAGTGGTGCAATTGGCTAAAGCCATTGAGCAAGCAGGAGCGACCATAATTAATACCGGTATAGGATGGCACGAAGCGCGTATTCCAACTATCGCCACGATGGTACCTGAAGCAGCATTTACTCCGATAACCAAACACTTAAAGCCTGAAATCAGCATTCCTGTAATTACCTCGAATCGCATAAATACGCCAGAGCTTGCTAATCAGCTGATTGAGTCAGGAGTGGCAGATATGGTTTCTATGGCAAGACCCTTTTTAGCCGATGCGCAATTTGCCGAAAAAGCTAAACTCGGGGAAAGCAGAGCGATTAATGTATGTATTGCCTGTAATCAGGCATGTTTGGACCGTATTTTTGTTAATAAAACTGCTTCTTGCTTAGTCAATCCTCGAGCATGTAATGAAAGTGAGTTGATTTATGAAGAAACCTCTGAACCTAAATCAATTGCGGTAGTTGGCTCTGGGCCTGCTGGTTTAGCCTTTGCTGCAGTTGCCGCTGAGCGTGGTCATAACGTCACAGTTTTTGAGAAAGCCGAGCAAATTGGTGGGCAATTTAATTTAGCGAAAAGAATTCCAGGTAAAGAGGAGTTTCAGCATACTTTGGATTATTTTAAGTATCAGTTAGAAAAATATGAGGTAAACGTGCTTCTGAAAACCGAGGCAACCGTTGATAAATTGAAAGATTTTGATGAGATTGTTTTGGCAAGCGGTATTAAACCGCGTACTCCAGATATTCCCGGAATAGATCATCCAAAAGTTGTAAGTTATATCGAAGTGATCAGCGGTCAAAAATCAGTAGGAGAGCGTGTAGCGATTATTGGGGCTGGTGGAATTGGTTTTGACGTTGCTGAATTTTTAACACATGAATCTCATACTTCTGCAGCAGAATTTTATGATGAGTGGGGCATTGATGTGACAGGGATGCACCGAGGAGGCATTAAACCTGCGCAAGTAGCTCCAAGCCCACGAGAAGTTTATTTATTGCAACGTAAAAAAGAAAAATTGGGTAAGCGGTTGGGTAAAACTACAGGCTGGGTTCATCGCCTGAGCTTGAAACATAAGCAAGTCCAAATGCTTTCCGGGGTGACTTATGAACGGATAGATGATGAAGGCTTGCATGTGCAGATCGACGAAGTGCGCCAGCTTTTAGCTGTAGATAACGTGGTAATTTGTGCAGGCCAAGTTGAGTTTGCTGCATTGCAGGGTCCACTAAAAGAAGCTGGTAAAATAGTGCATTTAATAGGTGGTGCTTATAAAGCTTTAGAACTTGATGCACGTCATGCGATTGATCAAGCTTGTCGTTTAGCCGCGTTAATATAACGGTTAGGTGTAACCTGGTTCCTAGCAACCAGGTCACACCATTACTAACTTGCAAAAGTTAAACCTCTCGTATTCAACGAAGTCATAATACAGGTGATTGGGAGTTAATGGATAACATACCCGCTGATTGTATTACTATTTGCGTTAATAACATAAACAAATAAACCATTAGGAGTCACGATTATTGCCGAGGGTCCATTGGCGGTGGCATAAGGGCCGTAGGGTAGAATTGATAATAATCCCGAAGTTGGATCAACACTACTGGCAATGATTAAGTCATCTTGATAGCGTGTATCATAAGTAAATTTATCATCAGGCGTTAAAGCAATGCCTGATGCTGCGGTATCTGGCATGATGGGAGTTACATCAGTTAAGGCTCCCGTTGTAGAATTTGCTGAATAAATCCAAATTGAGGTGTTAAACTCAGAGGTTTTCAAGCCAGGTCCATTACCTGCTGCCACATAAATAAAAGAGCCTGTAGAGTTTGTAATAATTGATGTAGGGTAGGTTCCTGTTTGATATGGGCTACCAGGGAGAGCAGTTAATGCTCCGGTACTTTGATCAATACTAAAGGCATCAACTTTACCACCGCCGAACGCACTAAAATAATCAATTACATAGAGGAACTGGCCATTAGGTGACGAGGTGAGGCCTTGGGGTTGAGAGCTGCTTGGGGGGACAGAAAAAGGACTTCCTGCAATTGCTGTTAATACTCCAGTCGTGGAGTTGACAGTATATGCTGAAACAGTGTGTCCGTTTAGGTTGGCTACATAGGCAAATTGCCCATTTGGGGTGAATCCAATAAACACAGGGGTTGATGATCCCGTAGGGTAGCTATTTACAAATGTTAGAACACCAGTAGTTTGATTAATAGCAAATTGTGCAACAAGGTTATTTGTAGAGTCCGTAGTATAAACATACTGACCATTAGGGCTTACAGCTATGCCAGCATAATTATCACCTGGATTGTAAGGGCTTCCTGCTAGTGGGACTAAGACACCTGTGGTGGGGGTAATTAAATAACCTGTTACACCACTCCCATAGTTTGCAACGTAAAGAAATTTACTATTTGGTGTTGCGGCAAGATTACTTGGATTTCCGGTTGGAAATGGACTTCCAGGAATAGGTACTAATGCTCCTGTTTGTGGTGTTGAACATTGAAGTGCATTAATGTTAAAAAAGGTCGCGTTTGTATTACTTCCTTTAACCACTACATTAGGCACATAATATGCACTTGGGGTATTCGAGGTGAATGATATAGTGCAACTAGCGTTAGGTTTTAATATTGACGGACAGTGGTTATTTTGTATTACGGAACTTAAATAATTTGTATCTGAGGAAGAGGCTGCTATATTTCGTGCGTTCACGATGGAATTATTAGTAACAGTAACGAAACCAGGGGGGTTGACGCAACTTGTCGTGCCAATATTGATAGTACAGTTTTGAACGAAATTGGAGCAGATGGTTGCGCTTCGATCGTTAGCAGCTACCGATAATTCAGCAATGGCGTCGGAGCCTTTGTTGTCTAATGTTTTAGCTAAAGTAGGCACTTCGGCAGAAACGTATTGTGTAAATAGGAGGAGCAACCCAAATAACCCTTTGTTTATCATGATAAAAATCCCTAGTTTAATGTTACTTTGTTTCCTAATGAACGTAACAAGGAGTAAAGTAAAGACAAAATATAATTCATAAGCCCGATGAATATTAATAATAATTTCAAATTTTTAATAGTTAAATTTGAATTAAATGTAACAAATATAGTGCATCACACTGGTTATTTTGTTATTATACTGAGCAAATTTTATATAGCTCGGCCTTTTTAGGCTATGCATTACACGATTAGGAAGTTTATGATTCAAGATATACCAAACTTTGCCTCCTTTAATTTTTCAGATGCTATAAATAAGGCACTGGAGGATATGAAGTTTACTATTCCATCACCCATTCAAGCTCAAACTATTCCACTTTTGTTGGAAGGAAAAGATATTATTGCCTTGGCGCAAACAGGAACTGGTAAGACAGCAGCTTTTGCTCTACCAATTTTACAAAGCATATCTCCAAGTATTCAAGGTACTCAAGCGTTGATTTTAGCGCCTACTCGCGAATTAGCGATTCAGGTTGCTGAGCAATTCGAATTATTAAGTGCCAGACAACGTGGCGTGACTGTTGCTACCTTATGTGGTGGACAAGAGTATGGCCGTCAGTTAAAACAATTGCGTGCTGGTGCGCAAGTGGTTGTAGGTACGCCTGGTCGTATTTTAGATCATATTGATAAAGGCACTTTGGTTTTAAATAACTTACGTACGTTCATCCTTGATGAAGCTGACGAAATGTTACGCATGGGTTTCATTGAAGATATTGAAACCATTATGGCAAAACTCCCAGAGAAAAAACAAATTGGTCTGTTTTCAGCAACAATGCCACATCGTATTCGTCAAATTGCCAATACTTATTTACAAGACCCTGTTTCAGTTGAAATTCGTGCAGAAACTGCAACAGTAAAAAGCATTGAACAGCGTTTCTTGTTTGCTGCGGGTTATCAAAAACCAGATGCATTATTACGTGTTTTAGCGGTTGAGGAATATCAAGGCGTAATTATTTTCGTGCGTACCAAGAGCAGCACGGAAGAAGTTGCCGAGTTACTGCAGCAGCAAGGTCTGCGTGCTATGGCAATCCATGGCGATATTACTCAAGCCTTACGTGAGCGCATTATTTCTCAGTTCCGTCAAGGAGCAATCGATATTTTAGTAGCGACTGACGTTGCTGCTCGTGGTTTAGACGTTGAACGTGTTACTCACGTAATTAACTACGATTTACCACATGATAACGAGACTTATGTTCATCGTATTGGCCGAACTGGTCGAGCAGGTCGTTCTGGTGTTGCTATTTTGTTTGTTACACCAAAAGAATCACGTTTAATCAGCAGTGTTGAGCGACATACGCGTCAGCGTATTACGAAAGTAACCGTGCCGAACGATCATATGATTCAAGTTGCACGACAACAGCGATTTATGGCAAATATCACGGCGCGTTTAGAGAGTGAACATTTACATTCATACAAAAAGATTGTTGAAGAGTACATTAAAGAAAACGAAGTCTCTGCTGTTGATGTTGCCGCTACCTTGGCCTTATTAATTCATAAGGATCAGCCATGGCAGCAAAAAGAACAATCATTGCCTAAAGCTGCTCGTCCTGAAAGAGAAGGGCGTGGAGAGCGGGGATCTCGATTTGACCGTGAGCGTTCATCCTCACGTTCTGATGATCGTCGTTCTAATGACCGAAAAGGTTTTGGTGAAGGCCGTAAGAAATTTAATGATGAGGGTGGTGCTGAGCAGGATTTATTCCGTATTGACGTGGGTAAAGTCCATGGCGTAAAACCAGGCAATATTGTAGGTGCAATTGCGAATGAAGCAGGCTTACAAAGTCGTCATATTACTGGTCTTAAAATTCATGACGATCATTCTACTGTTCGCTTACCCAAAGGTATGTCTAAAGACGTAGTGAATGATTTAACCAAAGCATGGGTTTGTGGCCGTCAATTAAAATTAACTTTAATTAGTAGTGGCGCTTAATTAGCTATAGAGTGACTCTTCTCCTAATTAAAGGAGAAGAGTTGTTTCTATTTTGCTGCAAAATAGAGTGTTGCTGCCGCTGCGAGTGATGCAGTGAGAATCAAACCTGCCGTTGTAGTTTCAGGAGTAAAAAATTTATAGGGATGGGCTGTTGGTTTCTCTATAACTGGATTACTGTCTTCCGTGCCAATCTTATCAAACTTTATTTGTGCTAGCGTGTTTATAATCGAGCTAATTCGTTGCTTCGGGGTGGTATTAGACGTTATTAAGCTGAAATAGTCTTTTTCAAATAATGTGATTGCTGCATCAATTTGTTGAGGACTTATCGTGGTGTCTTGGCTATAGGAACAGATGGTGCGAAATAGAGTCTCAGAATAGGCTGCACTTACTTGAAGTAATTCAAGCTGCTCCCAATCATTGGCATCAGCGATTTTTGAATTGAGCTGATAACGATGATTATGTGGATCATTTTGAGTAAATGCATGAATTGCATCAGCTAATTTTGTTTCGCAGGAAAGAATCTGATGGAGCAGATTGAGGGATTTTTCGATGAACTCTTGTTCAAATATGGTCATTTAAGGTTTCCTTACCGTAAAAGAAATACTATAAGGATCTTTCGAAATTAGGGCAAGAAGAGGAGCACAGGGTATTTCCTTATGGATAAAGATGTGTTCTTATGTTGGGCTCAGAGGTATTGGGGATCGGTAATGCGAATTAAATAAACAAAAAGATTATTTAATGATATAATTATCGATAAATTTTGTTTTTAAAAACAATCAATTATAATTAAGGGTATACATGAGACTGTTAGCAACTTTAGCTGCTTTTTTATTTTCTGGAATTGTTCTAGCAACACCTCTCCATAATATAGTTGTCTTTGGTGATAGCTTGTCGGATAACGGCAACCTCTACGAATTCATGAATCAACAATTGCCTCCATCTCCTCCTTATTTTAAGGGCCGTTTTTCTAATGGGCTTGTATGGGTAGAACATTTAGCTGCCTCTTATTTTCCTAAGGATCCAGGCGCACATTTATTAGATTATGCTTATGGTGGTGCCGGTGTTTCTTCTGATGAAGAAGATGATGATGTTTTGTTTACTTTAAGAAGAGAAGTAAAAGATTACCTCGCTTCCCACCAAAATAAGGCGAGTGCAGATAGCCTTTATGTGGTGTGGATTGGCTCCAATAATTATTTAGCATTGCCTACCGAAGTTGATAAAACTCTACGTGATGTAAATGAGGGAATTACCGAGAGTTTACAACGTTTGGCTGATAAGGGAGCAAAACATATTTTAGTAGTTAACATTCCCGATTTAGGAAGTACTCCTGCGGCTATTGAATTTGACGCGATTGAAACCATGTCTTACTTTTCGCAAGAACATAACTCGCTATTGAATAACACTCTAGTTAATCTAAAGCAGAAGTATCCTGATGTTGAATGGTTGTTTTTCGATATGAACCAATCGTTTAATGATGTTGTTGCTAATCCACAAGTGTATGGATTTAATAATATTAATGGTTCTTGCATCGATTTAATCAACGATAATTTCGCTAAGAAGTCAGTGCTAAATCTGGTTAGAGCAGCGAAGCCTCAACAGATGAAGAGGGATGCTTGTGACGGTTATTTATTCTTTGATTTAGTGCATCCAACGGCATTAGCTCATGAATTGTTAGCAGATAAAGCTAAAAAAGCACTTGATGAAGCGGGTGTTACGTTTACAGAATAGAACACAATGTAGCCCGTATTTGCTGCAGCGTAATATGGGATCGCTCTTGAATTAGGTCCCGATCCCGTATTACGCTATGTTAATACGGGCTATAAATTTTTTCAGGGACGATATGTATTACATTTTAAGAGCAGTTTTAGCATTTTTCCTCATTATTTCCAGCGCTCAAGCAGAGCAGTTTGAAGTCAAGCTTAATGGCAAGAGCATTCAATTGCCTTATTGGTCTGCATTAAAAGATCCGCATGGTGCCATTGTTGTCGTTCATGGTGGTGAACAGGCGCAGTGGTCTGATTTTTTAGAGTTCGCAGCAAAACATTTATCAGACTATGGTTGGTCTACGGTATTGTTGAATTGTGATCAAGGTAGCACCGAGCCATGGGTCAAAGCACTTCCAGAAGTAATCAATACATTACGCCAGCAAAAAAATAATCGCATTGTGGTTCTTCATTACGGAGAGCAAGTAGGGCAAACCTTAGCTGCCTTTGATAAACAAGGGGGAATTGAGGGCTTGGTGTTACTTTCTGCATATGATTTATCCAACGCAGATGCTAAAAAAGAGGATAAAAAAATCGAGATAAAAGTTCCTTTATTCGATATTGCGGGTCAATTTGACTATGCTGCGGTCCTTGAGCAAATGAAGGAGCGCCAAAGGACGTTTGCACAAAATAAATATACCTCTATGCAAATACCCGGAGCGAATCATGACTATGAATACAATCAACCTATGGTGATATCATTTATCAGCGGTTGGATGCAAAAACTAACTGAAAATAAACCTAAACCTCCACCAGTACTGGTTTCTTATGTTGCATCTATAGCGGCCCTTATTCCTAAAGAAGAGGTCGCTTTGGATGACGAACCAGAAGATTGGACAGGCTACAATAATGATCCTTCAGAACCAACCCAAGAGATTATTGTAGAGAAAAGTTACTAAGGCGTAGCTTGCAACCGTATCTTATGCATATCTCTTAGATGGTACGTGACTTTTCGTGGGCCCAACCAACAATTGGAAGGGCTGAGAAACCTGTCACCATCCTTTACTTTCACAAATCAATTCATAAGCCTTCACAATTTTCTGGGTCTTTTCATTTGCAACTTTAATCATTTCCTGCGGCAAGCCTTTAGCAATTAGCTTATCAGGGTGATTACGACTTAATAAACGACGATAGGCTCGTTTAACTTCTTGCTTGCTCGCACTGGGTGATACTTCCATTAAAGCATAGGCATAGTCTAAATTTGATTTTGAAGGCTTATAGTTATCTTTGCTGTATGACGAATAAGAGTCAGATGAAGACTGATGAGTTTCTTGTTGTTTATGAGCGGAACCAAAATCCTCATAAAAGCGATATTGTTGATGAAAGGGCATAAAACCCAGATGAGAGAAAATAATATCTAAGGTCTGTATTTTTCGAGTAGTCAGACCATCAATTTGTGCTGCCTGATATTGAATGTCGATAAAGACTTTTAATAAATCACGATTATCGTTGCAGGCACGTCGCAGTCTTGAAAGTACACCCATGAGATCAAAATGAGCCCCTTTGCCTTCATTAAATAAACGCATGGCGAGTATTTTTTGTTGTTGGCCCAAATGCATTTCATTCATAATTGAACGTGCCATGTTCAACTCTTCTTCAGTAACACGGCCATCTGCTTTTGCCAGATAACCCATAATTGAGAAGGTTGCCTCAAAAAAGGTCGTTTGTACATTGCTGCGTTTTTCAGTCAAATACAACAAGAGTGGATTTGAAAAATGATTAGCAAGGCCTCTGTCAAAGATATTCCCTACTAAAATACCAAAGATTGCACCTGTGGGACCTGCGGATAAAAAGCCAAAGAATGCCCCGAGAAGTTTTCCCCACCATGTGCTAATTGTAAAAAATTCCTTAAAATTCATTATAGAGAATTACCTTAAAATTAATGCCCGTTCCATTGTATATGGGGGTGAAGCCCTCATCTGCAATAGCCTTATCGCTTTATACCACATTTTAAGTATATACTGTCGGCTTTTAGGTTTGGCTTTATATGCGATTTTTTTACTCTTTTTTAATGTATTTACTTACACCATTTATTGTAGTCCGTTTATGGTGGAAAGGGCGTCGCTTACCAGCCTATAGGGAGCGTATTGGTGAACGTTTTTGTTTGGGAATAAAAGAACACCAGCCAGTTGATGTTTGGGTGCATGCGGTTTCTTTAGGGGAAGTGATTGCAGCGATTCCGTTGATTGATGCCATGTTAGAAAGAAATTGGTCCGTATTTGTTACGACCATGACACCGACAGGTTCTGGGCGAGTGCAAAGTCATTATGGTAATAGGGTAGGGCATCAGTATGTACCTTATGAACTTCCTCTAATTCTTAAACGTTTTTTCAAACAAATTAAACCGCGAGTTGGTTTGATTATGGAAACGGAACTATGGCCTAATTTAATTTATGAGGCACGCGCCGCCAATGTCCCCTTATTACTTGCTAATGCGCGTTTATCTGATGGGTCGATGCAAGGCTATAAGTGGATTAAATTTATTATAAAACCGCTGCTTAATCGCTTTTCGGCTATTTTGCCCCAAGGTGAAGAGGATGCACTGCGCTTTATTGGCTTAGGGGCACAAACAGAGCGAGTGCGGGTTTTGGGTAATATCAAATATGATTTAAAAACGCACAGTATCGATCGCCAAAAATTTATTGAATTAAAAAGTCATTGGGGAGCTGAGCGAGTAGCGGTTATTGCTGCCAGTACTCATGATGATGAAGAAGCACAGATTATTGCTCAGTTACGGCGTCTGCAAGAAGCGATCCCTGATGTAGTCTTACTTATTGCACCAAGACATCCTGAGCGTTTTCAAGAGGTGTACCAGCAGAGTATTCAGGCTGGCTTTAATACCGGATTACGCTCTAATTTAGCTTCGTTAAGTACTGAGAATGAGATTGTGGTATTGGATAGCTTAGGTGAGCTATTAGGAATGTATCAGATAAGTGATTATGCTTTTGTAGGGGGGAGCCTTATGCCTGTTGGTGGGCATAATGTGCTTGAACCCATTGCGGTGAATATTCCTGTTATTAGCGGTACGCATGTTCATAATTTTAAGTTAATTTGCTATGAATTAGAAAAGGCAAAAGCAATAGTCTTAGTGCAACAGGCTAATGAGGTGATCGATGAATTGATTAAGTTGCATACGGATCCTTCTTACCGTCAACAGCTTATTCATAATGCAACCACAGTATTTGAAAAAAACAAAGGTGCGGTCTTAAGACACATACAACAAATAGATAGTCTTTTGCTAAAGCCCTAGGTTGTTCCTGATAAGCAAATCTTCGAATTACCACCATTAAGCTGTGGTAATTCGCTCGATGTACATCTTATTTTAATCCTTAATACACGGTCCTCTATATGCTTCTTTGCTTAACTCTTGAGGTGCTTGTAGAGCTTCATATTCGTCGGTATCAGAATCATCTTCAACCGTAATGTCTGAATCATAATTGGGTATTGATATAATGTTTAATAATGAATTAGGATTCTTTGGATCGTTAAAAGTGATTGCTGCCGGTTCATCACGGATGAAATACTTCTCCAGTGGTTTATGTGCAATTAAGTTGAGAAATATTTGAATACGCATAAAATAATCATGGCTTGCTGGTATTTGTTGCAAAATCATCTTTCCAAGAGGTAAGAGCCAATCATATTCCATGGAAGTACCATCAATTGCCTGTCCGGAAATTAGAGTACTTAATACTTGAAAGATTTTATAAGGGTCAAGATTTGTCGGTGCTTTTCCGGGGTTAATGATCCACTGAGCATTCGGATGCAATTTGCCACGCACACATTGTTGCTGATGATAACAAATATTAGCAAACATCCCCCAGGGAGCTTTTTGGAACGAATTAAGTAATTTATTCAACACGTCCTCAGAATCATCGAAGAAATACGACTGAGCTTCTTTGAATAAGGTTGCCACCAAGCTTAATTGCATATAAATGATGGGAAACTTCGATTCGTAATTGGGTATTCTACGTAGGGCATTGCATGCAGCTACTTGTCCTTCATCATAACTGCCATTATAACAACGCATAATTTCTTCATAAGTTGTTCCAACAGGTAGCTTCTTTACTAAATCATAAAGGGATAAAGGAACTATTTTTACTTCTAAATCTGCAGAGCAGCTCTCAGACGATTTTATCTGCTTGGCAAAATCCAACAAATAATGAAATGCTGAACCATTCTTATTTCTCACCGCGTTGAACATGTCTACATTGCTCGTTTGGCGAGCACTGGATACAAATAACAACAGTAAGTTAGTTCCAGCAGCTTTTTTTATCAATTCATCGATTAATGCCTGATTAGTTTGCGTTACTCTATTATAACGAATGCCAATACACCCATCATAATCTAAATGAACACTCGTCACTTTATTTTGTGAATGTGTTTTGACATCATCCTCGGTAAGAATATAACCTTCCAAATCTTGGTAGGAATAATTTTGCTCACCAGGGTAATTACTCATTTGTTCTTCAGTGATGACAACTTGGTTTTCTTCTTGAGAGGAGAAAGGTACAGCAATACTTGAAAAAAAGCTAAGTCCTGTTTCGAAATTTTCTTCCATTTGTTTTGGTCGCTTATTAATAGAGTTAGATGCTTCTAAATAATCTTGTTTACGTTTCATCGTTGAGCAGTGATAGAAAAAAAGATAGCCATAAAAGTATTTATCTTAAATAAACATTAAGCTAATGGGACATAAAAAAAGTCCGCGTTTTATGTCGCGGACTTTGGATGGATGCGGACACATGTAGATATTAAGAGCCTTGATTTTGTCGCTCTTTGATTTCAGACAATGTTTTGCAGTCGATGCAAAGAGTAGCTGTTGGTCTAGCTTCTAAACGTTTAAGGCCTATTTCTATACCACATGCTTCACAATAGCCGAAATCATCATTTCTCAGTCGTTCCAACGCATCCTCAATTTTTTTAATAAGTTTGCGTTCGCGGTCACGAGTACGTAATTCAATGCTGAACTCTTCTTCTTGACTTGCTCTGTCAGAAGGATCTGGGAAGTTAGCTGCCTCATCTTTCATATGAGTAACTGTGCGATCGACTTCTTCCATTAATGATTGACGCCACGCTAGCAAAATCTTTTCAAGATGGGCTAGCTGCTTTTCATTCATATATTCTTCCCCTTCGCTTTCAATGTAAGGAGAAATTCCCATGCTACCTATCGTGTCATTTTTCACGTTGTATAGTCTCTCATTATTTTTATCAATTAATTGTTCGGTCATTTTAGTCTCCATCCCACTGTCCGCTGGTCTTCTAAATAGTAAACCAATCAAGACGATTTTTACTTATTTGGGATCTTTTCAGAAGGCGGTAGGTATACCAAAAAACTGTTGTATCATCAACAACATTTATCGCCAACCCCCACTTACTCTGTCATGACCCTGTAAATCTTTCCAGCATTGTACGTTTTTGTAGCCTAGTTCATTAAGTATAGCTCTAACTTTTAACTTTTGATCATAACCATGTTCGAGTAAAATCAGGCCATTAGGTAAAAGATAATCATAACCTTGTTCGATAATCAAGTGAAGATCAGCTAATCCATCTTGAGCACTAGCTAAAGCACTTCGTGGTTCAAAGCGTAAATCGCCTTCTTGTAAATGGGGATCTTGCTCGGCAATATAAGGTGGGTTGGAAATAATGGCATGATATTGTCGCTTGGGAAGGGCACTGTACCAATTTGAATGATGGAAGCTTAGGTTTGGCACTTGATGCCGTTGAGCATTTTCTTGGGCGACTTGTAATGCTTCCTGACTAAAATCACAAGCAATAACATTCCAGTTTGGCCTTTCTTTCGCAATAGCAATGGCGATTGCGCCACTTCCTGTCCCTAGTTCAAGAATCCATGCTTGGCTATCCTGAGGTATTTTTTCTAAAGCCAGTTCAACTAATAATTCGGTTTCATGGCGCGGGATTAGCGTATGTGTATTAACCTTTAAATTCAGTGACCAAAATTCACGCTCACCGGTAATGTAGGCAATAGGAATACCTTGAGCTCGCTTTACTAAGAAGCTTTGATAGGTTTCATATTGCTCTTTAGTGAGTAATTCTTCAGGGTGAGCAAACAAATACGCTCTGTTTTTACCCAAGACGTAACAGAGTAAAATCTCGGCCTCGAGCTCAGGGTTATTACCCAAAGCTGCGCGTATGCTAATCATTGCGTCCCAACTCTGCGAGCAGTTCCGCATGGTACTCACGTTGTAATGCATCAATAACCAGGGATAAATTACCTTCCATTACGTCACCAAGTTGGTAAATGGTTAAATTAATGCGGTGATCTGTCAGACGGCCTTGGGGGTAATTGTAGGTGCGAATGCGCTCAGAGCGATCTCCCGTTCCCACAAGTGATTTACGTGTTTGTGCCTGCTCTTGTCGTTGCTTACTTTGTTCCGCATCCAATAGGCGTGTTTTTAACAAGGACATCGCTTTCGCTCGGTTTTTATGTTGCGAACGTTCATCTTGGCATTCAACAACAACACCCGTTGGAATATGAGTGATGCGAATCGCTGAGTCGGTTTTGTTAACGTGCTGTCCTCCAGCTCCCGAGGAGCGGTAGGTATCAATGCGTAAATCATCAGGACTGATTTGAATCTCATCAATTTCATCAACTTCCGGCATAACCGCTACAGTACATGCTGAGGTATGTACACGGCCTTGAGATTCCGTTTCTGGAACTCGTTGTACACGGTGAGCCCCTGACTCGAATTTAAGTTGCGAATAAACTGCAGTACCACTGATGCGGGCAATAACTTCTTTGTAACCCCCATGCTCACCATGACTGGCACTGATTAACTCCAGTTGCCAACCTCGATTCTCGGCATAACGGCTGTACATGCGATACAGATCGCCTGCAAAAATTGCTGCTTCATCGCCACCTGTTCCAGCACGTACTTCAAGGTAAATATTACGCTCATCATCAGGGTCTTTAGGAATCAAATGCCATTGCAGTTGCTCATCTAATTCTTCAATTTGTTTTTTGGCATCATCAAGTTCTTCTTCGGCCATTGCCGCAAGTTCTTGGTCGTTCCCCTCCAGCATCTCTTGTAGGGAGGTCAAATTATTTTGTGCCTCAATATAGGTTTCGTAACAGGTGGCTACAGGTTCTAATTGCGCATATTCTTTGGATAAGGCTTTAAACTGATTCTGATCTGCAATCACCGAGGCCTCAGATAATAATCGCTCCACTTCCTGGAAGCGTTCCAGCATTTGCTGCAGTTTTAACTCAAGAGATTTCTTCATATGATGATTGATAATTTGTTGTATTAAAGAGGTATTGCGCTAGAACAAATAAATCTTCACGCCCATCACGTGCTATTTGTTTTAAGCCGGTAGTGGGGGTATGCGTTAATTTATTAACTAAGCGCTCGCTAAATTCATTTAAAACCGACTGTTGGCAATGTCCTGCAGACAGTTTTTTCAATGCACGTTGTAATTCTTTTTGGGCTAGATGCTGCATCTGTAAGCGATAATCACAAATGACTTTTTTGGCTTTTAGAGAACGTTGTTTGCGCAAGTAATTACTTAACTCTTCGTCGATTAACTGCTCTGCATGCAAGGCTGCCTGGCGTCGTTCTTCCATGCCTTGTTCAATTTTATTTTGTAAATCGTCAACATTATACAAATGCACCTGTGCCAGCTCGGTAATATTGGCTTCAATATTACGTGGAACTGCCAAATCTAAAAAGAACATGGGGGCGGATGCTTTTTGTTGCAAGGCATGAGCAACTAAATCTTTATTGATAAATGGAATGGGGCAGGCTGTTGCCGTGATGACCACATCAACTTCGGGCAAATGTTGCGCCAGGTTGCTGATGGGAATCGTTTTGCCTCCAAAAGTCTGGGCTAGTTTCTCAGCATTTTCCCGAGTACGGTTAGCAACTAGAAAATGGTGCACTCCTTGCTGATGTAAATATTTAGCAACGAGAGCTGCCGTATCTCCTGAGCCAATTAATAAAATACGTAATGATTTATATTCTGCAAAAAATTGGCCAATTTGTTGAACCGCCGCATAAGCTACGGAAACAGGATTGATACCGACACCACTTAAGGTTCTAATCCTTTTTGAAGCATTAAAAATATATTCAAAAATGGGGAGTAATTGAGTCTTTATCGAGCCAAGTTGATTTGCATGTTGATAGGCTTGCTTCATTTGCCCAAGAATTTGGGGTTCACCAATCATCATGGAGTCTAAACCAATAGCAACTCGCAATGCATGTTTTATAGCTTGCTTGCCTTTATGAATATATAAATAAGGGGTTAATTCCTCTGGAGCTAATTGATGTTCACCTGCTAACCAATCAATAAGTACCTGCGTGTCTTTGGCATCGCAATAAATTTCAGTACGGTTACAGGTAGATAAAATCGTGGCTTCACTGACTTCGGGCAGGCTTATTAAGCTATTAAGCAATGAATCTTGGGTAGCCGGAGATAGCGCAACTTTTTCACGCACGTTTATTGGAGCAGTTTTATGATTGAGTCCGCAAGCAACAAACACCATAGAAATATGAATTAGTCTATATTTAAAGTAATCGGGGGATTGTAAACGATTAGTCGCTAAATTTGTAGGGTTTAGCAACAATTCTGCTGTAATGGCAGCAATTAATTGCTTTTCGTAAAGGCAACGGGTTGCGATAAAAGGGATTTAGGAAATGTTTTGTAAAATTAAAGTACAAAATTATTTAGCCGCTAACATACAGTAGAATGCTTTTGCACTATATGTGCTAACTGATGGGGAGACGGTCATGGATATAATCCTTCAAGGCGAACATAGCGGCGATGAGGCAGCGCAAAGTTTAGAACGCGTTTTGCAACTCTTTAAAGAGCGCTATCATATTGCTGCCTTTCGTGAAATTCACCTAACAGTAACATTAATTGATGAGCAGGGAGATGACGTAGAGTTAGTGGATAGTGAATCCAACCAGGCTTATCGTGTTTTTGAGGTGTATCGACAAGGATATGAAATGGGAAGAAGAGGCACTCCTATACTACAATTAGTGGTTGATAATACAAAATAAAGACTTAGTCTATGCAATAGACATCAGCTATGAGCGCTGTCATCCAGACCCCTAGGTTCGAAATGACGTAGGCTTGAGTGCGTTTTTATTGTGAGGCAAGATACCTAGGCATTCTGAAATTAATGTGGAGAAGGAGCTAATTATGTTTTTGGCTATTATTGCCATAATCCTGACCTTACTTTTAGTCATAGGCATTCATGAAGCAGGGCACGCCTTAGTTGCTCGTTATTTTCAGGTTAAAATTAAAAAAATTTCAATTGGCTTTGGTAAGCCATTATTGCGTTGGCAAAGTAGTAGTGGATGTGAATGGGTTTGGGCCATGTTTCCTTTAGGCGGTTATGTACAATTAGAAAACACGCGCATTAGCCCGGTGGAACCCGCCGAATATTCTGGATGTTTTGATAAAAAGCCTATTTGGCAGCGAATTACGATTTTATTGGCCGGAGCCGTAGCGAATCTTATTACGGCGTGGATTGCATTGGTCTTGGTTTACAGCATGGGTCTTTCTTATACCTTGCCACAAGTTAAAACCGTACAACCGAATAGTATCGCTGCTCAAGCAGGAATTGCGGTTGGTGATCAATTTATTTCGATTGGGAATAAGGCAACACCTACTTGGAATGATGTCGGAATGCAAATGGTTATCCTTTGGGGGCAAAAAGATATCCCGATGGTTTTAAGCCATGGCACTGAATTAAAAAACGTGACTATCAATTTGAGCCAAGTAAGTTTTCGCGGAACTAAGTTGAATTTGTTAAGTCAGTTGGGTATAGAGGCTAATCTTTCTGCACCCCGCGACACCTTGCGAGCTTCCTCTTTGGGCGCAGCAATGCATCAAGCGAATGCAGCAATCGCAAGTATGTTGTATTTCTTCTTAATGATTTTCAAACAGCTATTTACTGGAGTCATCCCATTTTCAATGCTTCTTGGACCTTTGAGTGTTTTTGCTGCTTCTGTTGCTTCATTGACGCAAGGAATTGTGGTCTTTATGTTTTTCATTGCTACGTTAAGCTTGGCTGTTGCCTTGGTTAATTTATTTCCTATACCTGGTTTGGATGGTGGTTCCATTGTCTATGCGGTGCTGGAAAAGATTCGTGGCAAGTCAATTTCGGTTGCGATGGAACTATTGGTGCATCGTTTGGTATTTATTGTGTTTTGCGTGATGTTGGTGCATTTGTTAATGAATGATTTGCAACGAATTTAAGACTGACTGTGGCCATATCTCATACGTAGCAACTGTCTTGAATTAAAATTCAGGACGGTTATTACGCATTGATATTAACCACTGCCCGTGCACAACACCATAAATCCACTTGCTCAACCCCGGCTTTTTTGAGCGTTAACGCAAGCTCGTTGGCGGTGGACCCTGTTGTAAGTAAATCATCAATTAAGGCGATATGTTGAAAGGGAAGTTTTTTGCTATTGAATGCATTACGTAAATTTTTTTGTCTTTGTTCTTTATCCAGGCTGGCCTGTGGTGCTGTATTTAGAGTTTTTTGACAACTGGTTAAATCGTAGGGAAGATTTAACTTTTTAGCTAAGTCACGTGTTAAAACTGCGGCATGGTTGAACCCTCGTTGTTTTATTTTTTGCGCATGCATTGGGACAGGAATGAGGCATTGGGGCAGATTACTGCTAGGTAAGCCGCTCAACATTAAGTGACTTAAAAAAGAATGAAGATAGAGTCCATTATGGTATTTAAATTGATGCAGCAATCCACGTAATGGTTCTTCAAACTTATAAGCAACATATGCCTGTGTAAATTGCGGGGGGTTTTTAATACAGCCACCACAGATTAGCGAGCCGGAATCAGCTAAAGGGGTTGCGCAATGCTGACATGTCAGGCCTAATTTAGGCATGAATTCAATACAACGCTCACAGACCGCATGATTACTTTTATGAAATTGACTGCAAAGTGTGCATATAGAGGGCAAACGTAAACTCTGTGTTACAATGAATAGTTTCTGGCGCACGCGTGTTGGATTCCATATTATATTGAATAATTTTTCCTGGTTCTCATAATGACTCGTACACATGAAATTAGCAAGGCATTTAACCAACATGCTGCAGAATATGAGCTTGCTGCGAAAGTCCAGCATGAAATTGGGACTCGTTTATTAGAGCGGCTCCATTATTTAAAAATGGCTCCCCAGCGCATTCTTGATTTAGGTTGTGGCACGGGAATTTTTTCACGCGAATTAGCACAGATGTATCCTAAAGCGCAGATCGTGGGTTTGGATTTGGCGCACTCCATGTTATTGCAAGCGCAGAAAAAACACAGCTGGCGACGTAAATGGCCATTAGTAAGTGCTGATATGAAGCAGCTTCCTTTTGCGACTGGAGCTTTTGATTTGGTTTTTGCGAATCAAGTAATTCACTGGGGAGAGTCTTTAGAGTTTGTTTTTCGTGAGTTGAATCGGGTAATGAAGCCCAATGCGTGCCTTATGTTCACCACCTTAGGTCCTGATACCTTCAAAGAATTAAAACATGCTTGGTCTGGTGCGAATGATTTTGCGCATGTGAATGAATTTCCTGACATGCATGATGTTGGGGATTGCCTTATGGCGGAGCATTTCTTGGAACCGGTTATGGATATGGAGTTGCTGTCTGTTCATTATGAATCTCTGCCTAAACTGGTACATTCTTTAAAAGCTCAAGGTGTAAAAAATATTAATTCAGGGCGCAATCAAGGTTTAACTGGTCGTGATTCGTGGAAAAAATTCGAGCAAAATTATACATCCTTCCAAACAGATACCGGGCGTTATCCTCTAACTTATGAGGTCGTTTATGGACATGCATGGAAAGGAGAACAACGAAAGACGGAGCAGGGAATTGAGACCTTAATTCCTATTTCACAAATTATCAGATCTAAGCGTTAATATTGCTTTAAGATATTGTTGATATAATTTAATCAGTTGAATTAAATTGGATCAGTTGATGCTTCATGACTTGGCGAAACAATTTAGGGTTTCTTTAATAAACTACTTAAAACAGCCCTCGAATAGTGAAAATCAAAAAGCGCTGACTGCCGCGTCCTTTGCCATTTACGCTGATGCAATCGCTAAGCGCGGTATGGAACCTGATAAATATATGGATTATATCGACGCAATGATTGCTCCAGCATTAAAAGATATTCGAATTCACCCATATGCTGGAACGTTATTGGATTCATTTGCTCACGATTTGTCTTGGTCCGATTTACGCAGTGAAAATCAGGCATTTCATGTTTTAACGCTTGCTTATCATCATTACCTATTAAAAAACTTGCTTGATCCGAATCAATTGGCGCAAAAAAAATTAGAACGCATCCAGGGTGTAATTCAGCAATTAGCCGCTGAAAATAATCCTTATACAAAAGAATTAGGCGCTGCCTATGGGAAATTGCAGATGCTGGTTAACGAGTATGCCCAACAGTCTCCACAACAACAATTTACTAATCAGGCTATATTTGAGCAAAAATTACATAGCGTTTGTTTGCGACATAAGGCAGCTATTGAAAGTGATGTACGTATTAGAACAGTGGTTTATGATTTTTTAGCGACAGTCTCTAGTTTTATTCTCTTTATCGGAAAAACAATTTCAAATACGTTCCATAATAAAAGTAGATTTTTCCAGGATGTTTCTGCTCAACCGACTAGTATCTTAGATAATTTTTCTATTACTGCTCCCAATGTTGAGAGCGAACCGGATGATGAGGGACAGGACTCTACTCCTGGAATCTAATCCTAAGTTTTAGTAGTTGACCAGACTCTCGAAATTATTGCGGCCAAGCTGCAGTAATTTATTGCTCTAAGAATTATTCTCCCATGAAAAAACATGCAACGTAATAAATGCTATGATATTTTCAATGATATTCTTTGGTGAAGGGAGTCACGATGTCTACGCAAAAATTACATGCGGGTGAGCGCAAAATCATATTTTTAGCTTCTTTAGGGGGAGCGTTGGAGTTCTATGATTTCATCATTTACGTTATTTTTGCACCGATGATTAGCCAGATTTTTTTTCCTGAAACGGACAAACTGGCTTCCTTAATGAAAATATATGCAATTTTTGCGATTGGTTATTTAATTCGCCCTTTAGGGGGAATCGCGTTTAGCCATTTCGGTGACAAATATGGCCGTAAAAAAACATTTATTTTTTCTGTAGCATTAATGGCGGTGCCTACAGTGATTATTGGACTTTTACCTACCTATCAGCATGTGGGCGTGTGGGCTAGTGTCTTACTCGTGCTGATGCGTATTTTACAGGGCCTTTCCATTGGCGGTGAAATTCCTGGAGCAATTACCTTTACCTGCGAGCATGTAAATCCACGCTTTCGAGGATTAGCCTGTGGAGTAATTTTTTGTTTCCTCAATTTAGGTATATTTTTAGGTGCAGCAATTAGTTTACTGCTAAGCAATTTGTTAACAAAAGAACAATTATTATCTTTTGGTTGGCGTATTCCATTCATTATTGGTGGTTTACTTGGGGTATTTAGTTTTTACATTCGCAAACAAATGACTGAAAGTCCTTTATTTATGGTATTTAAGGAGCAGCAGGAGCGAGAACGAATCCCCTTTATTGAGGCCATAACACGTTATTGGCGGCAAATAATACAAGGAGTAGGCATCACCAGCCTTGGCTCAGTCGTCATCAATTTATTATTTTTATATATGCCTACCTATCTTTCAACAATTCTTTCTTATCCCAAACAAGAGGCGAGTCTATTTAATACAATCAATTTATTTTTCTATTCATGCTTGCTGGTCTTTTTTAGCTGGCTTGCGGATCGTGTTGGACGTAAAGCCGTATTATTGACTGGAGCAATAGGTTTCATTTTATTTGGCTATATTTTATTTTCAATTTTATCGATACAAACAACTCAGGCATTGGTTAGTGCTTTATCCATATTAGCTATTTTAAGTAGTTCAATTATGGTTTATCCAAGTTTGTTGGCAGAGCTTTTTCCAACATCCATTCGTTATACGGGCATTGCTATTTCATATAACATTGCTTTTGCTTTTTTTGGCGGCTTAACCCCACTGATTGTAACTTATTTAGTAGAGTCCTCTGCTAATGTACTGGCTCCTAGCTTTTACCTCATTTGCAGCGCCATACTGTGTGCAGTCGCTGCAATTACAATTAAACAGCTTTATGCAGAAGGAGTTGACCGTAATGACCGTAGCTTATAGCTTACCACTCATTCGAATAATCACTAGGTATTGATTCCAGATTTTGTTCTCTTATTTGTTCCGTTCCTGGATCATTTTTACGTATAGTTCCCCTCATCAATGGATCGCGTGGGTTAATATAATTGATGTTTTTATAAGGGGAGGAGTATGCGGTTGTTGGGTTTTCGTCAGTATAGCTGGGTATATCAGCGACCACATAAGTTTTTTTTCCGGGGTCGATTACGAAACCATTTGAATCAGTGGTGGCACAGTTCGTGAGCAACAGCATTAGACCCAGACTGCCTAGAGTGAGTTCCGTCTTTCTCATACAATGCTCCTAAAAGACAAGCCCATAATTGTATAATTATAGTACAGTTGGTGTGTTCTGATTGGTACCTAATTCTCTTTATGCTATAACTTAAAAAATTCTGGAGGAGTTACTCAAGGAGTACCAATGAGCGATCTCATGATTAAAGCTCAATTATCGGATTCAAAAGATTGTCCTGTGTTTTCCACAAAACCAGTCCATCAAATGATTAAAACACGCCAGGCTTTATTAGGAGAAAAACTAATAATTAGCCGTGCCTTACCCACTCGCGAACGTCGTATGATAGGGGCGTGGTGTTTTCTCGATCATTTTGGGCCTTTACGCTTGCAGCAAGGACATGAGTTTGATGTTGCACCGCATCCACATATTGGCTTGCAAACATTTACTTGGATGATGGATGGAGAAATTCTGCACCAGGATAGTTTGGGATCCAGGCAGCTAATCAAAGCCAGACAAGTAAATCTCATGACAGCAGGGCGTGGAATTGCTCATTCAGAAGAGTCAATACATTCGGGAGGAGCATTACAGGGAGTACAGTTATGGATTGCTTTGCCTGATTCAATGCGGCATATGGAGCCTGATTTTAAGCATTATTCCGAGGTGCCAGTAATCGAACATGAAGGATTAGTTATTGATCTTATGGTTGGTGAATTATTGGGGGTTAAAGCCCCGGTTTCAGTTTATTCGCCGCTTATTGGATTGGATATTAATGCGACAAAGCCCGTGCACACTAAGCTTCCATTGAATCCCGGTTTTGAATATGGGATTTTGCCGCTAGAGAGTGAGATTAATATAGAAGGTACCTTAATTGATCAGCATAAGTTGCTCTATCTTGGTTGTGGGCGCACTGAATTAGAACTTAATATTACTGACAAGGCGCGTTTATTATTGATTGGGGGAGAACCGTTTAACGAAGAAATACTTATATGGTGGAATTTTGTTGCGCGTAACAAGCAAGAAATCATCGAGGCTACTAATAACTGGAATAATCATACTTATTTTGAGGAAGTGCGGGGGTATGTAGGAAAGCGAACTGCTGCTCCGATAATGCCGTAATTAGTTGGCCCTGGTCCGAAGGACATGTTCTAAAGGAATTGGCTGTGCTCATGGCTTCCGGACGCTACTTCTAAATGTTGGACCATAGGCACAACCTACAATTATTCAGCGGCAGCTACTTTTGTTAAATCACTACGCGCTTGCAATATGCGCGTCAACGAAATCAAATCACCTGCTTTATCACCAAACAACTGGAGCTCATCTAAGGCTATTTGATAATGACTATTTATTTCTGCTTCTAATTTCTCTTGAGTATATAAAGAGGCAAACGTAATTTTATCATTAGCTAGATCAGAAGAACGTCCTTTGCCTAAAAGTTCTGTTGGTGCATAACGATCCAAATAATCATCTTGCAACTGGAATACCAGACCAATGTGGCGAGCATAGGATCTTAATGCTGCTTTGCTTTGCTCAGTCGTAGAATTATCTGCAGCTAAGACCATTTCAATACAAGCAGAAATAAGTCGGCCAGTTTTCAGATGATGTATTTCACAAAGGAGCTCTTCACTAATCGACGATTTACCTAATTCGGATAGATCCAGGCTTTGTCCACTCACCATTCCTGTAACACCGCTGGCTCGAACTAATTCTTGAGTGATGGCTATTACTTGGGCTGGGGGGAGGAGCTGGGATAAATGAGAGAGAAGCACTTCGATTGCTAGCGCTTGCATTCCATCACCCACTAAAATTGCAGTAGCTTCATCAAAAGCTTTATGACAGCTGGGCTTGCCGCGGCGAAAATCATCGTTATCCATCGCGGGTAAATCATCATGAATTAAAGAATAACAATGAGTTAATTCTACTGCAGCAGCAATGACATCAAGAACCTGGAGGTCTAAATTAATTAAACTACCGGTTAAATAAACAAGGATGGGTCTAATTCTTTTTCCACCAGGAAATAGAGAATAGGTCATTGCTGTATAAATTTGTTCCGCAGGTATCGATACTTCTTTAGTAATCTGCGTAAGAAATTGCTCTTGGCGTTCGAGATAGGTTTTAATCACTTAATTCTTCATCCGAAAAGGGTTCTGCAGAGGATTGTGCAGTAGTTAGCATTTCAATTTTTTGCTCCGCTTGCTGTAATACATCCTGACAGCGTCTGGCTAAGCTGATTCCCTTTTCAAATTGTTTTAGCGAGTCCTCAAGAGTTAATTCCCCTTTTTCCAGCTGTCTAACAATTTCCTCTAATTCCCCTATAGACTGCTCAAAGTGGATGTCTTTGCTCATAGACTTTGCCCTGTTTGTGCAAAAAGTTGTAATTATACATTGAGTTGTTTTCTGGATTCAATCATTAAATTAAAACTCAATGTTGGCGCTGAGTGCGGTGCCAAGATGTAGGAATTTTTTTAGAGTTCAGCTATGATGCCTGCACATTAATCAAGGTCAGTCACTATGAAAACCAAAACCCAATTTGTATGCAATCAATGTGCCGCAGTCTTTAAACAATGGGCTGGACAATGCACGCAATGCGGGGCATGGAATTCAGTCGTTGAAGAAGGTGTTGTTCCTGCCAGCCGCAATGCTCGCGGGGGCTCTTGGGTAAATCAGCGTTCAGTTATTACGGCTGTAGAAGATGTGGTGATGGATAAAGAAGTCCGTATGGATTGTGGATTATCTGAACTAAATCGTGTCTTAGGTGGCGGTCTTGTTTATGGTTCGGTAGTGCTTATTGGGGGTGACCCAGGAATTGGCAAATCAACCCTACTGTTGCAAACCTTAGCTAATCTTTCCATGCAAGAAACCGTATTGTACGTTACTGGTGAAGAGTCTTTGCAACAAGTCGCTATGCGCGCTAAGCGTTTAAGTCTTCCCTTAGCAGGCCTAAGACTTTTAGCGGAAACACAGGTTGAATCAATTATTGCTCATACGCAAAAAGAAAATCCTAGGATTATTGTTATTGATTCCATCCAGACTATTTTTACCGAAAGTATCAGTTCCGCTCCGGGAGGGGTTAGTCAGGTACGTGAGTCTGCTGCACAATTAGTACGCTTTGCCAAAATGACTCAAACTGCAGTGTTTTTAGTAGGTCATGTTACCAAGGAGGGGGCCTTGGCAGGTCCGCGGGTTTTAGAGCATATGGTTGATAGTGTTTTATATTTTGAAGGGCAAAGTGATAGTCGCTTTCGCGTGATTCGTGCGATTAAAAATCGTTTTGGAGCCGTCAATGAATTGGGTGTATTTGCTATGACTGACAAAGGGTTAAAGGAAGTTGCTAACCCGTCTGCTATTTTTTTATCGCGCCAGCCAGAGCCAACCCCAGGGAGTGCTGTTATGGTTACTTGGGAAGGATCTCGTCCTATGCTTGTTGAAGTGCAAGCATTGGTTGATGAGGCGCATGGCCAACAATCCAAGCGAGTCACTGTCGGTCTTGAGCATAACCGTTTGGCCATTTTGCTTGCTGTTTTGCATCGTCATGGTGGAATTGCAACTTATGATCAGGATATTTTTATCAACGTAGTAGGGGGCGTTAAAGTTACAGAAACGGGCTCTGATTTAGCCTTGCTGGCTGCAGTAGTTTCCAGTTTACGTAATCGTGTTTTTGATAGCGAAACTATTATTTTTGGTGAGGTTGGCTTAGCCGGTGAGATTAGGCCTGTGCAAAGTGGCCAAGAGCGGTTAAGAGAAGCCGCCAAGCATGGTTTTAAGCGTGCGATTGTTCCTTTTGCTAATGCTCCAAAACAACAGAATGGTTCCATGGTGATTGAACCAGTAAAATATTTACATGAAGTTTTAGAAAAAATGTGATTATTAAGATAGAAGTAGTTGAGATATTACTCAATACCCCTTAGTATTGCCGCCATATAGCCTATAAGTGGTTAGGGCTGCTAAAAAGCACGTCATTGTGTCGAGATGACGTATCTATTATGAATTATTATATTTATTTTCTGATTTGATAAATTATTAGCAAGGGTAGTTGTTTTTTTTAAACACTGTATTAATATTGAACAAATCATGCTGTCGGGAATGGTTTTTAATGGGTGCTGCTTTTTATAACATTAAAGATATTATTTTAGGTCTTCCTTCTCATTCTGGGCATGAGGCGTATCTTAGTGCCCTACATAGACTTGATAATCAAAAAATCATATATAAAAAAAATAAATATGGCATTGCTTCTTTTTCTCGCTTAGAAGTAAGTTTCAGCCAGCTTGCAAAATTATTTTTATCTCCTGATTTAACGCCTTCACAGCGACTCGTTGTGGACGATGAGAATCAAGTTGTTGGGGTGGCGGTTCAGCATCTTTGTTATGCTGTTGAGAACAAAGAGGGCTTAGAACATGCATTCTATACCTTAAATAATCCTCACTCTAATTGTAAAACCACGAAGCATCGGATTTCAGATCTGGCAAAGATTCCTATATATTTCTTAGACAAATTACCGCAGGGTTTTTATGCCCAATTGCTTAAAGCAGAAAAAGCGGGGCAGTTAACTATTGATTATGATTCTTTGGCAAGTATCCTGGCAACCTCTTATACTATGGAGGAGGATGATTTGCATAAAGGGAATTTTGGTTTTTATCTGGTAGAAAAAGAAGGAAAGCCTCAAGTTGAGTTTTTTAAAATCGACCATGATTTGATGTTTGTGGATAGTATTATGGGATTCCACACTCGCAGGCCATTTCATTTATTTCATGGTCCTAGTGCCTTTGATATTTTTGCGGAAGACTTATTATCATTTCCAAATTTGAAGCGCTCAGCCAATTCGTATTGGCCTACAAAATTTGGTTATGTAGCCAATCCTTTTGATAATAAGGAATACCATAATTTTGCCGAAATATCTGCTTTTTCACGCTTGGCAACAACTCCTGCATTTATTCGTTCAAAGTGGAAAACCTTTTTTAAACATTGTTCTATTCCAAGAACGTTAATTGAAACGACTTTAAATGAATGTGCCAATATTCAAGATTCAGCTGATCGTGCCCATATTGCTTTAATAACCCAAGCTATGGTTACTCGACTTGCACATTTACGAGCCGTATTATTTTCAATCAAAGAATTTCGTGATTTTGTTATTAGTATGAGTGATGAGGAAAATGATGAACTCCTGCGTGAAATTATTCCCACCAATGATGCATTAGAACCGCAAATCACACAAACATTAGCGCGATTTCATACCCTATGTGCTGAAAACGGCTTTGCAGAGGGAGATACGCCGTTACATGCCGCGATTAAATTGGGTGAGTATCGTTATGAAGAATCCATACGCATGTTTGGTCAATTTATTAATGTAAAAAATAAAGAAGGCAAAACACCTTTGGATGTCGCTTTGGATCAAGTTAATGCATTTGCCCCTGATGTGGAAAGCAATGTGAGTGTTGATATGCGATTTGTGATGAGGCATTTGTTAGAAAATGGGGCACAAAAGACAGAGACATTTAATCGCGCAGGATTAGATCACGAAATCAAACACTATGTTTTTGCAAACCCGTTTAAAACGAACATCGCAGCCACAACCTCTTATACTGATTTGCAACAGAATTTAAGAGATATTGGTGAGGCGCATCAGTTTTGTCTGAAATATAAAAAGAATATGGCCATTGACTGTATTAGGGAGTGGATTGATGTGAGAAAGTCTCATCCTGACTTTCCACAGGAGTTAGAGCAATTAAAACGAGATGTGAATGGTCAGTCCTCCGAGGCGGAGGCCGCACCATTAAAATACCTTCGCCAGTTACGAAGTCGATTATGGATTGTGCGTCAGCTAAGAGGATTATATGGTTTGACCTCAACGCAGATGGAAATTAATCAACTCATTAATCAGACAAAGAATGAACTTAACCCTCAAGGGTCGAGTTACTTTTCATTTTTCAGCGGGGTTAACTCAGGTGCCGCGCCACAGCCTGACGCGACTAATTTGCCATCCACCTCAATGAGTTTGCATCTCTCCTAGGCGGAATGGATAGGTATGACGACAGCGCGCATAACCTTCGCCTATTTTTCTGGGATCATTGTAAAAGGCATAATGAGTTGCATTATATTCGCAGCAGGGTATTGAGCTGATAAAGCAACCACGCTTGGCATTCCAAACATAACCTCGGGGAGTGAGTTCCAGAGTTCTGCCATCGTAGCAAATATAACGCGGTTGTGATGGTGTATTTCCTACAATGCATCCTTGCGCATGAACAAAATTTGCCATGACTAATAAACCCAACAGAATAATTCGCATTAAATGACCCTAAACTTGCTATACTAAATATAAACTTAATTCATCTTATACCAAGTATTCAATAAAAATGAGGCTTTTCTAGTAATTTAAGGTTAAATTAATAATTTAAGTTTAAAATGAATACATAATGGTTTTCGGAGTGTGACTATGGCTAAAAATAAAGAGTTGTGGAATATGTTGAATAACCCACAATGGGCTAGTTTAGATGAACCTGCCAAGACGAAATTATTAGCTGCATTTGATGATTTATTAGCCGTAGATCCTAAAGACACTAACAAGTTCATGGCAGCGGTAGCTGCACATGCAGAGACCTGGGACATTTTTGATGACGCTGAAGAATGGGCGAATTCTGGTTTCGGTCTTGTCCACTATGATGCCTGGGAATATTACGAGTCAGATGATTTTTTAAATCCAAGGGATTCATTTAACTTTGTTAAGCTCCATCAAGAGGCAGCTGCCCAGCGCGTTAAACTTAGTTTGAATACAGTGGACGATCGAGATGTCTTGTTGGGAATTATGCAAAACAATTCCGATACCTTAAGAGAATATCTTGCAGGTATTGAACCTAAGATTGCAGTGGGAGCTGGTTGGGATCCGAAAAAACCGTCAAAAGATAATGTTTTAACTGATGAGGCTTTAGTCGATATTCAACAAGACGCAGTAGCTCGTTGGGTTTTATTGGCAATAGAAGATGTGGATCTCGATGTATTAGAGCGATTAATTGCTAAAACGGCTTTTGATTTTGATGATGAAATAAAAGCTTTACCTGGCTTTCCTAACGAGCAGGCTGGTCTGATCGAGAGGGAGCGCATCTGGGGCTTAGTGGAAGAACGAGTTCGCGCACGTCAAAAAGAATTATCAGTGGTCGCTGTATTTGATGATTATACCCAATATTTTAATGATCTAAGTGACGCCGAGGTTTTGCGGATGGCGCCTCTTTTGATGGCAGATGAAGCCAATTTCCGCACTGATTTGCCTGATGATGCAAGCCCATATAGCGCTCATAAAGGCGATCTAAATTCTGATGATGTTAATGCGCTTAGAGAGCAGTTAGGCGAACGTTATTTGAAGCTGGCTGTAGCTCGCCGTATCCAAAGGGGTGAGGCTTTGGATCAACTATTTATGGCGGACACAGACGTTGCGTTTCGCGCCGAATTAAAAAAACTGTTCCCTGCTCATGCTTATATTGACCAAGTGGCTACCCCGCAATTCATGACCGAATGCAAAAAGCAAATGGCTGCGCAAATGATTTCAGTTATCGCCCAAGAAATCAGAGGGCACGGGGAGGATTTTAATGAGTTGATTGCTCTAGCATCTCAATCTGACGATGCGTTTAAAAAGGTTATAAAAGACAGAAAAACCACCGATGCTGCTCTTACCGAAATTTTTCCTGGTTTGGATCTAACCGATGAGACTGCAAAAAACCAAGCGAAAGAGCAAGTATCTAATATGGTAGATGCTCTTTTTGCTGGTGAAAATCGAGAAAAAATGGATGAGATACGCCAATTGGCGCGTACTAGAGCGTTCGAGCGGGTGGTGGCATTTGTTGCTGGTGTACCCGGACCCGGAGCACATAAGAGTTTGGTTGATGCGTTTTCCAATATGAGTGTCGAGGCGCAAGAGAAATTACTGCTTCGAAATGACCGCGACCAAGAACGAATGGCTATTATAAAACACTTAGTGAATGCGCAGGATATAAGTGTGCTTAAACACTATATGCCTGAAGCAGATGAAGCTGATTTACAAGCGGTATTAGACTCTTCTGCACAACGTGCTTTATCGAAACAAATTCAGAATCCTGGAATTTATAAGGTATTGGCTGCCAGATATCCAGTTGACTTAACCGAAGAGCAAATTGAGGAGATCAATGCGACGTTGGCAAGGAAGGATTGGAATGATGAAGCCAGTTATATACAGATGGTTGCTGAGATAAAGGTTATTTGTGCTGTTGCAGGAGCGGAGCATGAAGTGGCATTTAACCGAGCCTTTGGACTTGCCGATGATGGGTTAACTAAAAATGATACCCATGGATTTGCCAAAGCAATCCATGAGCATAATAAAAAGTATCAAGAGCTCTTTAATGCATATCAGGATGAAGATAGTGCTATTAATAAAGATTTTTTGGGAGCTATGCTGGCCCTTCCTCTTTCACAGGGCACTCTTCCTCAAAAACCTGAAGCATTTATGGCTTTGCAAAGGCAAGTATTAAACTTTGCCGACCGAGAACTTTTTATCGATGTATGTGTTAGTATGGGAAGTACAGGATTAACAGAAACAGCGAAAAAGCAATTTAAAGCATCTTTAGATCAAGCAATCTCGCCCACATTGTTTCATCAGATGCAAGCTGATCTCGTAAAAAATGCGTGCACGGAGCAAAGACCTGAAGAGGCAATAAAGGCAGTAAGCAACGTAGAAAAAATCTTAGCGAAAATGCAACAAGCTCAAGAAAAGATTGGTAAGCATCTTGATAGCGCAAAGTTTGTTTTTGATGTCAAAGAAATACATATAAACAATCTTCATATTAGAGAACAAGAGAAAAAGTCGAAACCAGGAGAAAGTTTAAGAGAAAAATACGCGGCTTTGGCAAAAAATTGTGACGCCAAAATGGACGAGCTAAGACATGATCATGCTCGATTAAAAAGTATGATTGATGCTTTACCTGATTCGGTTGAAATAGCTCAAGCCACAGTAGGAGCTAAAGTTGAGGCATTGAAAAATAAATTGCAGACTCAACTAGCTCAAATTGATCAACAATTAGAGAAATATGGGCAAATAAAAGAGCGCATTGAGGGCCCTGATGGTATCCTCGATATGATTCATCGAGTAAAGCAGCGTCCTTATTGGTTTTATAATCGTGCCGAGATTACCAGCGGAGTTGTTACTCGGGATGAATTAAGCGCATTGGCTATTCAAGAAGGTGGGGTCAATCCAGATAATAGTCAGAGGGTCGCTATTGATAGCCAAGATCCAGGTGCAGCAGCTAAGTTTCAACTTGCAGATCCGCTAGGAAGTTCGCAAGTACATTATTTTGATATAGTTCAGAAACGCCCACAGACGAGTGATCGGAGCCAGATAGTTACAATTGAAAGTCGTTTTACTTATGATACGAGCAAAAGCGTTCCCACAACAGCTACAGATCGGGGAATACATAGAGCGAATGCTGGATGTGTTACTGTTGAGAAATTCCCGGATTATCAAGAAGGAAGTCCAACAGACCCTGTACTGCTTGAAAAAGCGAAAGTTGATTATGCTATGGTAGTGGCCACTCAGCTTCTTGCTACGATGGATAGACCACCAAGTAAAGATAACCCTCTGCGTTTGCGTGGAGCAAATGAAGAACAATTAAAGTACATATGGACTGCTTTGGTTGTTCTTGGTGAAAAGACACCTAATATGAAGTTTGGTCCAGATGCAATCAGAGTGGTTAATGACCATATCTTTAATCCGAAAGCTCAATTAGGCTGGGGATGGAGTAACTTTTCTAAAAGCTCTCTTTATGAAACCGTGTTTAAAAAACATAGTGAGAGTGTTAATTCAGCAATTGAGGCATCAAAAGAGCATGCTTCTGATCGCTTGAATCGAAAAGGAACGCCTAAGTCTGAAGAGCAAATGAAAGAAACAAGCCAGCTTTATAGAAGCACCGTAAATACGAACAGGGAAGAGAGGGTAAAAACACACGGGGTGTCCGCAGAGACGGAAGCGGAACAGGAAAGGCGTCCTAGTTCTCATTCTTAATCCTATTTATTCAATTTCCCGCGGTTTGGCCGCGGGATCTTAATCTAGCCGTAAAATGCCGTAATTGTTGTGAGTTCTAGCCTGAGTTGCTATTTCTATACTATTCTAGCTAAAATGGACTTATTTTGGCCTAAATAATAAAGGGGATATAATTGGATTCTAATCAATTAGCTATTGGGGTATTTGATTCAGGGATGGGGGGACTGACCGTTTTACGTGTATTGAAAGAATGCTTACCTCAAGAGTCATTTATTTATTTAGGTGATACTGCTCGCCTTCCTTATGGTACCAAGAGCCCGGATACCGTAAAACAATATGCGATGCAAATGGCGAAGTTACTTGTAGAGCGGCGAATTAAAGCCTTGGTAATTGCTTGTAATACGGCAACAACTGCCGCGTTGCCTTATTTGCAATCCATGTTGCCTGATATGCCCGTGCTCGGGGTGGTTATGCCAGGAGCTCAAGCTGTTGTTGCTGCCACCAAAAATCAGCGTGTTGCTGTTTTAGCTACGGAAACGACGATTGCGTCTAAAGCATATCAAGAGCTTATCGTACAACAGTTGCCTGATGCTGTAATTAGTACACGTGCATGTAGTGTTTTAGTGGCGTTGGCAGAAGAGGGAATGACGGATAATCAGGTAGCTCGTGAAGCGCTAAAACATTATTTAGATGGTTTTAAGGATGAAGACACCGTATTGCTTGGCTGTACGCATTTCCCAGTATTTAAATCATTATTAACCGATTTATTGCCAAAAGGGGTTACTATTGTTGATTCGGCCCATGCAACGGCCCATTCATTGTGCGCTTTACTGGAGCAGAAAAAATTACTTAATGATTCATCTGCGGCTGCAAGCGTTAATTATTTAGTAACTGATTCAATTAAACGCTTTCAGTCTGTTGGTGAAATATTTTTAGGAGAGACTCTAAGTGCCGCAGACATTGAATTAGTCGACGTGCGTTAATGACCATAGCAACCGTCCTGAATTTTAATTCAAGACAGTTGCTATGGTCGCTGTAGCTAGTGTAACGAAGCCAATATTAGGGCTAACAAAAGATACAGTAACCCGTATTTTCATTAGATTGCTTATGAATACAAGGATAAATTAACAGCGCATTTTGTAATAGGCCATTAGCATCTTCCCATAAGCGAGTATCATTATTCTTGACTGACGCTACATTCCGCAGCAAATTAACACAACTAGCCTGTTGTCTGTTGATTATTGCCTGGGCGAAGAATGAACCTTTAGGTGAGGTTGGTGATGCATCAACACAATCCAAATCCACAATATAGCTAATCAACATTGGTAATTCTGGTTGATTTAACAGATAAAGCAAACTGGGCATGTTCGGATGAGATAGTAAATTTTCTTCGCAGAGAAGCTCTAAAAGCAATTTTAATAAGTCAGCATTAGCCACAGTGAGTTCAATGGCACTTACTTTTTTAAGGACAGACTGATGCAAACAAAAAAGAGTTTCTTCTAATTTAGCATTCATAATACAACCCCAGGAGCAAATCATTTAATAATGAGTTATTCTTCCCTGGGGGGACGGCTCATTAAACTATTAACAGCCTCTTTAACACTAACGTTCCCTTGTAGCAGTGCGTTAATATGCTCACAAATGGGCATTTCAATTCGGTTTTGTTGGGCTAGAAAACACACTTGTGCAGCGTTACTTTTTCCTTCTACAACTTGACCAATTTGTTTCTCTGCTTCACTTATACTGGTATTTTTGCCTAGAAGCAAGCCAAAACGACGATTACGAGATTGATCATCTGTACATGTTAATACCAGGTCGCCTACACCTGCTAATCCTAGGAACGTATCGGCGTTCGCACCTAAGCTTAGGCCTAAACGACTCATTTCTGCTAAGCCGCGAGTAATCAGAGCTGCTTTAGCATTTGCCCCATAACCTAAACCATCACTAATCCCACAACCAATCGCCAATACGTTTTTAACCGCACCACAGACTTGTAAGCCAATTAAGTCGTCGCTGAGATAAACACGAATATTATTATGATGAAGTAATGCGCGAATACTTTTTTGAAACGCTAAATTATTTCCGGCAAGAGTCAATGCAGTTGGCAAAAAACGAGCTACTTCTTTGGCAAATGACGGGCCACTAATCATGGCAACTGGTAAATCTGGGCCAAAACGTTGTTCGACTAATTGGCTGAGTAGTAAATGGCTTTGGGGATCAATTCCTTTAGTAATCCAGGCCAGGCCTTGAGCTGCCGTAGGTTTATTGATTTTAGAAAGAATCTCGGCAAATGCATGGGAAGGAACGGCAACAATGACATGGTCTGCCTCGCGCATGCATTGGCTTAAATCATCAACCGGAATTAAAGTCTGCGGGAAACCAATATCAGGTAAATAACGAGAATTAGCTTTTTCTTTAGCCATAAGGGCTACGTGCGCAGGGTTATGCGCCCATAGCAAAACACGATGCCCTATCTGGGATAAATGAATTGCAACAGCGGTGCCCCATGAGCCGGCACCTAATATGGCAATAGTTTTTTTATCCATATGTCTTAGTGAGTAGTAGATTCTTCTTGAGTTTGGGCGCTTTGTTGTTTTTCTGCAAGTTGTTGCATGTACAAAGCATCAAAATTAATTGGCGCTAATACGAGTTGTGGGAAGCTGCCACGAATAACTTGTGATGTAATTGCTTCACGAGCATAAGGGAATAGAATGCTTGGGCAGAAACTATTAAGCAAATGGTCTAACTGCTCAGTTGGAGCGCCTTGAATAGTGAAAATACCAGCTTGTTTCACTTCAACCAAGAATGCAACTTCTTTTTGGTTGTTTACAGTAGCAGTTACGGTTAAAACTACTTCGAAAACACCAGCTTCTAATTGGTTTGACGTAGTATTAATATCAAGAGTTAACTCAGGTTCCCATTGTTGTTGGAATACGGCAGGAGTATTTGGCGTTTCAAAGGATAAATCTTTAACATAAACGCGTTGGATCATGAATTGAGTTTCAAGGTTTTGTTGTTCTTGGTTTGCTTGTTCAGCCATGATGTTTCTATCCTCTTAGTAATTGATCTAATTTTCCCTGAGCTTCCAGGGCATGCAAATCATCGCAGCCACCAACATGATGACCATTAATGAATATCTGAGGTACTGTATGCCTGTTACTTTTTTGCATCATTTCTTCACGAAGTTCGGGCTGTAAATCCACACGAATTTCTGTAAATGCAGCATTTTTCCTGTTTAGAAGGTCCTTGGCTCTGATGCAGTAAGGACAATAACCGGTGGTATAGATAATAACCTCAGCCATAATTACTTCCCTTTTACGATGGGCAAGTCAGCATTTAGCCAGGCATTCATTCCACCGTTGAGTACCGAAGGTTTATAACCTTGAGCGCTTATTTTAGTTGCGATGGCTGGAGATTGTAAGCCACGTTCACAAACTAAAATAATGGGTTGATTTTTGTACTTATCCATTTTTTGTTGTTCGAAATCGTCATTTTTAGCATGAATTGCGTCAATGATATGTCCTTTTTTAAAGGCTTCTTTGTCGCGCAAGTCGATTACTACGGCATTTTCGTTATTGATTAGATCAACTGCTGCTTGTGGTGATAGTTGTTTCGCTTTTTTCTTTTGTGTGATTAATTCATTAAGGAAAGTTAGAAATAACACGATGATGAAAAGGAGCCACAGTTGCCAGTGATTTGTAATAAATTGACCTAATTGTTCCATGTTGTACTCATGATTTTTAATAATGAAGCGAATTATCCTCAGAATACGGTGTTAACGCAAGTAAAGGAGTTTGTTTCGCAAATTTATAGCTGATTAATGGGGATGCGTATAAAAAATTCAAGTGTTTAGAGCCTGTTTCTTTTTAATAACACATAAACAGCTCCCGTCCCACCATCTTTGGGCTGAGCGCTATGAAAGGCAAGCACATCATCTAATTGAGGTAACCAACGGTTAACTAAATTTTTAATAACAGGCGGTGCTCCCAGATGACCACCTTTGCCGTGAATAATTAAAAGGCACCGTTTGCCATTTTCTGCTTGGCTATGAATAAATCGGCACAATAAATCGCGTGCGTTATCCGCTTTTAATCCATGTAAATCTAAACGACCTTCCCAGGGGATCTTGCCATTTTTTAGTTCTTTGAAACGCTGATTAGTTAATCCCGATTGAGCATAAGACAAGGTGGTTTGTGACAAAACCGTCTCTTGGATGGTATCTGATAAATAATATTCGGTTCTTTCTTCAATTATGGGTTCTATTCTTTTTTTCCGTGGAATAGGGGGCTTGGAGACTGATTCGGTCTTTACCCGCTTGCTCTTTTCATTTAATGGTTTGACGCTACGCATGTGTTCGCGAAACAAGGCTTTGTCTTCATCAGACAGAAAGTCATCAACCATTTTTATCAATATTTGAGAGTTATGCCTGAAGTATACTTAAGATCCTTCAAAATGCCAGATTTACGAGGTACAATCTGTATCTTTTCTGCATAACAGCCACATCCTAGTAACATGGAGTAGGAATGAGTAATTATATTCTTAAAGAAACGGAAGAATTATCAACAGTTTTGGATTTTTTACGTTTTAGTTTGTCTTGTGCTATTGACGCACAATTGTATTATGGCCATGGCACAGACAATGCCTGGGACGACATGCGATCTTTAATATTGAGAAGTTTATCTCTTCCTTATGATATTGATCCGATGCTATTAAATGGTCGCCTGACGACTAGTGAAAAAAAATTCTTATGTGAACAATTGGAGAAACGAATTAATCAACGTGTTCCTGTTCCTTATTTAATTAAAGAAGCTTATTTTTGTGATTTGCCATTTTATGTGGATGAGCGCGTATTAATTCCTCGCTCTCCTATAGCTGAATTGATTAATCAGCAATTTACTCCTTGGATTGAGGCGGACAAAGTTGGCCGCATATTGGATTTATGTACGGGAAGTGGTTGTATTGCCATCGCTTGCTGTTATGCCTTCCCTGAAGCTCAGGTTGATGCAGTAGATATTTCTAGCGAAGCACTGGCCGTTGCTGCCATCAATTGTGAAGAGCTTGGTGTTGACGAGCAACTTACTCTAATTGAATCGGATTGTTTCGCCAAAGTGCCTAAGGCCCGCTATGATTTAATTGTGAGTAATCCTCCTTATGTTGGTAAGGAAGAAATGCAGACCTTACCGGATGAGTTTCGACATGAACCAGTGTTGGCTTTAGAGACAGGAAATAACGGTTTGGCCATTGTAGAAGACATCTTAAGAAATGCTCATGAATACCTTAGTGACCATGGAATTTTAGTTGTGGAAGTGGGTAACAGTGAAGAAATACTAAATGATGCTTATCCACATGTTCCATTTACCTGGTTGGATATGAGTCATGGCGGGCAAGGGGTGTTCTTGTTAACGAAACAGCAATTGGACGAATACTTCAATGTCAGGTAATACCTTTGGAAGCTTATTTACCGTCACAACCTTTGGTGAAAGTCATGGCCCGGCTATTGGGTGTATTGTCGATGGTTGTCCTCCAGGCATGGAATTACGCGAGGAGGATATCCAGCCTTTTTTAGATAAGCGTAAACCGGGGCAGTCTAAATACACCACGCAACGGAGAGAAGACGATAAGGTGCAAATTCTTTCCGGTGTTTTTGAAGGAAAAACGACCGGAACACCAATTGCTTTATTGATCCCAAATATGGATCAGCGTTCACGTGATTATGAGGAAATAAAGGAGCTGTTTCGCCCTGGTCATGCTGATTTTACTTATCACCATAAATATGGCCATCGTGATTATCGCGGCGGCGGACGTTCTTCCGCGCGTGAAACCGCAGCTCGAGTTGCTGCTGGTGCGATTGCGCGCTTGTATTTACAGCGCCATTTGCAAGTGGAGATTGTTGGTTATCTGGAGCAAATGGGTGATTTAGTCTTGCATTTTGATCATGAGCAGGAAATTAATAATAATCCATTTTTCTGCCCGAATAATCAACAGATTGAAGCACTGGCAGAGTATATTGATCGTTTGCGTCGGCAAGGTGATTCGGTTGGTGCCCGAGTTAAGGTTGTTGCCAAAAATGTGCCGGTAGGCTTGGGAGATCCGGTATTTGATAAACTGGATGCGACCTTAGCTTTTGCTATGATGTCGATTAATGCAGTCAAAGGTGTTGAGATTGGGGCAGGTTTTACCGCGGTTAACCAGTTAGGTTCTGTTCATCGCGATCAAATGTCAAAAGAAGGTTTTTTAAGTAATAATGCGGGTGGAATTTTAGGTGGGATTTCTACTGGGCAAAATATAGAAGTCAGTATGGCTTTAAAACCCACCTCGAGTATTACCACTCCAGGCAAAACAATGAATGTTTCTGGCGAAGAGGTGGCTGTTGTGACTAAGGGGCGCCATGATCCCTGCGTGGGAATTAGAGCAGTGCCTATCGCTGAGGCAATGATGGCATTAGTGCTGATGGACCATTATCTACGGCAAAAGGCAATACAATAAAAGAGGGCATAATGAGCATAGAATTAAATGTAGCTATAGTAGGTGTTACGGGGGCTGTTGGCGAAACCTTTCTAACTGTTTTAGAAGAGCGTCAGCTTCCAATTAGGAACCTTTATCCTTTAGCTAGTTCTCGTTCAGTGGGTAAGACCATTACGTTTAATAAGCAACAATTCGATGTTTTGGATTTAGCTGAATTCGATTTTAGCCAGGCAGATATTGCTTTGTTTTCTGCGGGGGGTGCGGTATCTAAAGAGTATGCTCCTAAGGCTGCGGCAGCAGGTTGTATTGTTATTGATAACAGTTCATGCTTTCGTTATGAAGAGGACATTCCTCTAGTGGTTCCTGAGGTTAATCCACACCGTATTGCAGATTATCGAAATAGAAACATTATTGCGAATCCTAATTGCTCCACGATTCAAATGGTGGTTGCGCTAAAACCGCTTTATGATGCAGCAGGGATTTCACGAATTAATGTAGCTACTTACCAATCAGTTTCTGGTACTGGGAAAAAAGCAATTAGTGAGCTTATTTCACAAGTAGGGGATTTGCTCAATGGCCGACCAGGGAAAGTTGGTGTTTATCCCCAGCAGATCGCCTTTAATGCGATTCCTCACATTGACCAATTTGAAGATAACGGATATACCCGTGAAGAAATGAAGATGGTTTGGGAAACACGCAAAATTATGGAAGATGCAGAGATTTTAGTGAATCCAACTGCGGTGCGTGTACCGGTGATTTATGGTCATTCAGAGGCAATTCATGTGGAGTTAAAACGCCCCATGTCTGCGACTGAGGCACGTGCTCTTCTTTCTAAAGCTCCCGGGGTTCAGGTAGTTGATAATCCCGCTAAAGCCAGCTACCCCACGGTGCTAAAAAATGCAGTAGGGCATGATGATGTATTTGTCGGCCGTATTCGTGAAGATCTCTCTCATCCCAATGGATTAAATTTGTGGGTGGTTGCGGATAATATCCGTAAGGGCGCTGCATCTAATGCGGTGCAAATTGCGGAGATTCTGCAAAGGGAATATTTGTAGCGAGAGGATAACTCCTCACTTCGCTCCCCTGATTGCTTCGCTGCGCTCGCAATTGCGAGCGCAGCGAAGCAATCCAGAGGCGACAGCGTGAAAAATTTAATTACCAGCAACATCTTGAAAAAGACAGCCGACGCCCACATTAAGTTAATAGTGACATTTTGCTTAACACCAGATACATTTAACAGAATGTACTGCAATTAGCCATAAAGTTTTTTTAGGTATATACTCAGTAATTATGAGCACTAAAGTAACGATTCCAGACACCAATTTGCCCACAACCCGAAGGGTTGAGAGTAGTTATTTTGCCGCCGAAACCAAAGATATGGAGCGCAGAAGGCGCCTTATGGAACAAGATGGCGAACGCAGAATAGCTCGTGTCAATGCACGTGAACATAACACCAATGATAATATTGGGGATACCCCTGAAGAAGCAGCAGATAACGGTATGCTTCAACATCCTTATCTAAATAATCCGCGTTTTGATGGAATTGATCCGAATGTTAATCCGGAACCTCCGCTAAATAGTGAAGCGCGCCGCGAATATGATAATAAGCGCCGTGAGCAAGAAAAAGAGAAGCAATTACGCTTGGGGAACATGCCTAAATATAGTAATGCACCTACACCTAGAGGGCCTTACTAATGACGATTGCTAATGACATTATCAGTCATCGCATGCCTGATTTTGATGCTTATGTACGCGCTGGCGATTCTTTAGACGATATTGACGAATATGGTTTTACGCCACTTATTGAATGTGCCATCACCCGTCAACCTAAAATTGCAGCACAATTGCTTGCACGTAAAGTTGATGTGAACGGACTCGATGTGGCTGGGAATACGCCTCTGCACTGGGCTGTTGATAATAATGACATGGATATGGTGCGTTTATTATTAGAACATGGTGCTAATGCCAATGCGTATACCCGCAGCGGGCTTTCCATCTTGGTATATCCTGTACTGCGTGGCCAAGATCCATTAAAACATCTATTATATCAATACGGTGCGCGACTTGATTTTGCTTTAGATTTCATCAATGGCAAGCTTTTAGGTCATCGTTTTGAATTACAAGGTGACGTCGATATAGTCAATGCTCAAGGCGAATTTATTGAGTTGGATTATGAAGGCTTTATGCTGGAGTTTACCGTTGCTGTACTTAAAGACTCCTTAAGACGGTTTACCAGCAGCTATTCAACGCGCCATTTACGCGATTATTTTCCTCTATTGTATGTAATTATTGATGCCTTTAATGATGCGGCAGAGTTGTTACAATTCCAACATATTCCCATGTTACAAGATCAGCATTTTGCCCGCATGCAGCAAATATTACAGGCGCCCATGTTGATTCTTCCTGCAGCAAGCCGAGGACATGCCATGGGTTTTATCCGTTTTGGGCAGTGGTGGGCAAAAATAGATCGGGGTGAAAATAGTACAAAAGAAGGCACGGTTAATATTTATCAAATTACCCGTCCTGAAGCAATTAACTTAAACTTCTTACAAAATTTTATGTATAAGAAGCAAAGCCGACGTTATTTCCATCAGCAAATTAATCAGCAGTTAGGCTTAATTCCTGTCGCACGCATGCCAATTAGTCCTCAGATTGCTGGGAACTGTTCTTGGGCCAATATACAAGCTATAGTCCCTGTCGCTTATGCCATTCAAGGAATTATTACGCAAAATGCCTTTAATCCAGCACCTGCGATGAAACTCTATGATGAATGGGTGGAATGGGACAAAGATCGTGCGTTGGATGAATGCATACAACGTTTTTATTTGGCAAATCCTCAACGAAAGGCAAGTATTGCTGCGATGTTGGGTGGGGTGTTATTTCAAGCTTGTGAATTTAGTCAAATCAAGCACTTAGAACGAGCGGAGAAAATACTCCATATTTTAATGTTGGATGATTATTATTATATTTTAAAAAGTTATCTAACTGAGTATTGTATTAATCGTTTCACTAAAAAAGGTAATAATTTACTCAAGATTCTTGATGATTGTGGCATTAATCCCAATATCGGAGTCAATCCAATTGCTGCTGAGTAGTTATTGCAACCCGCCGCTCAAAATAATCTATACTTAAAAAGCATATTATGATGCTGTATCAAACAATTGGCGCGAACCTTTAGCACCTATTGTGTAATTAATAAGGAGATTGTTATGTTACATTGGGCGGTCATATTCTTGCTGATTGCAATTGTTGCAGGTTTATTCGGTTTTAGAGGTGTTGCTTCAACTGCTACAAATATAGCTAAAGTCTTATTCTTTTTGTTTATTGTCATCTTTATTATTATGCTGGTTATGAGTTTATTTGGAGCTAGTCCAAACGTCGTACCTTAATTACCTTTACCCACCACATGTAGCCCGTATTAGACGGAGTCGTAATACGGGGGGGTGTGGCCGCTACGCATAATACAGATGAGCTACAGTGCTTATAGCGAGGCCATATCAATCACAAAACGGTAACGCACATCACTTTTTACTACGCGCTCATACGCCTCATTAACTTTCTGCATGGAGATTAATTCAATATCAGAAACAATATTATGTTTTCCACAAAAATCGAGCATTTCTTGGGTTTCTTTTATACCACCAATCAATGAACCAGCCAAAGTCAGACGCTTACCAATAAGAGCGAAGGCATGTATTGGAATTTCATCTGATGGTACGCCGACCACAACCATCGCCCCATCACGTTTTAGCAGGTTTAAGTATTGAGTCCAATCTAATTTAGCGGAAACTGTGCAAATGATAAGATCAAAATGGTTCGCTAGTTTAGTAAAAGTTTGCGAGTCGGAGGTTGCATAGAAGTGATCAGCTCCTAAACGTTTCGCATCAGCTTCTTTGTTCATTGAATGGCTCAACACAGAAACCTCAGCTCCCATTGCGTGAGCGAGTTTTACTCCCATATGCCCTAAACCACCTAAACCTAAGATAGCGACACGTTTTCCAGGGCCTGTATTCCAATGTCTAAGTGGCGAATATAAGGTAATACCCGCGCAGAGAAGGGGAGCGGCTGCATCCATCGGTAAGTTTTCAGGAACGCGTAACACATAATTTTCATCCACAACGATTTTTGTGGAGTATCCACCTTGAGTTGCCTCACTACCATCACGAGTTCTACCGTTATAGGTCAGTGTTGCTCCTTCGTCACAATATTGTTCTAAATCTTCTTTGCAATTAACGCACTTGCGGCATGAATCAACAAAACAACCCACGCCAACACGATCTCCTTCTTTAAAACGGCTTACCCCTGGACCAACTTTACTCACAGTTCCAATGATTTCATGTCCTGGAACCATCGGAAAAGCAGAACCACCCCATTCATCACGAACTTGGTGAATGTCTGAGTGGCAAACTCCACAATAATGAATATCGATTAAGACATCATTTTTTCCTACTTCACGCCGGTTAAATTCATAAGGTGTTAGTGGTGATTTGGGATCATGGGCAGCATATCCTTTTACAGGTATCATTTTTAGTCCTTTAAGAAGTGATAATGAATCTAAAAGATAGGGTGCTTTGACCTAACCGTCAAGCATTGTGATTATATGGTAGGGGGGAAATTTATGACACTTGCTTACGTATATTTGGCCGAATCACCGCGGTCAGACCGCGGTAATTCGAACAAAAAATTATTTTTCGACTTGTTCTTTAGGTGTAGATTCTCTTTTTTTATTGCCTTCACGTGGCGCAGAAGAACGGGAACCTTGTTGGTTGGTATTTGATCTGCGGCGTTGTTGTTGCTGCGGTTGTTGGCCGGCATTCGCATTACCCGGATTGGCAGCCGCATTTCCTGTACGTTGCTGTTGATTACCGCTTGGACGACGTCTACGTTGTTGTGGCTTACGCTCACCACCTGTACCACGGGGGTTTGATTTCCCTTGGTTTTGATTACGAGGATGTGTTTTCTTCGTTTGGCTAGGTTCCGCGGTTGTTGATGTTTCAGTAGGCCCACCAAATAAACTTGACCACAAACGTTTAATCAAGCCGTTATGTAGGTTTTTAGGTGTAGGATGACCTGCAAATGGTTTTACTGCCGGTTCATCGCGAACAGCTGTCTCTTGCTCATTACTTGTAACCTGTAACTCAGGTTGCTGAATTAAGCTATAACTTGGTTTTTTAGTCTTACCTACGTTATCTTCTTTCAGGCGAGTAATTGTATATTGAGGTGAATGCAGGTAAGGATTAGCAATAATCATTACTGAAACACTATGTCTTTTTTCAATTTCTCGGATGAAACTGCGTTTTTCATTCATAATGAAGGTAGCCATTTCAGGAGGAAGCTGGACTTGTATTTCAGCGGTCTTCTCCTTTAGTGCTTCTTCTTCAATAAGACGGGTAATAGAAAGTCCGTGTGATTGAATATTACGTACAGTACCGCGGCCTTCACAGCGAGGGCAAACTTCTTGAGCGGTTTCACCTAAAGATAATCTTAGGCGTTGACGTGACATTTCTAATAAACCAAAGCGAGAAATACGACCAACTTGGATGCGTGCTCTATCTGCTTGTAATGCTTCTTTTAAGCGGTTTTCAACATCACGTTGGTTTTTGCTAGAGCTCATATCGATGAAATCGATAACCACTAGGCCACCTAAGTCACGCAGACGTAACTGACGTGCAATTTCATCCGCTGCTTCAATATTAGTGTTGAATGCAGTTGCTTCAATATCAGAACCACCAGTAGCTTTCGCTGAGTTAACGTCAATTGAAACCAGAGCTTCAGTTCTGTCGATAACCAATGCACCACCAGAAGGTAGCATTACTTGGCGTTGGTATGCTGTTTCTATTTGGCTTTCAATTTGATAGAAATTAAACAGTGGAATGCTGCTATTGTATAACTTCAAATTAGGTAAAAACTCAGGCTTTACGCGCTCAATATATTGTTTTGCTTTGATGTAAGAAATCTGATCATCAATAATAATTTCACTAATTGATTTACGCAGATTATCGCGAATAGAACGAATAATTACATCGCCTTCCTGATGGATTAGACAAGGTGATAATTCTGTATTGTAAGCTTGTTTGATGGATTGCCATTGATTACATAACATATCTAAGTCGTCTTGTAATTCTTCCTGGCTTTTACCCACGCCTGCAGTACGGATAATAAGACCCATATCATCAGGAAGCGTCAAGGCATTTAAGGTTTCACGTAATTCATCACGCTCATCCCCTTCAATCCGTCTGGAAATACCGCCCGAACGAGGATTGTTTGGCATTAATACCAAATAACAACCCGCTAAGGTAATAAAGGTAGTTAACGCAGCACCTTTGTTTCCGCGCTCTTCTTTGTCTACCTGAATTAATAATTCCTGGCCTTCGCGAATTAACGAAGTAATAGGTGGCTTATCATCGCCAAAATCATCAGGATTTTTACTTAAATATTCAGGTGCAATTTCTTTAAGAGGTAAGAAACCTTGGCGTTTTGAACCATATTCTACGAAAACTGCATCAAGACTTGGCTCGCGACGGGTAACGGTCGCTTTATAAATGTTACCTTTTTTCTTTACTTCTCCTGGGCATTCAATGTCCAGGTCAAACAAACGATTGTCTTTAATAAGTGCAACGCGAACCTCTTCAGTTTGCGTGGCATTAATTAACATTTTTTCCATCTGTAACCCCATGTTTAGGGCGCTTTCATTTAAGTTACGATAGTGTAAGGCTCAATATATCTTAGAGGTTCATCTTTTGAACAGTAAGAGAAGTGATCTTTAAGCGAATCCGCAGCCGTGTGGACAGACTTTACGCATGTTCCCTGAATCATTGGAGGTGCATACTGGGTAATATACTGAATACGAACCAAACACGTAAAAAGGAGACGTGTAAAAGTCTTAATGTAATTCGCAGTCGGTATAAAGCATGTCTGGCATGCGTAGGTTTCTGTCAAGTATGTGATCAATTTGTCTCTGGCATATTGGTTCGCTTCCTTATATCTCTAAGCTTAAATGGAAGCGCGATTTTTCTGTAACTAGTTGCCTTATACCCTGTTATCCTTGTGCTGCGCTGTGTTTGCAGACTCAAAATTGGGCCTGCTGATAAGTTCACCTTCTTAGCCAAAAATGGCCTGGAATAGCGAGTTATAAACAGATACCCTGGTAGTGCGGTAAATAGTTACGCTTTTTTTATATTTATGCGTTATAATTCGGTTGCATGGAATCATTTCCACGCTACAGGCGATCATATCAAAAAAAACACGCCCAGAAAACAGGTTTATTGACAATGAATGAAGTAAGTTATAGAGAAATAAGTAATGAAGAAGAAGGACAACGTCTGGATAATTACTTAATCCGAATTTTAAAGGGCGTACCTAAAAGCCACATTTACCGAATTATTCGGGGTGGTGAGGTTCGTGTTAATAAGAAGAGAGCGCAGGTTAGTTCTCGCTTGCATGCCGGAGATATGGTTCGTATTCCACCAATTCGTATTTCAGAATCAAAAGAAGTATTTGTTGGTGATGCCATGGCAAAACGCCTTAAAGAATGCGTTATTTTTGAAGATGCCTGTTTTTTAGTCATAAATAAACCTTCGGGGATAGCAGTGCATGGCGGCAGTGGTTTAAGTTTAGGTGTTATTGAAGCATTAAGAAAAACTAGACCAGATCTGGCTTATTTGGAATTAATCCATCGTTTAGATAGAGAGACCTCAGGCTGTCTTTTGCTGGCTAAAAAGAGAAGCACTTTAAGAGCAATGCATGCTTTGCTGGAAGCTCGTGAAGTGCAAAAAACCTATTGGGCCCTATTAACGCATCGCTGGGAAGGAAAAAAACAATTAACCGTTCACGCAGCCTTAGAAAAAAATACTTTGAAATCTGGTGAGCGTGTGGTGTCCGTCACTGATGAGGGCAAAGCTTCAGAAACCGGATTTAAATTACTTGAGAATTACCAACAGGCATGTTGGGTTGAGGCAAGCCCTAAAACGGGGCGTACTCACCAAATTCGAGTTCATAGTGCACATTTAGGGCATGTTATTGTTGGTGATGAAAAATATGGATCTGTTGCAGGAGAAGTAGAAGGCATAGATAATCGACATCATCGTCTTTATTTGCATGCACGTTCTATCCAATTTGAATTGAATGGGACTAAACATTTCTTTCAAGCTGATGCAGATGAAGTCTTTTCTAACACACTAAAACAATTGCGTGCGAGGAGTGTAGTGAGCAATGAGCAATCTTTATGATTTGGTAGTGTTTGATTGGGAAGGCACTATTGCAGACACTTTAGGCGCAGTATTTCATACTGTTGCTGTAGAAGCAGATTTACTCGGTTTTGGTACTTTTGAACCTGAAGAAGCAAGAAAACATGTGGACCTGGGCTTAGAGCGCGCATTAATAAAAGCATACCCGCATTTGTCTGCTTTAGAACATGAGCAGTTAATCCATGCGGTGCATCGTTCAATGCACACTCGTTCACTTGAGGTTTTTTTAATTCCTGGAGTCCGCGAATTTATTCATCAACTACATGATGCTCATATAAAGATGGCCGTAGCCACGAATAAGGGGCACCAGTCATTAACTCGGGCGTTACAGACTACCGGCCTTGATGAGTTCATTAAGGTTACACGTTCAGCAGGACAGGTGCCTGCGAAACCGCACCCACAGATGCTTGAAGAAATTATTGATGAAATGGATGGACGTATCGCGACGACATTAATGATCGGTGATTCCGTTACCGACATAGAAATGGCAAACAGCATCCAGGTTAATGCCATCGGCGTCGATTTTTATCATCAACAAGAAAGCGCATTAAAAGCAGCAGGTGCTTTGGCTGTTTTTGATGATTATAAATTGCTTGCTGACTATTTACATTTATAAGATATAACGGATTATTTAGGCTATTGTCCGTAAGTTAAAGATGATTGACACCGCCATCAAGTTAAGGAAATTTGTAATGACGTGTAGGTTGAGCTTATAGCCCAACATTAAGTTCATGCGTGGTTAGATGCCTTGTTGCGCCATGGGCCCAACCTACATAATCCTTAAGTTGATGGCAGTGAATACGGGGTGAGGCCTAATTCCTATCTGGCTCCCGGTTTACCATGCGCTCTATTCATGTAAGAGAGCATTACAATTTTTCGTTAATATTATCCTCAGAACATCTGCGGATGTTTGTTGGGATTATGTCTGCAAAGGGAGTATTAAGCATTGAGTACATTGACTATACCTAATTTATTAACCTTGCTTCGTATCGTATTGATTCCGGTATTAATTGTTATTTTTTATTTGCCTGTTAAATGGGCGGGCGCTGTATCTGCAGGTATTTTTGCTGCGGCCAGTTTTACGGATTGGCTCGATGGTTATTTGGCACGTAAGTTACACATGATGTCTCCCCTGGGAGCGTTTTTAGATCCGGTGGCCGATAAACTTTTGGTTTCGACCAGTTTATTGCTTTTAGTGGGGGTAAAGGATCTTAATTACATTACTATTCCGGCAATTATCATTGTAGGTCGAGAAATTGTAATTTCAGCATTAAGAGAATGGATGGCAGAAATTGGTAAGCGAGCCAGTGTTGCGGTTGGCTATGTTGGAAAAGTAAAAACATTTTTACAAATGGCAGCTTTGTTTCTGTTATTAGCATTTAATCCAGTAAACTCCTGGTGGGGCATTTTTGGCTTTATTTTGCTATACGTGGCCGCAATTTTAACGATTTGGTCTATGGTTATTTACCTCTCTATAGCATGGCCAGAATTATCGAAAAAAAGTTAAATTTATTGTTGACAGGTCATGATAATCCTGTAGAATGCACACCCATGGAGACGCGGGAATAGCTCAGTTGGTAGAGCACAACCTTGCCAAGGTTGGGGTCGCGAGTTCGAGTCTCGTTTCCCGCTCCAAATTAAGCGACGACACAGTCGCTTTTTTTTTAGAGCAGCATACAAATGGTACCTGCGTTGCAGTATCAGTTGGCTGTGTGGCAGAGTGGTTATGCAGCGGCCTGCAAAGCCGTGGACGCCGGTTCGATTCCGGCCTCAGCCTCCAAATAAGAAGAAAAGCCCAGGTGGCGAAACAGGTAGACGCAAGGGACTTAAAATCCCTCGGTGGTAACACCATGCCGGTTCGATTCCGGCCCTGGGCACCAATCACATATTTTCTAATTGTTCTCAAGAGTTAAAATTAGTACGTAACTGACTGATTGATAAATAATAGAGTAACACTGACTTTTCTCTCTAAAATTTTTCTCAACGATTCGTTAATCTTCGTATTTAACTGTGCATACTTTGGGTAAGATCTTGGGTAAACTTTTTTACTTCTTCTCTCCAAGGTCACTGCTTCGTTGAGGTGATTACAATTTTATCAGATACTCAAATCAGATCTTTAAAGATAGACGCTGAAAACGCCACGCTGATCATAATGGATTAGTGTTAGAACTTAGGCCCAACAAGAAAAAACTCAATAAAGCCTACATTTTTCGTTTCCAGTGCGAACGAAACTAATGCCATTATCTATATTAAAAAAATCTCGCCCTTGAAGATAAATTGGATCTTTTTCATCCATTTCAGACCAGAGAAAATAGCCTGTAGGAAGTAAATGTTCTATATCTATGGTGCCAACAGAATTATAAAGACCATTTTTATAAAAATGATTTATCCAATCGGCATTATTAGTTAATAGCTCTCTTGAACAGTCATTATTGCATATTTTAATGTAATTAAAATATGTTATCGACTGCAATAAAGGATCGCAAATATCCTTTACCAAACTACTGCTGCTGAGAGAAAAATGTTTTTCCAGATTAATTCCAGACATGCTTAATCCTTAAATAAACTGTGGCTGCCCCATATCTATTGATGGATTTGTTACTTCAATTACTTCTTTTGAAGGAGGAATAATTTGAGCTAGAAGCGAAGGAACGTTTGGCTGCACTATAGGGATATTCGCGTCTTTTTTCAATAATAACCCGTTTTGCTCACAGGTTCCTATAAATGAGAATAATCCATCGAAATATCCATTTATATTCAAAAATCCAATACTTTTCTTAATTTCCCCAATTTTTATTGCATTCCACGTCTCAAATGCCTCTTCTAGCGTACCAAGGCCACCTGGCATAACAATAAAAACATCGGCCATTTGTTGCATCATTCTTTTTCTTTCTTGCATCGTATCGACAATATGTAATTCATCTAATAGGTCTAAAGGCTTTTCTTTCTCAATAAGATTTTTGGTTATTATGCCGATTGTTTTTCCACCATGTTCTTTAACGGTAGTAGCTAAAAGCCCCATCATTCCTAAGCTTGAACCACCATATATCAGAGTAAGCCCCATAGCGGCTAATTCTTTCGCTAATAAAACTACTGCTTCACTAAATTGGTTATTATTGCCAGAGTTAGCACCTAGATAAACACAGACTGATTTCATTAATATCTCTATTTGTTTTAAAAAGACTAAGGAGGATAGATTATAAATCCAAATGATGTAATACGTAAAAAATACTCAGGCTAAGATATTTAATTTAATTCGTATCTTTTTGCAATCATTCAAATCAGTTATCACACAGCACGTTGGGTAAGATTCGAGTCCTTATTGTTTATATTATTTAAAATCATAAAGTTATAACAAAGTTCGATTCCGGCTCTGGCACCAAATCTTCTTTCTCGAATTACTTGTTCAAAATTCATATTCAAAGATATCTCTTAAACTTCATTCATATTTATTTATAAATTTCTTAGACGTTCACGTATATTGCTAATTAGTCAGGATTTTTTATATCGCTGTAGGTTGGTGCTGAGTGCAACGAAGCCCAACAACGGAGCGTCCATATTACCACCATGCTGGGCTTCGTTGCACTCAGCACCAACCTACAAGTTATAAGCAATAATACCCAGGTGGAATTTTATTCTGTGCATGCTCACTATATTCCTCTTGCTTTTATATAGTTAAATGATTAACTTCCATCCTTTTGACAGGTGGTGAGTGTAGTGAGAAGAAATATGACTAAGAAACAAGTTGAAAATCAAGAAGATGAAATGGATTTTATGTCGCTTTTTGAGGAAGAGGGGTATAGCGAAGATATGATGGTTGACGTAATGAGAGATACAATTGCTGCCTGTAATAATCAAATGCAGATTGCCGTTGAACTTACAAAACTTATTATTGAGGGCAGCATAACTGAAAATAGGGAAGAACAGGTGTTTTCTGTTTTTAAAAAAGCAGTTAGCGTGGTTAGCGAAAGTTTCCCATTAAAAAATATTATGTCGTAATTAGGTCTATAACGAGTTTAGATGCCTTTTTGGTGCCTGAGGAATGGAAGGCTGAATTACCGTGGTATGACGCGGTAATTCGAAGGTATTATTTGGTAAGCAATCTTTGAAGTAGTGCCATTAGGTGCTTGTAACCGGCTACGCAAACGCACTAACGCATAGATGCTCAGTGATTTTTTCTTCATTTTCTTAATACTCCATAAAATTTGGTAATGTGGATACCTTTATATGTTTGAATTAACTCAGGTAGATAGGGATGTTTTTGAGCAGCATTTTCTCAAGTTTCGTTTAAAGTATTACTTTACTGAAACGAAGGAGTTTCTTGCTCGGCACAAGTTATTGTCTGTCTTTATCATTTGCTTATTGGCACCTGGAGTAGAGCATATTCAAGCACTAGGTATGCCATTCTATGCTCTTATTGATCCATCGATTACCTTAAAAGAGAAACTTATTTATTTAGTCTCGTTGTTACTATTTTTGTTGGCTATGACTAAAACCCAATTACCCTTTATAAAAGGAGGGGAATTCAGGGAATATTTGCATACTTTGTATATACCTTCTCGTGTTTATAAAAAAGCAGATTTTATTCTTCTTTTAGTGTCGTTAAATATTGTTTGGTTGGCTGTTTTCTTTGGGGCCGCAAACATTCTTCACCATTCTAAAGGGCCATGGTTTGTTTCATCTCAATACAGCCTTTATGCTTCTACTTTATTGGCAATAATTACTTTATTATGGAATTGTCTTTATCAAAAAATAGCGAATGGTATTTTATTGTTTTCAGTATTGATATTCGTTGTTTACAGTTCGATGCAGGGGAGTTGGCTTGTAAATTATAGTGTGAGCTGTTTTGTAGTATTTCTAAGCGGATTAATTATTTGGACCGTGCAACCTTTTGTAGCCAAAAAAAATTTTAAAACAGGTTCTCTTCTGGTATTGAATAACTATAAGGGTATGAGTGTTTTCCTGATGCAATTAGCCGTTTTAAGAGAAAGTAAAAGAGCCCTTATCACACGACTAATTCTGTGTTTCGCGGTATCAGGATTGCTTATTCAAGTATTTTCTTCTCAGGAAGAGCTAGAGAATCGTGATGCGATCGTTCTTGTCTTGGTGAGCTTGCAAACTTATATTTTATCGACACTTTTTATTCTTTTTGAAAAGGGAAAACTAGATTACTCCTTATTTCATCAGGTTTTTCCTTATCAGTGGAAAGTGAACTATGTAAAGGAAATAAGCATTATTTTTATATTATTGAGTGTTATTTTGTTTCCTATTTTTTTGTTTTCCCTCTTTAGTTTTAAAAACTATATTTTCTTGCTTTGGGCTATTTTGATGATGAGCGCTATTGGTTTAATAATTAATCGAAGTCTTTATGCCCTATCATTACGTTTTTGTTTATTTTCCTCGTTGCTTAGTACTTTGGGTAGTGGCGTGGTCCAATATAAGGTTTTGGGGGCTTATTTTGCAACGTAGCATTCAACTTCAGAAGATTAATAAATCTTTCGCTAAGAAGGTTTTGTTTACTGACTTATCTTATACCTTTCATCAACAGGTGTATCATCTTACTGGGCAAAATGGTGTGGGAAAATCTACCTTGTTACGTTTAATTGTAGGCTTGGATTCTCCTGATTCTGGTACAGTAGTGCTGAATAATAACTACGCCATAAGAGATCATAGTGTTAATGCAAAAAGATTGTTTTATGTACCAGATGATTTACCTATTTATCCTTTTTTAACAGGACATGAGTTTTTGTCTTGGCTTGCCACAGTAAGAACAAAAAATACGGCGGAAATTAATCAGCTCCTTGAACAGTTTGAGTTACAAGCGCACGCATATACTAAAATTTCTGATATGTCGTATGGTACGAAAAAGAAATTCATTTTAAGTTCTGCACTGATAGGGACGCCTGATTTCATCATTTTAGATGAGCCTTTAAATGGTTTAGATAAGAAATCACAGCAGGTGTTATTCTCGTTGCTGGCAGAAAAGGCGGCTTATTGCGGTGTTCTATTAACAACGCATCATGATGTTCAACTTGAGCAATTAAATCCGATAAAGGTTGAGCTGTTGGATAGGCAGTTGGTGTAGGGGAGAGAATTCTTTTATTTTTGGAATGGAGCCTGCTATGAAAAAACGTTATTTATCTTGAAACACTAGGAGTTTGTACATCCTTTAATAAGAATAAACGCGAAGGTTTTTTTAGTAATCCACGATACAATACAGAAGACTTAGCCGCTTCCTCAATAAACACAAACTCGTCAGAATTAATCCAAAAAGGGCTCCAGGCAAGCGTGCCTTTAGGACTAATACGCGTAGCTTTACCGGAATCAAAATCGAAGGTCCATAAGGCTGAGGGCGGTCCCATCCAATCTTTTACAGGAGATGGCTCGTCCATGTCGACATCCATAATCAGCATGTTTCCATTGGGTGAAACATTCAGTCGAGAAGCACTGCTCATACCTCCTTTCGGAATAATTGTATCAATCTTCCATTTTTTGATGAGCCTACCGTCTAAATCCAGCCAGTAAATTGAATCCAGATCATGGCTAAAAAAAGAGGTTCCATTATTAGCCCAAGTAGGCCTGTATTCATTCTTAGTATTTTTAACTGTACGATATCCACTGCCATCGCTATTGATTAGCCCTAAATGCCATTCATTGTTAATAAAGGTGTTAAACAATAGCTTTTTACTGTCAGGAGACCACACGGGATTAAAGTTATTTTGGGATGGGATATTTTTTAAGCGAGAGATTTTTCCAGACTCAAGTGCCAATAATACCAGATAGCGATTTGTTGCATGGTTATTATCCATTATATTGTAGGCAATGTATTTTCCATCAGGGGATACTTCCGGCACATAACCCTCAGCAACTTTTTTTGCATTACTACCATCAAGATTTGCCGTCCAAATAGAGCCCGCACGTTCAAAGGCAAGGATCGGTTTTGCTTGAGCAAGGCCACAGCAGATTAAGGTTAAGAGGAAAAAATAGGCTTTCATAACGACTTCCAATTTATTCGGTAGCAAACAAAATTAAGGCAACAATGGCAAAGCCCATGCCCAATACCTGTTTTAAGGTTAAACTTTGTTTTAGGAACACCATACACAGTATAAGTGTGATCATTGGGTACATGGAGGTGACTAAAACCACCGGCATGGTTGGCCCATTTCGTAATGCTAAAATGAAAAAAATACACGCAATGCCACTCGCTAAGCCATTAAGTAGTCCGTAGAGTCCACCTTTAGCATGTAAATCAGGTCGAAACCCAAGCAGTATTAGGGCAATAATTCCTGAAATAAGCACTCCAAGACTGGAGTAAAAGGTAATTGAAAGTGGGCTAATAAAATTGGATGCTCTCGTTCCACAATATCCCCAAGCTCCGTAGAGGAATAGGGCAATTAACGATGGAAAATACCATGAACTAAAATTCATTCACTTTACCTTATTGGATGAGTGCTTCTAGTTTGTGCAGAATACCTGTTAGTTTATTAAATTAATACTGCTAAATAGAAAAATATATGTCTCTATTGCCAATATGAGCTAGAGATATCCACAAATTCTGTGGATAAGTATGTGAGTTAGCTGATAATGAAATAATTAATTTGGGATGGGGTATTAACTATATCGCTGGGCGGTGTTTTTCTCTACAATAAGTCTTTAACTAAAATTCAAGCAATTATGTTTAAACCACTAGCCCTGTTTATGGGGTTGCGCTACACGCGTTCTCGAAAGAAAAATCACTTCGTCTCATTTATTTCTTTAAGTTCAATGCTGGGTATTGGCATCGGGGTAATGGTGCTGGTTACGGTATTATCTGTAATGAATGGTTTTGATGAGCAAATACACAACCGTTTTTTTGGTATGGCTCCTGAAATTACCGTAACTGGTCCTAATGAGCGTTTAAGTAATTGGCCAGCCGTTGAGGAAAAAATCCGAGCTATTCCTGAAATTAAAGCGGTTGCACCCTATGTGGGTGGTCAAGGCCTGTTAGTCCATGATGGCCAAGTTTTACCGATTGTATTAACTGGCGTACTTCCTTCTGTAGAAGAGAAGATTACCCATTTAAAGGATAAGCTGTTAGGTGGTAGCGTTGAAAACTTAAACCATTTTGGCATCATCTTAGGTAAGAATATTGCGGATACCATGGGGGCCATGATTGGGGATAAAGTGACGGTGATGATTCCTCAAGCAACAGTGAATCCAACAGGTATGATTCCTCGCTTTAAACGATTTACGGTTGTTGGCGTCTTTTCCGCTGGTTCTGGGTTTAATTTTGATACTCGTTTAGCCTTCATCAATATGGAGGATGCGCAAAAGCTTTTTCAAATGGGTGATGATGTTACTGGCCTGAAAATGAAGATTAATAACGTGTATCAGGCTCCTGAGTTATCTATGCGCTTATCTCATTTATTAGGTGATGAGTACCAGGCGGGGAATTGGACGGAACAGTATGGTGCATTTTTCGAAGCAGTGAAGATGGAAAAAACCATGATGTTTATGATCTTATTGCTGATTATTGCGGTAGCTGCGTTTAATTTAGTATCGTCCTTAGTGATGGTAGTGAATGACAAGCAAGCGGAAATTGCTATTTTAAGGACAATTGGAGCAACACCCTCAACAATACTTTGGACATTCATCGTACAAGGGATGATGGTAGGTGTGGTGGGAACGATTTTGGGTTTAATTGGTGGTCTGCTCTTGGCTGAGAATGCCACTACTATTGTGAATCATTTACAAACCTGGTTCCATGTTAAAGTCTTGTCATCCAGCATTTATTTTGTGGATTACCTACCCTCGAAAATTATGTTTAGCGACATTTGGAAAGTGTGTGTTATGGCATTATTAATGAGTTTCTTGGCAACTATTTATCCGGCCTGGCGTGCTTCAAAAACGGTAATTGCGGAGGCTTTACATTATGAGTGATATTATTTTAAGCAGTAAGCAACTTTATAAATCCTATAATGATGGCGCTTCGAAAGTAGAGGTATTGCGAGGAATAGATATTTCCATTGCCCGCGGTGAGCGGTTGGCTATTATTGGCCCATCAGGTTCAGGGAAGAGTACGCTTTTGCATTTATTAGGCGGCTTGGATAAGCCCAGCAGTGGTGAGGTGGTGGTTAACAACGTGGATTGGCAGAAGATTAGTGAAAAGAGACGCTGCCAATTACGCAACAAAGGTTTAGGGTTTATTTATCAGTTCCATCATTTGCTACCCGAATTTACCGCACTTGAAAATGTATGTATGCCATTATTATTGGCGAATAGCTCTATCAGTGAAGCTCAAGACAAAGCAACTGCGATTCTTGAGGCCGTAGGCCTTGGTGCCAGAAAAGAACATAAGCCGTCGCAACTGTCTGGTGGGGAGCGCCAACGCGTGGCTATTGCACGTGCATTGGTTCATCAACCTTATTGTGTATTGGCGGATGAACCTACAGGTAATTTGGATCAGGCAACAGCGACCAAAGTTTTTGATTTGATGTTGGATTTAAATAAAGAAATGAATACCGCCCTGGTTATTGTGACGCATGATCAACAATTAGCACACCGTATGGATAGAGTGCTAGTTTTGGGAGAGGGGACGTTATCTAGTTAATATATTTTTAATCGATAGGGAGTAATCAATATGGGTCTTAACGATGGAAAAGCAAAAAGCGAGAAGTTACGCAATATTACATTGAATGGAGCACAACGGAAACGTCCTGTATCAGAGGGATTTGATCGCGCGCAGTATGATTTGATGGATTTTGGTGCTGTAGTACCCGCTCCAGCGAAATCATCAACATATGGTTTTTTATCGCAGAAAAGAGTGCCTCCTGCTCCAGTTAATTCGCCAGAACCCGAATGCAGTCTTAGAAGCCCTTTTTAGGGAGAGGTAAAAACTGTAACCCGTCTTAGACGAAGTCATAATACGGGTTACATACACTTAGATCTTAATAATCAGCGTGTCCTGGTGTACGAGGGAATGGAATTACATCACGCACGTTCGCTAAACCAGTTACATAGCTAACTAAGCGCTCAAAACCTAAGCCAAAGCCAGCATGGGGAACGCTGCCATAACGGCGTAGATCTCGGTACCACTGATAGCTTTCTTTATTGAGGTTACACTCTTCAAGACGTCGGTCAAAAATCTCTAGACGGTCTTCACGTTGACTTCCACCAATAATTTCCCCGATTCCAGGAGCTAACACATCCATTGCGGCAACTGTTTTACCGTCATCATTAAGGCGCATGTAGAAGCTTTTTATTTCTTGTGGGTAGTTGGTCAAAATTACTGGCTTTTTGCAGTGAACTTCAGCTAAATAGCGCTCATGCTCAGATTGCAAATCAAGCCCCCAACTGACTGGGAACTCAAATTTCTGTCCTGAGTTTTCTAGAACTTTAATTGCATCCGTATAAGTCATTACTTCGAAATCAGAGTTAACGATGTGCTCAAGACGTTCTATGCATCCAGGGGACACGAATTGGTTGAAAAACTCCATATCATCAAGACGCTCATCCAATACCACTTTGCATAAATAGCGCAGCATATTTTGACTTAGATCACAAATATCATGAAGGGTTGCAAAAGCGACTTCAGGCTCAATCATCCAAAACTCAGCTAAGTGACGGCTGGTGTTGGAGTTTTCCGCGCGGAAGGTTGGGCCAAAGGTATATACTTTCGACATTGCTAAGCAATATGCTTCCAAGTTCAATTGCCCTGATACGGTTAAGAACGACTCTTTACCAAAGAAATCTTTGCTGTAATCAATCTGACCTTGAGCGTTTTTAGGTGGATTTACTAAGTCTAAAGTCGATACACGGAACATTTCTCCCGCGCCTTCACAATCGCTTGAGGTAATAATGGGGGTATGAATCCAAAAATAGCCTTGTTCATGGAAAAAGCGATGCACTGCCTGGGACAAGCAATGACGAATACGTGTCACAGCACTAATGGTATTGGTACGAGGGCGTAAGTGAGCTACTTCACGCAAGAATTCCAGAGTATGACGTTTGGCCTGAATAGGATAAGTATCTGGGTTTTCGACCCAGCCAACAACAGTAATATGCTCAGCTTGAATTTCAAAGGATTGACCTTTACCTTGAGAGGCAACTAATTTTCCGCGAGCAATGATGGAGCAACCCGCATTAAGTTTGGTAATTTCATCCTGATAATTTGACAGCGCATCAGTAGCTACAATTTGAATCGGCGCAAAACAAGAGCCATCATGTAAGCTAATGAAGGATAAACCTGCTTTTGAATCGCGACGGGTTTTAACCCAACCTCTTACAGTAACTTGCTCATCTACGTTGACTGCACCATCTAAACATTCTTTGATGGTAAAAACTTCTGCCATTTTTTATTCCTGTAATTGAACATAATATGCGATGATACACTAAATAAAATCGGTGAGGGAGCATTATGAAGCAAAGAGTTTTATTTGCCTTATTATTTTGTTGCTCGACTTTGGTGCAGGCTAAAGATACTGTATTGAAACTATACAGACCTTATGGTGATGCTACCGGTCAAGTAATGCCAATCGTAAAACAAACTTTAGCAGGGCGCTGTCTGTCCCAATCACGTATTATTGTGCGTGAAGATGCCTGGCGTTGTGAAGCAGAGGGCAGAACTTTTGATCCTTGTTTTGTTAAAGCCGGAACGAATCGCAAAGAGGCTTTATGTCCGCAATCACCTTGGGTTGGAGATAGCGTGCAAATTAATGTCGCTATTCCTTTAAACAATGCGCAAAATGAGACGCTTGATATGTCGCGGACTTATCCTTGGGGAATAGAATTAGTTAACGGTGAACGCTGTTTAGCGGTTTATTCCAGCGAGGTTTATGAAGAAATGCCGGTGCGTTATCGCTGTGCTAATGAAAACCTATTGTTAGGGTATTTGCAGCGTTGCAAAACCACTTGGAGTATGTTGGAAAAAACACCTGAGGGTGTGGTCACGTCCGAGTTAAAGAAGGCGTGGTTTTAAATAGTTTGGTATAAGAACGTAGGCTGGGCTGTTAAGCCCAGCAACATTGTTCTTCCTACACCCGATGCTTGGCTTAACAGCCTAGTCTACGCTTCTTTCGGAGCGGCATCCTGAAAGGCTTTTAATGTTAAACAATGAGCATCAATTTCACGGATTAATGGATAATCATCTAAGGCAAAATTAAAACGCTTCGCATTAAAGACCTGGGGAATAAGACAAAGATCGGCCATTGATGCGTTATCTCCCATACAAAATGGTTGCGTACGCTCGATGGTGTGTAGCTTCGCTTCAAGTGCATCGAATCCCTTTTTTAACCAATGATGATACCATGCGGTAACTTGAGATTCATTGGCATTAAATTCCGCTTTCAACTGATTTAACACCCGTAAATTATTTAATGGGTGCATGTCACAAACGATCATTAATGCCAGCGAACGCACGGTGGCTTTGGCAATGGGCTCGTGGGGCAGTAAGGCTGGGGTTGGGTGAATTTCGTCTAAATACTCAATGATGGCCAGGGATTGATTAATCGTTTCTCCCTCAACTTCCAAACAAGGTACCAGTCCCTGTGGATTGACCCTGCGATATTCGGGGCGATGTTGTTCACCGCCATTATTAACTAAATGCACGCCAATCTTTTCATAATTGATGCCTTTAAAATTCATCGCAATACGTACACGATAGCTAGCGGTAGAACGAAAGTAATCGTAAAGTTTCATCATGATTTTGGCTTACCCCTGCTTCACGGTTTGTTCGATGGCACCAAAAAGACTCTTGCCCTGTTTATCTAGCATTTCAATGCGAATCGTATCTCCAAAATGCATAAATGGAGTTTTTGCTTTGCCTTCCTCGATGATTTCTAACATTCTTTTTTCTGCAATACAGGAAGACCCTTTACTGCGATCCAGATTGGATACGGTTCCTGAACCAATAATGGTTCCGGCACCTAAAGCTCTGGTTTTTGCCGCATGTTGGACTAATTCAGTAAATGAAAAGGTCATGTCGATACCTGCATCAGGCTGGCCAAAGAGTCTGCCATTTAAGTGACTGATAAGAGGTAGGTGTACTCGTTGACCATCCCAAGCATGAGCAAGCTCATCAGGAGTAATGGCTACTGGCGAAAAACTACTTGAAGGTTTGGATTGGAAAAAACCAAAGCCTTTTGCAAGTTCTTCGGGGATTAAATTACGCAAAGAAACATCGTTAACTAACATGAGTAATTTAATATGTTTGCCAGCATCCTCAGCATCGATACCCATTGGTACATCATTGGTAATTACGGCTACTTCTGCTTCAAAATCGATTCCATAGGCTTCATCCGCGGCCAGGATTGGATCTCTAGGCCCAAGGAACGTATCTGAGCCACCTTGATACATCAAGGGGTTCGTCCAAAAATCTTCGGGCATTTCTGCGCCGCGAGCTTTGCGGACTAATTCAACATGATTCACGTAGGCGCTCCCATCAGCCCACTGATACGCACGTGGTAAGGGAGAGGTGCATTGTTGGGGATCGAATGCAAAGGCATCATCCAATCCCTGTTCGTTTAACTGCCCATATATTTTTTGCAATTCAGGTTCAACCTGCTGCCAATGATCCAGAGCATATTGCATATTCGCAGCAATGTGCGGAACGCGTATGGCGTGGGTCAATGCTTGATTGACCACACATAATTCACCATCTCGTGAAGAGGCTGATTTTAACGTCGCTAGTTTCATAAAGATTCCTACTGAACTTCTTTTAAAGTACCACGTTTGATTTGGTCACGTTCAATTGCTTCAAATAACGCCTGAAAGTTCCCTTCCCCAAATCCTTGATTGCCTTTACGTTGAATAATTTCAAAAAATACTGGGCCAAAAATATTTTCAGTAAAGATTTGCAGTAATAAACCATGTTTGGGATCCGTTTCACCATCAATCAATATTTTTTCCTGGTGCAGTTGTTTTACTGGTTCTTGATGCCATGGGAGACGATCTTGCAGCATTTCATAATAGGTGTCTGGAACATCAAGAAATTGAACCCCTTGCTCTCTTAGACTATGCACGGTGTGATAAATATCGTCCGTAGTTAAGGCCATATGTTGTATGCCTTCGCCATGATACTCATGGAGGAACTCTTCAATTTGCGATACGTCATCTTTGGATTCATTGAGAGGAATCTTAATTTTCCCACAGGGGCTACCTAAGGCACGGCTAAGCAAACCAGTCATTTTGCCTTTGATATTAAAATAACGGATTTCCTGGAAATTAAAAATCCGCTCATAGAAATCAGCCCATTTATCCATATTACCGCGAAAGACGTTGTGAGTTAGATGATCAATCAGTAAAAGACCATTGCCCACAGGAGCATCCGATTTATTTGTCCAGTGTTGGGCAAAAGGTTGATGCTGGTCATCAACAAAATAAATTACGCTCCCGCCAATCGCTTGAATTGCTGGTAAGCCATGATGAGCATGCTCACAATCTTCAAAAGCAGTTGCCCCATGTTTAATGGCATGCGCAAAAGCAGCTTTAGCATCACGTACTTTAAATCCCATTGCACAAGCTCCAGGGCCATGAGTGGCTGCATGAACGGCTGCTTGGCTGTGTGTTGTTGCATTGACTATGAATTGAATTTGCCCTTGTTGGAATAAGGCAACGTCTTGATTTTTATGGGTTGCGGTAATTTGAAAGCCCATATCAAGAAATTGTTGATGCAGGCGTTTTTTGTCTGGTCCTGAGAACTCTAAAAAAGCAAAGCCATCTAATCCACATGGGTTCTCATTTGTTTGCATTCGTTATACTCCTTTATAAATTTCCTTATTCGGCTTGGGCTTAAGTTAGCAAACTTAAGCCTATACTAAGTGCACTAAAAACAATCCATCGGCTATGGGGAGCATGCTCGTAAATACCCGCTGGTCATTTTTAATTAAATCATTAAGTTTTTTTATTTCTCGGGTTTGGCCGTTGCTGTCTTGCTCATCGATTACTTTACCATCCCAAAGCACATTATCAATAGCAATGATGCCTTTAGGCTGGATCAGCTTTAATGCCAATTCATAGTATTGAACGTAGTTGGTTTTATCTGCATCAATAAAGATAAAATCAAATTTTTGTTCCCAACCTTCGTCAATGAGTGCATGGAGCGAATCTAGAGCGGGGGCAATACGTAGTTCAATCTTTTGACCTTGCTTCGCTTCTTCCCAAAAAAGATGAGCTTTTTTAGTCCACTGGGCACTAATATCACAGGTGATTAAGCGACCATTCTCAGGCAGAGCTAGAGCCATGGCCAAGGCGCTATAGCCCGTGAATGTACCTAGTTCTAATACATTTTTGGCACCGATGGTGCGTAAGAGAAACTGCATGAATTGCGCTTGTTCTGGCGCAACTTGCATGTTTGCCAGTTCCATTAAGGACGTGTCCTTGCGCAAGCGTTCCAAGGTAGGATGCTCGCGCAATGATTTATCCAAAATGTAGTCATAAAGCTCTGGAGTCAGGCTTAATTGTTTCATTATGCTAACTTCTCTTGAGCCATCGCATCGGCAATTTCATTTGTGGGTACATTTTCTTTTGCTGAACGAGCAAAAATTTCAGTTAAATGTTCACGAATGTTATCGATTTGCTCATTGATTTTACTCTCAGGAGTATGCAGATATTTAGATGCTGCGAAAATTAATCCGCCGGCATTAATTACGTAATCTACTGCTAAGAGGATTCCTTTTTCATGTAATATTTTACCATGATAAGTATGAGCAAGTTGGTTATTTGCTGCACCAGCGACAATGGTCGTTTGCAACTGAGGAATAGTAATATCATTGAGTATTGCACCTAAAGCACAGGGAGCAAATACATCACAAGGAACCTTGTGAATTTCTTCAGTTGTTACAGGTTTAGCACCGAATTCTTTAATTGCTTTTTCTACTGCGGCAGGAGAAATATCAGCAACAGTTAGGGTTGCGCCTAACTCATGTAAATGTTGAGCCAGTAGATAACCCACATGGCCTAAGCCTTGAATGGCAACATGAACACCCTTAAGATTATCTTTGCCTAGCTTATACGCAACAGCTGCTTGGATACCACGTAAAATTCCACGTGCAGTTGAAGGAGATGGATCGCCATCATACTTAGATAAACTAGCAACATGACTGGTATGTTCGCCAATAATGTCCATATCGCTTAAGAGCGTACCACTATCTAGAGCAGTGATATAACGACCATTTAACTCGTTAACAAATTGGCCAAATTTATGCATGTAACCAGCACGGTCAAAGGACCCACGTGGTTTGATAATTACTGATTTACCACCACCTAAAGGTAAATTCACTGAAGCCGCTTTATAACTCATGCCACGAGCAAGGCGCATTGCATCGTTAAGAGCAGCGGCAGTGCTAGGATATTCTATAAAACGACAACCACCTAAAGCAGGGCCTAATTTGGTGTTATGTATGGCAATGATCGCTTTCATGCCGGTTTCCGGGTCTACTTTAAAATGCAAATCACCAAACCCGTGTGCTAGGGCGTATTCAAGAAAATCATCATCAGCTCGTGCTGAGCTGTCAGTGCTTATATTTTCAACAGACATCATTACCTATACTCCTGTGACGAATATTTTTTTGCAAAGTTATAGTCCTATTTAAAAATTAAATCAATGATAATTTGGTTTCTGATGAGTTGCTGGTATAAACTAACTTGAGTTCTACATTTATTAAATTTGGAGAAGATTATGCGACAGGCAGTTGCTAAGGTACTTGCTTTGATGGCAATTACTCCATTTGCTTTTGCAGCAGATGCAGTGTTTCCGCCTCAGATGGTTCTCGATAAGGTTCTTTTTCAAGTTTCGGCAAAGCAATGGGTGACGACTCAATCGGCATTATTGGGCGTTAACATTAATGTTACTTTGTCGAGCGCGGATTTGGTAAAAGCTCGCGCTGACATTATGGAGCGATTAGGTAAGATCGCCGCGGGAGATTGGCATTTAACAGCCTTTGAACGTTCACAGGATAGTTCAGGATTGGAAAAGCTCTATGTTCAAGCCCAGGCTCGGGTGAACCAAACGGCATTAACGGCTATTTATCAAAATGCCAAATCAGTAAGTGTTCCTGGTGCTAAATATGAGATTGCTAATGTGGAGTTTAAGCCTAGCCTGGAAGAGGTTCAGGCCGTTTTGGTTAAAGTGCGCGAGCAATTGTATCAGCAAGTGAATGATGAGCTAGGGCGATTGAACAAGGTATACCCCACACAAAACTACAGTGTGAGCAATTTAGTTTTTGTTTCTGGTGATCGTGCTCCAGTACAACCACTAAGAGCTTATAAAGAAAATACCATGATGGCTGTAGGAGCTGCTGCGCCTATGCCTGAAGTGTCAGTAAGTAATGAGCTTACGTTGACTGCTGTGGTTGAAGCAGCATCAAATCGAAAGCCTTAGAGGTTGAGTTAACGCTTATATATTAAGCCGCGGTAATTCGACCTTCTAAGAGTGATTATTTAAGAATGAGGAGTAAATCTCTTGGTTGTTGAACAAGTTATTGGCCATCGCGGCGCATCGGCATATGCCCCTGAAAACACCTTGGCTGCATTTAACAAAGCATTGGAAATGGGCTGTCGCTTCATTGAATTTGATGTTATGTGCAGCGAGGATGGTGAGCCATTTATATTCCATGATGATAAGTTAAAAAGAACAACTAATGGGCGCGGTGACATCGGGGGGGTTAACGCTGATTATTTAAGTTCTCTAGATGCCGGCTCCTGGTTTTCTCGACAATACAAAGGAGAGCCGATCCCTCATTTTCAAGCGGTTTTGGAATGGTTGGTCAGCTCAGATGTACAGGCGAATATAGAAATTAAACCTTACCCGGGAACTGATGAGCAAACCGCAGTGACGGTGCTGACTCATATCAATCGATACTGGCCGGAAGGAAGAGCTTTACCATTGATTTCCAGCTTTTCCTGGGATGCCTTAGTGATGTGCCGTAATTTAGCGCCAGAAATGCCTTTAGGATTGCTCTTTCACGAATGGGATGAGCAGTGGTTGCAAAAAGCGAAACAATTAGAGTGTTTTTCAATTCATTTTAATCGGAAAATATTAACTGCCGATCGAGTGAACGCCGTTAAAGAGCAAGGATATGTTGTATGTGCTTATACGGTAAACCGTAAACGCCAAGCAAATAAATTATTCAAGTGGGGCGTTGATGCTATTTTTAGTGATTACCCAGATCTTTTAGCATGAATAAATTGCTCATTGGTTTATTGGCATTCTTTTGCACCTTAACCCTGCACGCAAAACCTGTTGAGCTGCTGCTGTGGCATGGTATGGCTGGGCATTTAGGCGATGAGGTTAAGTTGCTTGCTGATGATTTTAATAAGAGTCAAACGCAGTATATTATTAAGCCTGTTTATAAAGGTAATTATGTTGAAACATTAACGAGTTTTGCGGCCGCATTTAGGGCTCATCAACCACCGGCAATCGTACAAATTTTTGAGGTGGGTACGGCAATCATGCATTCAACTCAGGGAGCGATTAAGCCTGTTGATGCCTTAATGCAGGAACAGGGAATGAGTTTGCCTAAAGACGATTTTATTCCTTCAATTCGTGAGTTTTACAGTAAAAATGGAACGTTGCAGGCTTTGCCTTTTAACCTTTCCGTACCGACCATGTACTATAATGCGGATGCTCTGGCTAAAGCGGGGTATAGCCACAGTAATTTTCCTCAGACTTGGGAGGAAATGGAAGTATTAGCCCAAAAGCTTAAAAAGGTTGGTTATGATTGCACCTATACTACGGCTTATCCTGGTTGGGTACTTTTCGAGTCGTTTTTAGCAATTCACGGTCTACCACTAACTCAAGGGAAACCACAGACGGCAGTTTTTAATACGCCTCAATTAGTTAGTCATTTTAAACGTTTGCAGCGCTGGCATTCGCAACGTTATTTTCGTTATGCTGGGCGGGTAGATGATGCCACCATTTTATTTACCAGCAATATTTGTCCATTATTTAGTCAATCCTCTGGAGCTTATAATAGTCTTGCTGCCTTAGTGCCTTTTCGCCTAGGAGTGGCGACCATGCCATTGGATACCCAAATTAGTAAGGTACGGCATGCGAATGTCGCAGGTGGGGCTGCTTTATGGGTTGTAGCTGGGCAAGATGAAGTAAATTATAAGGGAATAGCCCAATTCTTTGCATTTATTGCCCAGCCCCAAAACCAGCAGCGTTGGCATGAGCACACCGGTTATTTGCCCTTAGGCCTACAAGGTCAGTATGCGGATATTGTGAAGGCTAGTCAGCATCCCAATTTGGTATTGGCGCAAGCAGATTTAAACAGCAGCATACAAGAAAAACCACTAAAGTATCTCGGCCCACAAAATCAAATTCGCAGTATTAACGACGAGGTCTTGGAAGCGATGTTTGCTGGTTTAATCAGCCCTGAGGCGGCGGTACATCAAGCATCAGTGCGCGCTAATCACGTATTGTTGCGTTTTGCTCGAAATGTACAGGTGAATGATGATGTCCCCTGTTGTAAGTGGGGCTATTAGTAGTGCCTTTCATATTTTTATGATGATTCTTGGTGTGCTTATTTATTTGACTATTAAAGATGAATAGCTCATGGTTGGGGCGCTGACCCAACAGTAAATTATAGTGTGATTCGATGTCTTGTTGGGTCTGGGGCTGAAACCCATAACTTAATGGTTGCGGGGGATAAGTGGAGGCTCCTCCATTCCTTCTAACACAATCACATCATCTTGATTTTTCTTATAAAAAAACTTTGGTGAACGTATCATTGATGTGGCTTGTTGGGTAAGGGGCTGAGCATCTAATTCAGGAGGTAATATAACTACTGGCAAAGAATGTGGTAGTTGAAAAAAATTACCTTCGTAGTCTGAGGAACTTGCAGTATTATGCGGCTCATCAGACAATAGCTCCAGAGCCATCACATTTTTTTTCACCGCAGGCGATAGCCGGTCCCATAAATGTGTTAGTTGTATATTTGCCTGCTCCATATCAAATTGCTGCACTTCTTCATCAAGATAACTATAACGAAAACCACTAAAAGGGATTTTTAAAGATTCTAAAGTGAGCTGCATTCGTTCTAAGTGTTTCTTTTTATCATCAATCATCGCGACATGGCCAGGAATACATTCCAGCTGAGTAATAATCTCTTTTAATTTTTCACCTTTATCTTTGCCATCACAAAAGATGATACCGCCTTGGCAAGAAGAATGATTATCCGGAATAATACTATTTTGAGAGAAATCTACTCCTACGTCGGCAAGCTGTCTTATCGTTTGTTGACTGATGGAATACCCACGAGCTGTTAATCCAATTACGGGTATCCCAATATCTTGCAGGGCTTTAATGATAAGAACTATATTTGATTCTACAGCAGACGTACGCACAAAATTTTGCACCGCATTATAAACGGAGAGTAGGGCGATTTGATAAATTGTTGGTGCAATATTATGTTGTAGGCAATGCGTAAATAATCCCTCAAACCAGGCATCACCTCCTAAGGACAGGCGAGGTTTCATAACGGTGTTATCTAAATCTAAAACTAACCAGCTGTTAAAATGAACTGTTTTTAAGGCATCACGAAAATGCTTTATTTCTTTAATCGTGTGGGGCATTACTTTTTCTCCAGATAAAAAAGGCGCCAGGTTGTAAACCATGGCGCATGATATAGGATGATTATTTTAAAAAGAAATTGTGACTTGTTTTTGCGGGGGGAGGATCCACATCCATAGATGTTGATTGGAAAAATACATGGCGGCGCGGACCTGTTGGGGCTCGTCGCGGTGGCTTCACTTCCTCAATTGCTATCTCTTCTTCATCGGATTCGATTTCATCCTCTTGAGTTATACTATCAGTGTCCTCATTGCTTGCTTCATACGTAGCACTCTGACTTGACTGATCTGAAAGCTCACTGAGGTCATCAGAGCTAGCCTCAAATTCTTCGCTGTCTATTTCTTCTTCATCGAGATCAGAAGCATCTTTATAACGCTCGCTCATCTCTTGAATTTTTTGCATGTAACTTCGCATACCAGGGGTTATGCCTGCACTAAATAGATCATCCTCATCCTGTTCTGATTCATCCGATGATGACTCGGCAAGTATGCGTCGACTAGGAGTACGCAGGTCCACATGTTTTTTTTCTGGTTTTCCAAGCAAGCCATGAGGAAAAAACTTTTGTGGGACTGGAGAACGCATCAAATTATCTTTTGGTATTGCTACTTCTTCAGCTGAAGCTCTTATGTCTTGAGCTGCAACTAAATCTACAGAGCGATCATGAGAAATATGATGACGTTTTAGTAGCCGAGCATGTTCTTGAGCAGACATATTCGGGATGACAATTTTAGATTTTGAACCGAGAGTAATGACGTGTTGCTCTCCTTGATGTTGCCCCATAGCCAGAAGAACATCATGGATGTTGTTAATTGGTTTACCATTAATCTCTTTAACAATCGCCTGAATATGCTTCTCGTAGCCTTGGGTTTCATTACATTTCAGGATGGTATTGATAACGATTATTTGTTCATTTGGGCTTTTTTTCGGAGCATCAGGCAATGAGCAATTTTCCTCAACTAAATGCATGTCTTCAAAAGCAAACCCTTCTCCGTTCATGTAATTTCGGGTTAAGGGAACAAAGCAAATTCCAGAATTAATATAATAAGTTGGCATTTTGTCGTGTTCTTCAACAGAGACTTTTTCGGTATCACCCAAAATAGTATCTAAAACAACTTCAATATCTAATTCTTCGGTGCGGTTATTTATTTGGTTTTTGCGTAATACCCTCAGCATAACTGTGTCACCAATAAACTTTGACTGAGTTACATGACAAAAATCAATACAATTTCCGATTCCAGGAATATCTACTGTACCTTCATTCGAAATAGGTAAACCATCAATGGCAAGTAAAATATCATCTCTTTTTAATTTACCATAAGCATCAGATAAATTATCAATATTAGTGATACGCACCCCTGTTCTTTTCGCCATTTTGTAGTATGCGCGCTCGTTGGCATTTTCAAGCTCTTCGGTAATCATCGGTATAGTGGGAAAGCCACGATACTCTTTATTGCTTAATACTTCATCGAGGAAATGTTTTATGATTGGCACAGGAATAATATAACTTAACCCTTGATGACCACCATAGCCTTGAAACGCAACACCGACAACCTTGCCATCAGAAAAAACTGGTCCACCGCTGTTCCCAGGATTCACTGCTGCATCAACTTGTGCCTGCAATAAACGTTGGTCGCTCATCGAATAACTATCAACTTGAATACGTGAAACAATTCCTTTGGAGATAGACAGTTCGGTGCCGCCCATTGGATAACCAATAACGGTTATTTTTTGTTGTAATTTAACCATTTCGCCAAATTCAACAGGAACTATAGATGCTTGAAATTCTGGATCAGCAACCGACAATAGGGCTAAGTCACATTGATAGCCTGGAAGGCTACCTACAAGTTTTGCCTCATATTTTTTATGGCTATTACCTAAACGTAATTGCATATAAGTCGCATTCTCAGCTACATGAGCATTGGTCAAAACGTATTTTTTCCCAAAGCGTTCAACAACGAAACCTGAACCTGAGCATGAGGCTGATTTTGGGCCTAACCAAGGATTATCATAATCGGGCACAAAAAACTCAGTAAAAATTTGGGTTACTGATTTGTCATGCTTGTGATTCGTAGGGTATTTGGACTTTTTGGTGCTTGGAGAAGCTGCGGCCTCTTCTTCTGTAACCTCGTCTTCATGCTTTCTTTTTTTGCGATTGCCTTTGCTCGCACTTAAAAGGGGGATTTTTTGCTGCGAGCTTTCAGGACGTGCTTTGGGACGTTTTATCTGGGGAATACTAATCAAATCATCTTCTGTATCAGAGCTATTTGCTAGTTGACGACTGCTGGTAGCGGATTTGGGTTTTGTTTTGGTTACTGAACCGCTGGATTCATCCATCCGCGCCTGGGTTAAAATTGATACGGAAGAACTTGCTTGCTCCTCTTTTTGAGGGCGGTTTCTTGTCGACATTCTTGGCGTTCTTTTTACCACTTGCTCACTGGTTGGAGCGTGATGGTGCAGGATACTATGAGTTATTCCAGTACCTTGAGCTAGATCAGATGCTTTCGGAAACATTGGATATGCCAGGAAAGGATCGATTGATTGAGTCAATTCCACAAAGCGTTCTTTTATTTGAATTTTAACTTTGAAATCAATGTGCTTAATTAATTCTGAATCAAGCAGCATGTCAAATTTAGGTTTGATACTTAATAGTGATTCAGGCGCGTGAAGAGCAAACCATTTAATAATCCGCTCTAAAATCATCATTTGCGTATTAGCCCATTTAGGTCCTGCGCCTAAATTGTCTTTAGTTTGTGGATCGATGCTCATAGGCATTAATGACCAGCCTTTGGCATGTAACCATTCCGGGCGATAGCTATTTTTATGAAAAGCGTCTTTTAGATCCGCAGAAAAAGCACGTTTTAAGCGCTCCTTCATTTCGGGATGGAGTTCATCAACCATGTTGTTAAAGAAGTTTTCATAAGCATCACGAGCTGATTCACCCATAACGGTATTTTGATCAGGATTTCTTGTTTTGTACTGATCCCGTCGTGGTACAGAAGCATGCTCAACCCTTAATGCCTCGCCACCTTTAGTGACTGGTTTGATTTCTTTGAGTTCTTTTTCTAAATCTTTTCTCACAGTTTCAGAAAGATCCGTGCGAAATAAAGGTGTTTGTCTTGTTGAGCCCCAAAAGGGTGGTTTCCCTTCTTGTGGTCCAGGGGAAAAACAAGCTATTTGAATAGGATTTTCATTATCTTGTTCACCAACTGTGCCAGAAATAATGCGTTTAGAATACATAGAGGTGCCTTGTGGCGTATGGGCACGATAACGATGCATTCCATGGAATGGTTCTATTGCTTCGATATCTTCTAATGGGCGGACAGTCGGTGCTTTATCTTTGGTTGAGGAGGGTAGTCCGTACTGCAGTGCAATTGTTTGATGGCCTTGTTCTACAATAACAGCATGTCCTACTTTTTTACTATTTGGTGCATAACGGGCATGCTCATTATCATTCAGAAAAACAAAATCCTCTGCAGTGAAATCAGTGGATGGGCTGCCGGATGGGGGTGGGGTAGCATTATTGTGTGGCTCTTTTATTTTTTGTTTTTTCTTGGTGGTTTCTTCTTGAGAACTGATCGGGGGCTGAGATGCCGTACCAAATTTATCTTTTGGCATAATTAAACTCCTTGTATTAAAAATGCTTACATCATGTAACGACAAGCCGTCTTACTGACGGGCGAATTATTGTTAACAGAAACAAATTTTGGTGTAAAGAGTTTTATTGTTGTATTATTTTAAAGTTAATATAATCAAATAGTTACAAGAAATGCCCATTGATTTGTCAATGGGCTTGGGAAAAAAACATCCTGAGCGTTATTGTGATACAAGCACCGGAGCATTGTTTCAACTTATTGATAAGTTGCAATACTTATTGGCTGAGTGAATAGGTTGTCCTGTCTGTTTTTTGATCATTGGATCTATTTGTTGACGTTTGTTGCATGAACAATAACGTTGGTGCATTAATAGCGGTTGTTACCAATTTGTTTATTCTATTGCTCTTCTCATCTAGAGAAGAAAAATCACGCAAATCGGTTTGAGGCTGATCAAGTGCCTCCCATATCTCATTCATGAGTTGATCATAATTTTTAGTTGATGCCCAATTTTCTGCTTCTAGATCACTCGCGACGCGGTATTTAATTGCATCAAAATGAGTCTTGTCGCCTCCTTTTGTTTGTAATATGTATATCATTTCCGTTACTTCTATACAGTCTTGATAGGTCTTAATTGCTTTAATTTTTTCTACACAATATAGCTCTAAGGCTACAGCCACTTGGGTGGCACTCTTCGTTTCTGTAAGGTATCTCTGACTACAAGGAATCGGGCGGAACTGTGCTAAAAAATTAAAAAATGTTCGTATTCTATTTTCCTCATCCTTCACATTATAAAGTTGCTGAATGAGCTGATTTGCATGTTGAGGGAGTAATGGTTCATCGGGGATGGTGTAATCTGAAAAAGATCGGAGCCGTGCATCAAAAATGGTTTGACATAAAGGGTTTGCAAGTACTTTGGTTAACACACTGAACATTGGTAAAAGCTCTTCGTTGTAAACAAAACTACTAAGATTAAATAATGTGAGTGCACGGCTTAATCCATCTGCAGCAATGGATTGTGAGAAAAGGGTAGGAACAATCTCAATATTTATTCCAGCTTTTAGCATGTTTGTTATAAGTTCAAGATATTCAGCAGCATGGGCGGCATTATCCAAGATACCATTGATTGACTGCTCATTTAATAATTTTAATGCATCAAGTTTCACCAAGAGTTCAGATAGTACTTCTTGTTCTGAATACGTTAATTCGGTAAAAAGGTTTGGATGTTCTTTAAAGCTTTGTGGAAATTTTTTTTGCCAGTTTTTTAACATGATCTATATCCATATGGTGAAAAAATAGTCAAAAGATTAACCTCTCTCTGTATATAGTCAAGAGGGGTTAAAATAAAAAATATTGGAGCTAATTTAAGAATTATATTCATAAATTGTCGGTTGGACCCATGCCCCAACAATGCATCGAGCCGGATCTCAACTTACACCTCATTAAACAATTTCCTAAACCTTATAAAGGTTCTAAGAAACGAGCAAGATTTGGTTTTTGATTTAACCTATATTGATAGACCACATAAAATGCCATCACGTTTTTCAAGTAGTTACGTGTTTCTTGCCAAGGCAATGTTTCAATCCAAACATCAATTTCCTTTGGAGGATGAGTTTTTAACCAATGAACTACTTGTTTCGGACCTGCATTATAGGCTGCTGCCATGAGAATTGGATGATTATCAAATCGTTTGGCCAATTGTTTTAAATAGGCCACGCCAATGTTGATGTTTTTCTCAGATAAAAACAATTGATCCTTATTTTGGTAGGTGATTCTATCTGCTTTAGAAACCACTCCTGCAGTATATGGCATGACCTGCATTAACCCCCGTGCGCCAACAGAGGAGGTGGCATCCTCTCTAAATCCGCTTTCCTGGCGGATAATAGCATAAATAAATTCTGGGGATACTGCATATTTTTTTGAGTATTGTTGGATCGCGGTTTTATAAGCGAGGGGGAATCGCAAGATAAGCTGGTTATTCAACTGATCTGTATTGCTCAGGTACACTGATTTGCCATGCCATTGCAAATTCGTATCAATCCAATAAACCAGAGCGCTCGCTTCGTCCTTTGGCAACTCGCTAATAAAATCATTTAATAAGCGTGATGCAGGTAGGGTGTTTTTGCTTAGATACAGCGTTTTTACCTGATCTAGAAATGCTTGATAGGGTTTTAATACATCCAAGTTTTGCACGGGTGCTTCATTAACAAAGTTTGGAGTTTGTTTAATACGTAAGCTGGCAAGGAAACCATAATATTGTCTGCTCTTTGCTAAAGGCTCATAAATTGCTCGTGCTTCAGCGGTTTTACCCTGTTCTTCCAATGAACGCGCTAACCAATATTGCCAGCAGGGTGTTTCTTTATTTTTAGAGTTATTAATTAAGGTGTTTACCTCTTTCCAGTTTTTACGTTTTAAGGCATAACGTATTTCCCAGTCAAGCAGTGTATCGTTGTAATACTGCGGGGTAACTTTCGCAAACCATTCAGATGTGTCTTCACTGTTGCGCATTGCTTTATACAAAGCAACATGGGCGAGAAATTCTTGCTGTTGTGCTTGGTTTAAAAGTTTCGATGTTTTGTTTTGTTGCCATAATTGCAGCGCTTTATCCATATTGACGGAAACCATACGCTTTAAACCATAAAGGTAAAATTCGCCGTTTAGCCCGCCAGAACTAAGCTTGCTAATCGCGCTTGGGTTTTGTACTACAGTATTTAGGGCTTGAATATCTGCTGGATGTGGGGCTTTGTATTGTTTTAATAAATAACGTGCTAACTGGATATTGCGTCGGTCTAAAGCGAGGGCAATCCGTTGGCTAATTAAATTTTGATCAAAATTCTCATCATGCATTAAGAGATCAAACAAGTTATTACAGGCCGCAGGTCTGGATTCTCCACTAAGCCATACGGGAATTGAATCGTTTAAGGCTTCTTGATGAGCACCTAAGTTGTACTTTGCAATTTGCTCATAACAGACGAGATTTAAATCATTTGATGGTTGATAATATTGATTATAGGTGGTCCAATCTTTCGTTCTGGCTAACTCATAAAGCCAACGTTCGCGTAATTTATTGGAAAGGGGAGTGGTTCCTTTAACAAATTCAAGGAAGATGGGCGTTGGGGTAATTGGTAATTTCTGACTTAAAGTAACATAGGTATTAAAGCGCTCCATATATTCTGCGCCAGTAAGGGCCTGGCTTGTTTGCGCGCTGATAAGTCCATATAGTAAGATGAGTATTTTTTTCATAAATGATCTTTCGTTGGCATTAAATTGTAGTTAATTGTTCACGCATGGTTGCGAGCGTTTTTTTATAGTCATCGCTGTTAAATACGGCAGAACCAGCAACAAACTGATTGGCTCCTGCACGCGCTAAGTCCGCAATGTTTTGGATGCTAACACCGCCATCAACACAGAGATCGAGTTGTGGGTAAGATTGACGGATTTGTGTTATTTTATTAATAATTTCTGGAATCAATTTTTGCCCACCAAATCCAGGATTTACCGTCATAACCAAGACAAAATCTAATTTATGCGCACACCAGGTAAGTACATCAATCGAGGTGGCAGGGTTTAGTACTAGGCCGGCCTCACACCCTAAATCGTGTATTAGTTGTAGGCTGCGATCCAAATGAATGGTGGCATCATGATGGATACTGATTCGTTTTGCTCCCTCTTTAGCAAAAGCTTCGATTAAGGCATCTACAGGTTCAACCATGAGGTGAACATCAATAGGTAAATTGGGGAAACGTTTTAGTAATGCACTACAAAATGCGGGCCCGAAAGTTAGATTGGGGACATAATGATTGTCCATGACATCAAAATGAATAAAGTCGGCCCCGGCTTGCATCACTGCGTCTACCTCTTCGCCAAGACGAGTTAAATCAGCAGAGAGCATGGAGGGTAATATTTGATAAGTCATGTTGTGCTTTTTTAAGTTTGGTAATGGCATATATCATATGCTGTTCTAGGAAAACATTCTATATGGAAACTAGATAAAGTCAGGTTAATCCGAGCTTATATACTTATTTTTGCTAACCGATTAATCGCTCAAAAATTAATCTCAATATTGAGTATTTGCTCAAGATATGGGATAATGCTTACGCATTTCTGCTCGTGTAATTTGAATATTACTGAGACCTAATCATGCTTTTTAGGAAGAATAATATGAGTCAAAATTGGCCTACCAGAGACAGAGATTTAGATACTGCACGTGTAATTATGGAAGAGTATGCTAGTGAGCGAGATAGCAATTCATTAGGGCTTTTTGAAATTGTTGTTGATACTGCGGAAAAGCGCATGAATTTTTGCCTATCCGGATGGGTTCTTAACTTAGCAAAGCATTTTTACCTATTGTATGGGGAGAGTCAGGGGGATTTCGTGACTCGCCAGGTGATTACGCGCTGCATTACCCAGGGTAATACCTTACATTAAAATTAGCACTCGTGTAGCCTGGTTGCTTGCAACCAGGAATTTTTACCCTGGTTACAAGCAGCAGCCCTTTACACATCTGAACCTTCAATGTTGATATCCTCATCACTCTTTTTCTTTTTACGTTTTGCCCACAGCCAAAATGCTAGAATCATAGCTATAATCAAAATAATAATTACTGATACGATAATGATTAATACACGTTTTGCGTGTCGCTTTCTTTTTACCTCTTCTTCTAATAACTTTTTAGCATCTACTGTAGCAGCTGGTGGCTTATAATCTGGGGAACAAACTTTTCCATTGAGCAGAAATTTAAAAAGAACGTTGCGGCCACCTACCATCTGGGCGCTAATTTGCACGATAACGTTGTCTTCGGAAAAACCACGTCGTTCACATAAATAATATAAATCCGCGACCCAGCCTTCTTTAGTCATCTTGAATGACGTTCTTGTCGGTTTATCTTTGTAGATAATTTTGAGCTTGACACTTTCTGGATTGATCACGTCAGGATGTTGCAGCTGAATCATCAATGAATCATGCTTTGCATTTAGCATTTGCTCGAAGGGAGAGGGTTTGATAAACGCTTGGTATTCATTTTTTTGGTTAATGTAAGTTCCTTCGGTCTTGAGAATTGCTTTGTAAGTTCCCTCAGGAATATTTAAGATAAAGGCATTTGAAAACACGCCATTTTTGTCATAGGGAATTACATAAGGGAAATTATGTTCGTCATTAGTAAATTGAAAATTCATTTTTAGGTCTTGGGCAGCCATATCGGATTTAATGGGCTGTCCCTCTTGCTCAAGGTAACCGTTTAAGGGGAGTAGCTCGCCAATAAAATAGGTTCCACTGGTAAAGTTAGTTCCTATATTAGGATTGGTTAGTATAAAGACTTGCTGTAATTGTTCTTCTGGACCAGATAAAATCCATTCTCCCGCTGTAGGGGTTTTCATTTGTACTACTTCATAATTTACAGTAGCTAAGATTCCATTATCCTCTTTAGCTAGCGAATATTTGCTGCCACCGGGTGCTGTTAAGTACAGGTCTTTAATATTTGCTGTTTTTTTAAAAATTAAAGTAAAGTGATGTACTTTACGAGGAATTATAATCGAGCGTTTGGACGTTGTATCTTTGCTGAGATTAATTTCTTTTGAGGCAGCAGAATCAGCCGTGCTAGGAACGCTGAGTAATAAATAAAAACAAAAAACGATGTAAATTAAGTACCAATATTTTTTCATGAGAAGTCCTTTTCTCAACTGTGCTTTTTCTAAGCAAAAATACAGTTAAGATACTGAAAAATGCTAATAATTGTATCCTAATTATTAGGACAAATACATTTTACCGGTGAAATATGATTGCAAAAAATAACTAGCATAAAAAAAGGTCTTGATGTATAAATCCTGGTTTGTAAGTGGTCGTGATCTGGTCACAGTGAAAAATGACTAATAGTCGGTAGTTGATTATGAATTTCAAATCGAGGACGGAAGCTTATTCGTACGCTATTTTATTGCTAACGCAGTTAAGCAAACGACATGTAACTAGCGCTTCTGATGTAACAAATACTACCTTTAGTCTGTTCAATGCTTGCATTGGTCATCTAAAAATTGCTATGGAAAATCATGAGCAAGATCTAAATTTTATCGCAGAACTTATTGAAGAGCTTATAACTCAAGACGATATTTTTCTGGATGAGGATGTTTTACTCAGGAAACTAAGTTCGGATATTCTAAATAATGCGTATCAACAAACGATTAAAGAAAAATTTGATAATCCATTGGCGCGGCGCTGGGAGTCTGAGCTAGCTATAATTTTGTTTCGCAAGCCAACCAAGGCAATGATGGAGGCGATACAAGCAGTTTCTGAGCAAATTCTTCGTGTTATCGAGCAATTAAGCTTGCTTCAAGATAAGTTTGATTGGTCTTTTTACATTGACTTATTCAGTCGAAATTATCATGTTATTTCTTTTGGTGCAGAAGAAAATCCCACCCTTGAAGACATAAAAAAAATATTGGTAGATAATAAACCTGAACAATTAGCTGAAATAATGCATATTCATTATAAATTTGCTCAAGGCATTATACGCAAGTTTCCTATAACGGGAATAGAACGAAAGCCTGTAGGAAAAATGGCTGAAATTGTAGCCAAAATTTGGCGCGGACCTATGGAAACCTTTTTTTCTGAGGGGTTAAAGGATCCTGTTCTGGGGACGTTCTGTAGAGGTTATATTCCCGACGTTCTGATGTATAGCTCTCCCTTATACAAAGTACTTGATAATCGCGGGAAGATGCCTAATGCTTTTGATGAGGAAGGGACACAGCAATTAGGTTTATTGGGTCGGGGGCAAGAGGAATATGAAATTGGCCTACCTACACATCATTCGATTTGGACTGCCGATTGCAAGGCACAAGGAGCTAACCTTAAGTCTCAATATGTTCTTGATCTCATCGAAAATGATGCGGTTTACGTTTCAGGCCCCTCGGGCATGACGAGTGTGCTTTTAGGACAAATGGAAATTCTAGCTAATTTTCCCACTGAGATTTTAAAAAAGAATTATTTAACTGCGATAATGGTTTATATTGTTGCTGCGGGATTTCACAGTATTCATGAGGTGATAGCTCCTGCACACTATGCATTAGATTTGGTGCCAGGTTATGAGGTTCATGTTCCACAGCAAGGTAAATTAGCTCCCCCGCCAAACTATCATCAATTTTTTGCTCAGCAAGAACGTATTGATCCTGATTTTGCAGCACGTCATGATGCAGCATGGGAGAGTTATCTGCATTATTTCAGCCAGCATTATGTGCCTCATTATTTAGATAAGCCATTAGAGCGGAAAAATTCTTTACCTAAATCCAGTTTATCCCACTTAGGCAACGCGCTCATTGATCCGGCATTGCTAAATAAGGTTAGGTTGGAAATGAACCGATACATCAATGCCCGAGGCAGTAATAATGGTGGTTTAAACTTTATCAGTAGAGCGTTCCGCAATAACCATTTAACTAAAGAGAAATTGTCTTTGGCAATAGAATTTAATCATCAAGTAGAATTGGTGAAAGCACCCGATGAGCTAGAGATTTTGGTTGCTAATACGGTGAATAAAAATTTAGATTTAGAAAAGAAAATGGGTAAGACCTATGGTGTTTTAACCCAAAGTGGTTTGAATCGTAGTTTAGAGCATATTAAAACGATAATTAAAGACCATGCTTCTCCTCATGAAGTGAAGTATGGATTAACGTAGGAGCTATTTATGTCTGAAAAACAGGGGGGCTTCTTTGATAAGAAGCCTATGACTGGAAAGCAGCGCTTATTCAAAATGTTGGAAGATGGAGACAGCGGAATAAAAGTAGCTGAATTTGATACCTTTCCCATGACCCACGATGATGTTGTACGATTAGAGAAAATTATAAGAAAAAATACCTCAGTGGAGGTTATTTCATTAATAGACTGTAATTTGAGCTCTGAGCATCTGGAAATATTAGCCCGGGCGGTATTAAGTAATCAGACATTGCAAAAGTTTCAGGTGGAATTATTTCATGATTGTAGTGCAAGGGTATGTAATCTAATGAGTTTGGTCCAATCTCATCTTATGAAGAATATGAGTTTGATACGAAGGTCGGCTAGCTCCGAAGATGAGCAATTAATGAAAACTATTTGCGTGTGAGACATCCCTTAAAATAAAATAGCCTGGTTGCCAGCAACCAGGCTATTTTTGAAAATGGCAACTAAATCAAATTGGAATGAGCTGTTAAAACTCCAACAAATATTTATCATAATTTTGTTTATATTCAGGCGAACCTTGGTATTGTAACAAGGCTTGATTGAGCGCTGTTAATAATGCCCCTTCCCCTGGATTTACTGCAATACCAAGTCCATAGCCATACATATACGGTGGGCCAGCTAACTTGAAGGTATCGGAGGAATTCGCAGCCCAATAATTCGCCGTTGGGTTATCCAGTAAGATAATGTCTACTTCACCTCTATTTAAACCAGTGAGTTGGTCTGATACGGTTATATAGTATTTGATCTTCGGGTTTTTAACTCCCATGGTATTTAATTCTTGTTCAAATATCGTTCCAGTTTCCAAACCAATCCTTTTGCCATGTAGAAACTCTAAGGTAAAAGGTTCGGTTTTTACCTTGGGGGTGGTGACAAAGCGCGAATAACTAAGCAGATAAGGCAGACTAAAGTTTACTATTTTGGCTCGCTCTGGAGTGATGGTAATGGAGCTCATGGCCATATCAATTTGTTTTCTGGCTACCGCATCTAAAAGTGCATCAAAACGCATGATGTGATAGCGACAGGTGCGCCCCATTATTCTGCACAAGGCATTCATTGAGTCGATGTCAAAGCCATAAATTTCATTTTTTGAACCTCGCATTACAAAGGGCGGGTTAAAGTTTTCAGTTCCAATATTTAAGACGGGCAGATCGTCTGCAAATAATGCTGAAGAAAAACTAATGCTGGCAAGCAAAAGACGACGAAAGAAATTCATTTTAATTCACTGAATAATTATTGATTTTTATAGATTATAACGAGATATTAGTTTTGGGAATGAAAAATTTCATTATTAATGTGAATTCAGGATAAGAATCCAATTTATGTCAATAGATACTTCCGAGTTACGCGAATCTAAATCATGGTTTATTGAAAAGCATTTTTCGGATTTATCACATCCGTTAATCGATGTGGTAAAAGAACTGGTTGTGGTAAGCGATTATGCAGGTAAGCAAGTAGCGCTGCTAAAGCAACTTTTAGCTACTGATAATTGTGCTGCACCATTAATGCGTGAAGAATATTTTCAAGCCATTGACAATATATCCCTAACCTTGCCGCAAGCTCATTTTGCACGAGAATTGCGCCAATTTCGCCATACTCATTTATTACGATTATTATTGTTGGAACTCTCCGGGCTCTGTAGCACTGAACAGGCTATACGCTCCTGGTCCGATTGTGCTGATGCGCTCATTTTACATGGATTGAATTATTGTCAGTATGCTCTTTCCTCTCGTTACGGTATACCTAGAGATAAAGAGGGAAATCAAGTTACTTTATTAACTTTGGGAATGGGGAAGTTAGGGGGAAGAGAATTAAATTATTCCTCCGATATTGATCTTATTTTTGCCTACACTGCGGCTGGTGAAACTGATGGTGAAGAGCCTGTTGAAAATCAGCAATACTTTAATAAGGTAGCGCAACAATTTAGCCAACTATTTCAAACGATAACCTCAGAAGGGTTTATCTTTCGTGTGGATTTAAGATTACGACCTAATGGGGATAGTGGGACCTTAGTTCCAAGTCTTGCGGCAATGGAGACTTATTATCAGGAACAAGGACGTGATTGGGAACGTTATGCTATGGTGAAGGCACGTGTAATTTCTCCATCCCTTGATGAGGTACATCCTTGGTTTGAGCGTTTGATAACCCCTTTTGTTTATCGACGTTATGTAGATTTTAGCGTGATCGAATCATTGCGTAGCATGAAAGCAATGATTGAGCGAGAAGTGCAGCTTAACCCTCGTTTGGATGATATTAAGCGGGGGAGAGGAGGGATTAGAGAAGTAGAATTCATTATTCAAAATTTTCAGCTTATTCGTGGAGGCCGCTTACCTCAACTACAAACACAAAGCACCTTAGAAGCGCTTGCGGTGTTAAAACAAGAGGGCTTATTGCATCACAGTGATGCGTTAAAGCAGGCTTATTTATTTTTACGACGGCTTGAAAATATACTGCAAAGCCAAAATGATCAGCAGATTCATTCCTTACCTGAAGATCCCGTAAAAAAAGCACAAGTAACTTTAGCTATGGATTTTACATCTTGGGATGAGCTTTTGGAGAGGCTTCATCAATATCAACGTATTATTAGCTACGCGTTCCATGCGGTAATGGGAAAGGTTGATTATTATGAAGATGAGAAAAGATTATTAGCGAATCAATTAGCAAGTCTTTGGCAAGGGCATGTTGAAACGGGCATGGCGATTAATTTATTAATCAGTTTAGATTTTGACAATGCAGAACATTGTTATCAAATGATCCATGCGTTTCGTCATGGTCCTCGTTGTCGCCGCCTTCCCCAAGGCGCGCGTATGCGTTTGGATCGTTTTATGGTTCTCCTGTTAACCGAATTAACGCAGGTGGATCATACCGAGAAGGTTCTATTACAAGTTTTGCATTTATTAGAAAATATTGTGGGGCGTAGCGCCTATCTGGCTTTATTAACTGAAAATCCGCATGTTTTAACTGAGCTACTTTTTTGGTTTGCACATAGCCCCTTTATTACTTCCTTGCTGGTAAGCCAGCCATTTTTATTAGAGGTATTGTTAGATCAAGGGCAAGAATGGCGTCCGCTATCACGTTCGCAATTGCAGGAGTTGCTTTGGGAAAAATTGAAGCATTATCCGGATATGGAGGCTAAAGAGGAGCTATTGCGCCAATTTAAGTTAACTAATTGGCTGATGGCTGCACGCGCAGAACTTTACGGTTTTTGTAGTTCGGTACGCATTGCGCGTTTTTTAACCGATGTGGCACAAGTCATCGTGAACGAAGTTTTGAGCTTAGCCAGTGAGCAATTAAGCCTGCGTTATCCGGAAATGGAACAAATGCACTCACATTTTGCCATCATTGCTTATGGCAAATTGGGTAGTCGGGAGATGAGTTATACATCAGATTTGGATTTAGTATTTTTGCATACGGTAAAACCTGAGGATGAGGCATTAGTCACACGCTTAACTCAGAAAATTTTGCATATGCTGACTACGCGTTTGCAATCAGGGGTTTTATATCCAGTTGATACTCGATTGCGTCCTTCTGGTTCTGCTGGTTTACTCGTGAGTCATATGGATTCTTTTGTGGAGTATCAAAAAAAGCAAGCGTGGACTTGGGAGCATCAGGCTTTATTAAAAGCGCGCATCTTAACGGGTAATACCGCAATTAAACAGACATTTTTACAATTAAAAAGGCAAGTATTGTCTGTATCACGAGATAGGGGCATCTTGCAGAGCGAAGTCATTGCCATGAGGGCCAGAATCGAACAGCATCAGGAGTCTTTGCCTTTGAAGCATATCCCTGGAGGCTTATTGGATTTAGAATTTTTAGTGCAGTTTTTAGTGCTAGATTCTAGTTGTCCGGAATTGGCACGTTCGACTCAAACCTTAGGGCAATTAACACGGTTATATGCAGCGAATATTTTAAGCAGAGAACAATTCTTGATATTAAAAAAGGCATATCGCTATTATCATCATATATTGCATTTGCAATTGTTACGCCCTGGAACTGAGATTGATGAGGATATTCCTCATCAGGTTGCCGCTATTTATCAGCAGTATTTATTCCGTTGACAAAGTTATAAGTTGTAACTATCTTTGGATCGAGCCTAACATATAAAGGATTATACAAATGAATGCACTCTATACTGCAACAGCTAAAACCCATGGTGGGCGCAATGGGCATGTAGAAACAACAGATGGTCTTTTAAAATTAGATTTGGCAATGCCAAAAGAGCTAGGTGGAAACGGTAATGGGAATAACCCTGAGCAATTATTTGCTGCCGGTTATGCCGCTTGTTTTGAAAGTGCTATTCGCTATGTTGCTCAAATGCAAAAAATTCCATTAAGCGACGCACACATGCAAGCAACTGTTTCCTTATACCCAACACCAGAGAAGGGTTTTAAACTCGGTGTCGTATTAGAAGCTACTATTGCAGGTTTAAACCAAAAGGACGCTGAAGAACTCGTTGAAAAAGCACATCATGTTTGTCCTTATTCCAATGCTACCCGCGGTAATATTGAAGTAACGCTAAAAGTGCATGCGGAATAACCGTAGCCTTGATGCAGTGCTGCATCAAGGCTACAATTTAATCTATATCTCTTACTTGCGTTAAACGTTCAATCATCGCATTAAATGCATCTGCTTTGTTGCGATAGATATCATCGTAAGATACATGAAAAGTATTAAATTCATCTTCACATTCAACCTGATCTTCTAAAAGTTCAGTAATCGTCTGCTTAGCTAACAAATAGAAATCATTTTCGACTTCAAAACTGATAATCCATACTTCTTCGCCTATTTTTAAGTCCGTCATTTATTACCTACTTTTTTAATTGAATTCTGCGAATAAATCATAATCATCACTGTCAGTAATGCGTACCTCAGCGAATGAACCAACTTTCACTCCTGGAGTGGGAGGTAAAATAACTAATCCATCAATTTCGGGGGCATCACTTTTACTACGCGCAATGATGTGCTCTGGTGTAATTTCATCAATCAGGACGGTTTGGACGCTACCAATTTTTTGCTCTAATTTCTTACGGCTAATTTCAGCTTGTAATTGCATAAAGCGGTGATAGCGCTCTTCCTTAATTTCTTCGGGCACCTGATCTGCTAAATCATTTGCTTTTGCACCTTCAACTGGCGAGTATTTGAAACAGCCTACGCGATCTAATTGTGCTTCTTCCAAGAAGTTAAGCAGCTCAGTAAACTCTTCTTCTGTTTCTCCTGGGAAACCAACAATAAACGTGGAGCGTAACGTAATATCAGGGCATATCTCACGCCATGCTGCGATACGCATCAAGGTATTTTCACTGCTTGCAGGGCGTTTCATTGCTTTTAACACGCGTGAACTTGCATGCTGTAGTGGAATATCAAGATAAGGTAAAATCAAACCATCACGCATTAATGGGATGATTTCATCTACATGCGGGTAAGGATAAACATAATGCAGACGTACCCAAATACCTAATTCGCCGAGCTGTTTGCATAAATCATAAAAGCGGGTATTGATAGTTTTTCCTTGCCAGCTAACCTCTTCATAACGCGTATCCACGCCATAGGCACTAGTATCTTGGGAAATTACTAAAATTTCATTAACCCCTGCTTCTTTTAATTTTTTAGCTTCTGATAACACTTGAACTAAAGGATAGCTTTGCAATTTGCCACGCATGGTGGGGATAATGCAAAATGTACATTTTTGGTTACAGCCTTCAGATATTTTTAAATAAGCAAAATGACGGGGTGTTAGTTTAATTCCTTGAGGAGGCACTAATTGCATGAAGGGATCTGCTGGAGGCGGAAGATGTTCATGTACCGCATTCACTACTTCTTCATAAGCATGGGCGCCACTGATATGTAATACATCGGGGCAAGCTTCTTTGATAATATCTGCTTTCGCACCAAGACAACCGGTCACAATAACACGACCATTTTCTGCCATGGCTTCTTTAATCGTATCTAAAGACTCTTTAACCGCACTATCAATAAACCCACAGGTATTAATAACAACCACGCCTGCATCGTCATAGTTGGATACCAACTCATAACCTTGAGCGCGTAATTGAGTAATGATTCGTTCTGAATCTACTAATGCTTTAGGGCAACCTAAGCTAACAAAACCGACTTTATGATTCATAAAACTCTAACTGTAAAAAAAATGAACGAATTATACCCTTTCTCTATAGGAATGTCGACTGTTTAAGAAATTTTACTTTACTCTTGCTTTCACTCGTACGTATTTGTAAGAAATAAGTAAAGAAAAAAAGATTACGCTCATCAAGTGATAAAAAATTGCGTATTATTAAATAGAAATTTTTGCTTTGGAGAAATTATGGGTAATCGAAAAGAAGATTTGAAGCGTTTAATTGAATTAAAGAAAATAACAGAAGCATTGACGGAAGAACAGGAGCAAGAACTTAAGCGATTGAAGTTCAGACGCATTAAGGATGCTGAATTACCTGTTTCCGAGCTAGAAGCTACATTAATTGAACTTGATACAACGACTGTCTCGGTGAGCGCCGAAAATATCGAGGAGCTTATTGCCGACTACAACGAAGCATATGCAGGTGAGGAGCATTATGAAGCGCCTAAGGTCGAGGATGATGGTTCAGTTCGTTTTAAATTTAGTTCACAAGATGAATGCAGTAAATTTTTCATGAAGCAAGCTGAAAAAGGCGATTCTTTTATTATGTTTGATCCCGTAACTAAAAATGTTACTGCTTATGCAAAGGATGGAAAACTATACCATCATGATGGCAAGGAATTTAAAGCAGGCGAAGCATTCACCCAATCTGAAGTTAAACAAGAGGATTTTGAAATCCCTGGTTTATCACGCGGACTGGATATGCATTAAATTTTAACCTGTTCTTCTTTTCACCGCTTCCCTGACTGCAACGATCAGGGGGCAGTGCTCAATATCCTTCCTCCCCAAATAGAAAAATTAACCAATTCATTCTCTTAATATTTTATTAATCTAAATGTATTAAAATAAGACGAATTTATTTTATAGGAATGGATATGCCCGCTTATAAACTTGATAGCCCCGTTGTTTTATTTAATCACCATGAATATGGTCAAAGACTATTATTTAAGAATGGTATAACTAATCCGCGCGATGTGCTTGGGAAAAATGGCGTTACCTTTCATAGTTCTTTTGCTTCTCTGTTTTATAAGACCATTAAATTTCAAGCAGAAGTAGTTAACGAATTAGGAGCATATGAGCTTCGTGAGTTTCGTATTAATCGTAACAGTTTGATTAAATATCTCGGTGAAGAGGCTCATAAAGACCTTCAAGATGACGCATTGTCAGCGGCACTTAATCGGCAATTATGGGCTAGTGACAGTAATGATGATATGGAGCAAAAGAAACGGCAAATTAAAGCCGGAACAGAAGGGCTACGCCATGCAGGAAGATATAATCAGCGTTTAGTTGATAGCTGGTCTAACCGTTTTAGTGATTTCTTTAAAGGCTCTTTTCTGAGCTGGCTTTACCAAAAAACCATAGTTAGTACCAAGTTAATTAATATACGCTTTCTTTTTTTAGGTAAAGAAGCAGAAATTTTAGAGGCAGGGGAAGTGCTTGCCAAAAAACGTTTTCATGAGGCATATAAAGAAGTCCCTGCTTATAAAAATCATCTTGTCCGCTTTAACGGAACGCCAACATCTGAAACTGAGTTTCGACAAATTCCTGAAACGACAAAAGATAATTATATTAAATTTCAGCAAAATGATTCAGATACTCATTTACGAGGAAAATATCCGGTTGCCCATAAAACAGATACCTCAACAGGAACTACGGGGAAAGCTACAGAGTGGGTTCGTGGAGAGCAAGAACTGGAAACAGTTAAAAAGTCTTTGCAGTTGGCTGCTAGAATCCAATTTGGAGCGCGCCGTTTATCCTATATTAATGCCTTTGCTCTTGGGCCATGGGCGACAGGTTTAACTACTTATGAGTTAATGCGTGAGACTGGAAGCGTCTTTGCTACAGGTCCTGATAAAGATAAGATTCTTGATAAACTAGTAAGCAATGCACGTTATGAGCGCCATCAATTGGAGCTTGCTGTTGATGCGTTCATGCGCAAACATCCTAGTTTAATGGAGGAGGACAAACAAGGAATTATTACTTTAATTGAAACCACCTTAAAAGCGATGTTAAAAAAACGGACTTCAACGTTTACCGAGGAATTTGATTTAGCAGTATCTCAATTGGAGGGAGGTGCTCAGCTCATAATTCGACGCTATCGATCAGAAATTAAGGCAATCGCGGACGCATTAAATAAAGAAAAGAACCAGATGATTATTGCGGGTTATCCTCCATTCTTGAAAGATCTTACCGCTTATGCCCAAGAGAAGGGATATAATTTTGATGAGTTTTCTGTGATTGGGATTGTAGGCGGCCAAGCTATATCTGAAGCAATGCGCGATCAATTAATTAATCATGGTTTTAATCAAATCTATTCTTCTTATGGTGCTTCAGACCTAGATATTAATTTAGGTGTTGAAACGGAATACGAAATATCAGTGCGTAAAGCGATTGAAACGAATCCTGGTCTTGCTCGAGAGCTGTATGGCGAAAACAAAGGCTTACCCATGGTGTTTCATTATGATCCTATGAACTATCATGTGGAATGTGATAATGAAGATAACTTATTATTTACCTGTACACGAGATGATCGTTCTTCTCCGCGTATTCGTTATAATTTAGGCGATAAAGGTCGTGTGTATGCATCAAGCGACATCCAGGCTCTTTTAGCTAAATATGGGATGTTCCAGAAACCCAAAACCAATCTTCCATTAATGTTTGTATGGGGGAGAGATTCAACGGTTGTGTTCAATGGAGCTAACTTAGCGTTTACCGAATTAGAGCGCGCAGTCACAACAGATGAACAGTTAGAGCAAATTGTTTTAAAGAAAGCTTTTTATTCCTACCAAGATGAAACTGGTGCGGATAAATTAGAAATCTGGCTTGAGTTAAATGAAGATGAAGAGCTGCCAAATGAGAGCCAGCAGAAAGAATATGCTCATTCCTTGTTAAATAAATTGGTTAGCCTAAACCAAGACTTTCGTTATCAGGTAGATCAATTAGATGAGGATACCCCACTACCACTGGTGCGTTTCTTTAAACGTAATCAAAGCCCTATTAGCGAGGCAGGCGGGCATCGTAAACAAGTTCTAATTTTCCAAAAGAACGTTAATTTACCTGAAGATTATCAATTTCCTGATGCAGAGCAATGCTGCGGATATGCACTTCCTAAAACAGCTAGTGTATTGCAAGAACAAGCCAGTAGTTTTGTTCTCGCTCACTAAAAAATAATAATTGTAAGTCGGGCCATGGGCCCGACTTACAGTACTTGCTTAGCTATTTAGATTCTTGAACCACTTGATTGAGCTTCGTTAAAAACTCATCTGTAGATACTTCACCAACCACAAGTAATTCATCATGTTGCATGCCCTTGGCATCAAAAAATATAAAGGTTGGGGGGGCGATTACATTAAAATAATTTAGTATTTTTTTATCATGAACACTATTCTTAGTGACATCTACTTTCAGAACGACAAATTGTTCTAATGCGGTCTGCACATTGGGATCTTGAAAGGTCGTAGCGTCCATAACCTTACATGCAGTGCACCAATCCGCATAAAAATCCAACAGCACGGGTTTCCCGCGAGCAGCGATAATCTTCTGCTTTATTTGGTTTAAAGACAGTTCTTCATGAGGCTCTATCTTAGATGGTATTACGCTCGCTGCCTGGGAAACGTTTAAGGGTTGTAGGGGATTTGTTGCGCCCATGCTCGCCCCAATTAGAATGAGGATGCCATAAACTAATAAAATAATTCCTACACTTTGACTAAATTTTTCCTGGTTGCTTGAGGAATGAGCTAATGCTCCACAATAAATACCTGAAAAAATAAGTAAACTCGCCCATAGAGCCATGCTTACTACCGCTGGAGCAATACGTGAGATCAGCAAAATGGCAACAGCGATGAATAGAACGCCAAAGAAGGCTTTAATCGTATTCATCCAGCCGCCGGTTTCTGGTAACCACTTTCCGGCAGACGTACCGATTAGAAGTAGGGGGGTTCCCATACCAAATCCTAAAACTAAGAGTGTGAGGCAGCCTAAAAGAACATTTTTAGTTTGAGCTATGTAAGTTAATACACCGATTAAGGGGGCGGTAACGCAGGGGGACAAGATCAAAGTTGATAAACAGCCCATGATTGCTGCACCAAGATAATGCCCTCCGCGTTGGTTGCGACTGGTATTGCCAATTTTTGCTTGCCAGGAATTGGGTAGTTTAAATTCATAGAATCCAAACATGGATAAGGCAAGCAGAACAAAAATTATGCTTAAGAAACCAATAGACCATGGCGATTGCATACTGATTTGCAGATTCGAGCCTAACAGAGCAACGACTGCCCCTACGATGGCATAAGTAACGGACATGCTAAGTACATAACTTAAGGAGAGAAAGAATGCTTTTCGCGTCGTAATTTCTTTTCCATGGCCAATGATAATTCCTGATAAAACAGGAACCATAGGTAAAATGCAGGGCGTAAATGATAACAGTAACCCTAAGCCATAGAATGTGAGTAAGATCATAGCCCAGTTTTGGCTTTCAAAAACTTTGCTAAGTTCACTTTGGGATTGGCCAGGGATTGTTGTTGCTGCTGGCTTATTTTCTGTTTTGGCCAGGTTTACGTGGCTCAGCTCTAGTTTGTCATTAATAACGAGCTGAATTTTTTGCTCTTCTGGAGGATAACAAAAGCCATCATCAGAGCATCCCTGATAACTTAATAGTAGAGATGTTTTTCCAGGATTATTACCCAATATGGCTATAGGAATGGAAACTTTATCTCGGAAAACAGTGTATTTTTGCCCGCGCTTATCTGTTTTTTCTAGGGTGGGAGGAAGACGCAGGGGGCCTAATTGCATGATGTTATTTTGCTCAGGCTCCAATTTAATGCTATTAGAATATAAGAAATGCTGTGGTTTGATCTTGAAATCGATTGTAAAGGTGTTGAGATCAACGAGGTCTACCTTGACCTGAAATACTTGGACAGGAGGAAGAGGGGCCGTATATCCAATAATGGTAGTAAAACAGCATATAAAAAAGAGCAACCATTTTTTCATTTGAGACCTTGATAACAGCAATGCAATTTCCTTCATTGTAGTTCGAATAAAGACAAAACGTAACTCTTAATATGCGATTTATGGCCAGGAGTAGCAATTATTTAAATTGGTGTAGCCTTGATGCAGCGCAGCGTAATCAAGGTTTTCTAAAGGCTGCATAACCCTTGATTACGTCATGCTGCATTTAATGGGACTTTTAAATTTTCCCCATTAAATGGTCATCTTCTAGCACTAAATCAGCATTTGCCGCTATAGGTTGTAATTTTATTTCTGCCTGCTTCAAATTATCCCCATGAATCAAACTTAGATCATAATTCATCACGAGTTCAGCGATAAACGTTTGAAAAATAAATTCCGTTATTAAATTCGCAGGACAACGACGTTTGCCGTAGGAGAAAATGGTGAGCACGGTTTTTTCACGTGTTTTCTTCTCATCATTTGCAAATCTATTCGGGTCGAAACGTTCGGGTTCGGGCCACATTTTAGGATCAAAGCGGGGGAGGGCATTTAAAATTGCAAGCATCGTTTGCGGGGGAATTTGTGCTACCTCTTCTTTATCTTGATTTTTGAGACTAATACCATGTTCGCTATAGCGTAGAATAACTGTTTCAGCTTCCAAATCTTCCGGTTTCTTCTGCTGAAAATCTCGTCTTAAAGCCTCTAAGAAAATACGATGCAGCAAGCCATTATTTTGTTTGTCTTGTAAAATATCTTCACGACGTTCTTCTGCCGTTTTATTTTTAAAGTTTCGTTTTTCTAGCTCACTTCTTAATGCAAGCAGTAAGGTTTCATTCTGTGCCAATTCAGTCATCGCACTACAGGCGGGGATAACAATCATATCTCCTGGCAAAGGAAGTACAGGAAGAGTTTTGATATAGGCTTCTTGTAAGTAAGGCTTTAAATCTTGCTCGGTCATGCACGATAAATAATCGAGCAATTCATATGAGTCTAAATCCGGATAAGTTTCTTTAACTCGTTGAGCAATAAAACGCGCCAATGCATTGGTGATGTTAAATAAAGTTTTTTGATTGTCTTGTTTTAATTCTTGAAAGTGGGCAATAACGGCAGTGGCTTGCTCTGCTAAAAATTGCTCACTAGCTGCCAAGTAGTTTTGTTTTGCCTGCTGATATTGCGGAATGAAATAAAATAGCCAAGAATAATACGCGGTCATTAATTTAACCGATAAGGTTTTACCAAAACTTTCTAATTTGTCTTGCACTAAGTCTGAAAACCCTTGCAACGCCTGATGTAGATTAGGGGGGATTTGTTCAATATCAAATAATCCTCGTGCTAAGCTATTCCTTAATGGGGTAGTTGCTAACTCCAGTAAGGGAACTGGTTGTTGGGCATGCTTGTCCAAATATAAATGAATTGATTGCTGAGTGTTTTCAATGAAGGCTGCAGGCCTGGACAAGAGGCCAGATAATAAATAATGATGGCTTAACGCGGTATATTCTTTATCATCTTTAGCTCGGGTGCTAATGAAATCGCCACCAACAAAAAAACGTAGCCCCATTTCTCCTCGTCGTCCTTGCGGTTCTGCATCGAGTGTATCCAGTAGGTGGGCCATGTCTAGTTCTTGGGGATTTATAAAGGCAACATTCCCTCCCAATAAACCAAAATTCACGAAATGCACGGGCTGAGCCGAGTTTTTTATTTCACTAAACAGTGATGGAGAATTAACCTCTCCCCAAAGAACACGATTAACAAATGAACGAAAATGATTAACAAAATAAAACATCACAACGATCCCTATAAATGTTTTAAGAAAGATAACCTAAAAAAGTAGACTTCAGTCGTAGTGGTGAGAGCAGTATTTTAGGCCTAAGTAAATTCGGCACGATCAATGTGCTCGAACAGAAACATTACAACAATAGGAAAATATTTTGTCAAATATGGGATTGTTTTTGACTATTAATCCACGAATTACCGCAGCGTGGGTGGTGAGATGTAAGATAATCTGGACTCTGTAGCCTATATGCTAAGTAGGTGAGGTGGGGCCCCTAGGGCCAACAAGAGATGAAACCCCGAAACTCAATGTTGAGTCAGGCTACGTCAAATAGAAGGTTTTATAAATTAATTAATCTAAAATCAAAAGCTTAGATCTAACTCATTACTCTTAATTAACCCCACACCCAACTGCTTTAACTCGCCCCGAATACGTTTAAACACGCCTTCATTTAAAGGATGGGTCGCATCTTCAATTAAATAATTTTTAAATCCTTCCTGCATCGCATCTTTGAGACTATAATACACACAGATATCCGCGCATAAACCACAAAAATAAAGTTCAGATGCTCCTTTTGCACGCAAATACGCGGTTAACCCGGTGCTTTTTTTATGATCATTCTCATAAAAGCCGCTGTAACTGTCTATTTCTGGATCCATCCCTTTACGAAAAATAGCCGCGATGCGTGTGGTGTCTAATTGTGGAAAAAACTCAGCCCCTTTGCTTCCTTGCACACAATGGTCAGGCCAAAGAGTTTGTTCCAGACCATGGAGCTGGATTTTTTCAAAAGGTTTTTTACCCGGATGGCGGGAGGCAAAACTTTTATGGTTTTTGGGATGCCAATCTTGAGTAGCCACAATTAAGCCAAAATGGTTCATTACCTGGTTAATCACGGGAACAATCACATCACCCTGGGGAACTGCTAATGCACCTCCAGGCATGAAATCATTTTGAACGTCTAGAATGATTAATGTTTTCATTTATCCCATTGCTCATGTTCTTGAATCAGCTGAGCACGCTTTGCGTTCAACTCATTACTTAGGCCTATTTGATATGTTTTAGGATGCTCAATGCACTTGTATTCGTCAGGTAATTGCGACAACCGCAAGCTAGAGTATTCTTTGATTTGTTGTAAAGATTTGGTTGGTATTAATGTTTTACCCTGGCTCATCGCTTTATGAAGTAATGGTTCTTTAGGGTAATTTTGCAGTGAGCTCGATGTTACCTTACCTAATGGTGAATATAAGGTATCAATGTGTTGCTCTTCCGCTAAAGCGATAACATCAGCTCCTAAAAAAAGCTGTTCATTAGTCATAACACGATAAACCTGCTTTTTATAGGGGATTGTTATTTTGGCGGTATTTTCTGAAAGCTTAATACGTGGCTTATGATTGGCAACCGCCAATTTATATACCCCATCTAAAGCCGCATCTGGCATACCAACAATTAAATTTGAACCCACTCCAAATCCATCAATCGGTGCTTGTTGCTCGCGTAAGGCTTTAATACTGTATTCATTCAATTGATCTGATGCAACAATTTTGACATAGGGCATTCCAGCTTCATCCAGCATATGGCGTGCTTTGTGAGCTAAATAATTCAAATCGCCACTGTCTAAGCGTATTGCCTGCAAACGCTGTCCACGCTGCGCCATTTCTTTACCTACTAAAATGGCGTTGGGAACTCCACTTTCTAAGGTGTTATAGGTATCAACCAGTAGGGTAGAATGCTCAGGCCAAACTTCAACGAAAGCACGAAATGCTGCAAGTTCACTATCGTAGCTTTGAATAAATGAATGCGCCATGGTGCCTGAGACAGGGATTTGATAATCACGGCCAGCACGTACATTGCTGGTGGCATCAAAACCACCAATGATCGCTGCTCGACTGGCATAATAACCACCGGGGCCTTGGGCTCTACGTAAACCGAAATCAATCAACGTGCTGTTGCCTGAAACGTGTCTTATACGGCTTGCTTTAGTGGCAATAAGTGTCTGAAAATTTAATATATTTAAGAGAATGGTTTCGATTAATTGGGCTTCAATAATATTCGCCTCAACGGTAACAATCGGTGCGGTAGGAAATACGAGGTCGCCTTCAGCAACAGCATAAATGTTTCCTGTAAATTGAAAGTTTTTCAGATAATTCAAAAACTCGGGATGGGCGCCATTTTTTTCTAAAAATTCAATGTCTGCCGCATCAAAGCGAAGATTTTCCAAAATACTTAATAGATCCGCCAAACCAGCAAAAACGGCATAACCCGAACCAAATGGTAGTTTCCGAAAAAAATAATCAAAAATAGCTTGTTGCTTGTGTTGCCCTTGCAAAAAATAAACTTGAGCCATGGTCAATTGGTAGAGGTCGGTATAACTTCCCGTAAAATCAAACATTTAACTTATACACCCTATGGCTAAAAATTATTTTGCTGTGGATTATAAAAGAGACTTTGCTGCAAATAATAGCGAAAAAATGCTAATTCATAAAAAAACATTTTAATTTTTTTTTATTTTGCCCCTTGAAAGTATATTCAACGTCCCCATATGTCTATTCAGCGTCATTACAGTTTAATTAAATTCAGGAGATATATGTTATGAAAATTCGTCCTTTACACGATCGCGTAGTAGTTCGTCGTATGGAAGAAGAGCGTACCACAGCGGGTGGTATTGTGATTCCAGATAGTGCTACTGAGAAACCAATGCGTGGCGAAATCATTGCTATCGGCGCTGGAAAAGCCTTAGAAAACGGTGATGTCCGTGCATTGGCTGTTAAAGTTGGTGACATTGTATTATTCGGAAAATATTCTGGTACTGAAATTAAATTGGATGGTATCGAGTATGTAGTGATGCGCGAAGACGACATCATGGGTGTAATCGAGAAGTAATTGAATTGATTCATTAGGAGATAAAAGAATGGCTAAAGAATTACGTTTTGGAGACGACGCGCGTTTACAAATGCTTGCTGGTGTTAATGCATTAGCTGATGCGGTTCAAGTGACAATGGGTCCACGTGGTCGTAACGTTGTATTAGAAAAATCTTATGGTGCACCTACTGTAACTAAAGACGGTGTATCTGTTGCTAAAGAAATCGAATTTGAACACCGCTTCATGAACATGGGTGCGCAAATGGTAAAAGAAGTTGCTTCTAAAACTTCTGATACTGCTGGTGATGGTACTACTACTGCTACAGTATTAGCTCGCTCTATCCTGGTTGAAGGTAACAAAGCAGTTGCTGCTGGTATGAACCCAATGGATCTGAAACGCGGTATTGATAAAGCGGTTCTAGCTGTTACTAAGAAATTACAATCTATGTCTAAGCCATGCAAAGACAACAAAGCAATCGCTCAAGTTGGTACTATTTCTGCTAACTCTGACGAAGCAATTGGTTCAATCATTGCTAGCGCTATGGAAAAAGTTGGTAAAGAAGGCGTTATTACTGTTGAAGACGGTAATGGTTTAGAGAATGAATTATCAGTTGTTGAAGGTATGCAATTTGATCGCGGATACATTTCTCCATACTTCATCAACAACCAACAAAACATGAGCTGCGAATTAGAGCACCCATTCATTCTGTTAGTTGACAAGAAAATCTCTAGCATCCGCGATATGTTATCTGTATTGGAAGGCGTTGCAAAATCTGGTCGTCCATTATTGATTATTGCTGAAGATGTTGAAGGTGAAGCTTTAGCTACTCTAGTTGTTAACAACATGCGTGGTATTGTTAAAGTATGTGCTGTTAAAGCTCCTGGTTTCGGTGATCGCCGTAAAGCAATGTTACAAGACATCGCAATCTTAACTCATGGCCAAGTTATTACTGAAGAAATTGGTAAGAGCTTAGAAGCTGCTACTTTAGAAGACTTAGGAACTGCTAAGCGCATCGTAGTAACTAAAGAAAACTGCACAATTATTGATGGCGAAGGTAAAGCTGCTGAAATTAAAGCACGTATTACTCAAATCCGCGCGCAAATCGAAGAAACTTCTTCTGATTACGATCGTGAAAAATTACAAGAGCGTGTTGCTAAGTTATCTGGCGGTGTTGCAGTAATTAAAGTAGGTGCTGCTACTGAAGTTGAGATGAAAGAGAAGAAAGCTCGCGTTGAAGATGCTTTACACGCTACTCGTGCTGCAGTTGAAGAAGGTATCGTAGCTGGTGGTGGTGTTGCTTTAATCCGTGCTCAAAAAGCTCTAGATGCACTGAAAGGCGATAACGACGACCAAACTATGGGTATCAACATCCTACGTCGTGCTATCGAGTCTCCACTACGTCAGATCGCTACTAACGCTGGTTACGAAGCTTCTGTTGTTGTAAACAAAATATCTGAAAACAAAGATAACTACGGTTTCAACGCAGCTACTGGCGAGTACGGTGACATGGTTGACATGGGTATCTTAGATCCAACTAAAGTAACTCGTATGGCATTACAAAATGCTGCTTCTGTAGCTAGCTTAATGTTAACTACTGAGTGCATGGTTGCTGACCTACCTAAGAAAGACGAACCTGCTGACATGAGCGGCATGGGTGGAATGGGCGGTATGGGAGGCATGGGCGGCATGATGTAAGCTGTCTACTCAAGACCCGAAAAAACCCGCCTGATGGCGGGTTTTTTTTATCTCCATATGAGCCTGCAATGGCTCTGGTTAATTGTTACATGAGGTTTATTTTTAAATTAAATCTCAAAATGGAGATAATCCTGTATGAGTTTGTGGTGATGCCATTACTGATTGAATGGATTCTTCATAATAGGCCAATAAACTAATGGCTGCACCAAGCATCATAGCTGCAATACCTCCCACACTACCCGCTAAAATAAACGAAGTACCAATGCCAACACTAATTAGAAATCCAAGCCCCATTACCTTTTCCAAAGAGGAGGCAGGGGTTTTATAATCGAGAGCAGCTTTTATAACTCCAACACCTAAACCAACACTGGTTCCAAGCAATGCCCCTAAAATTATGGCAACAGGAGCAGCGAAGCCACCCATTGGCCCTGTGCCTACTATACCCCCAGAACAGACTTGCAATGTAGGAATAGCAGTACCAATACCAGCTCCCATCAAAGAATAAAACCCAATTCGTGCTATAGAATCAAACATAAGCCTCTTCCTGAATGAATTATTCTTATTAGGCTACAGATTCATATTGCAATTTACAAGCAGCAGCTTACGCTTATTTGTTTTTACTTAACTCTTCCGATGCCCCAGGCTTCATCACGATGATACTGATGCGACGGTTCACTGCATTTAACGGGTCTTTCTTATTGAGTGGAGCTGTTGATGAAAAGCCTGTAACAGACAATACTTTATTTTCATCCATACCCGATTTAACTAAAGCTCTCCGTGCAGCATTCGCTCTTTGTGTAGACAATTCCCAGTTCGTATAGTCCAGCTCTTCAGGATTATGGTAGGGGTGGGAGTCCGTATACCCTTGAATGGTTACCTTGTTAGGAACCCCATTGAGTAGTTTAGAAATTTTCAGGAAAACAGGTTCAAAATCAGGATTTAATTTTTCTGAACCTACATTAAACATAGGATGCTTTTGATCGTCAATGAGTTGAATACGTAAACCATCATGTACGATTTCCATTAACATATGATCCTTTAATCCGCTTAGTGCAGGATCACTTTGAATACTTTGATTAATTTGTGATTTTAGCTCTTCAAGTTTTTGCGTTTCATTTTGCGATGATTGAATAATTTGGGTACTTTGTTGCTGTTTTGCCAGTTTCGCTGCCGCTTTGTCCGTAGTGGAAACAGAACCATTTGTGTCTTCCACTTTTGGTCCACCACCTTTAATGCGAACTTGCTGGTTACCGACGTTTTCACCACCAAAAAAAGATACGCGTAATGGCTGTTTGAAGTATTCAGAAATACCATCCTTTTGGGCTTTATTTAATGAGGCAATAAGCCACATTAATAAGAAGAAGGCCATCATTGCTGTTACAAAATCAGCATAGGCAATTTTCCAGGATCCTCCATGATGACCATGCCCATGCTTTTTTACTTTCTTAATAATAATCGGTGCTGTCTTTTTATCTTTGTTACTATTATTGTTATTCGATTCACTCATAATTTTTCTCTAGCTTGTTGCTGTACTTGCGGCAGAATCAGTTTGTTTTACATTCTTTATTTCATCACTTAATTGTGAGAAGGATGGCCTTTGGGCGGAGAATAGGACCTTACGACCAAACTCAACAGCAATTAACGGTGGGTTGTTATGCAAACTTGCTAAAATTGTCGCTTTAATTGATTGCAGCATCAGCTGAGTTTGATTGGCTCTTTGTTCCATTGCTGTGGCAATCGGGCCAATAAATCCATAACCTAACAAAATACCTAAGAAAGTTCCTACAAGCGCATGCGCAATTAGTACTCCTAATTCAGATGGTGGCAGGTTAATTGATTCCATGGTGTGTACAACTCCAAGAACCGCTGCCACGATACCAAAAGCAGGCATTGCATCCGCGATTTTAGTAATTGTGTTTGCAGGAATTAACTCTTCAGCATGATGTGATTCAATCTCCATATCCATCAAGGCTTCTAATTGGAAAGGTTGCAAGTTTGACGTAATAATTAAGCGGAAATAATCACAAATAAATTCAATGATGTGATGCTCATTCATTAATGCTGGATAATTGGTGAAAATAGGGCTGCTTTCTGGCTCTTCAATATCTGATTCAACAGACATCATTCCTTGCTGGCGAGCTTTATTTAATAAGTTATACAATAATCCTAATAAGCTGATGTAGGTTGCTTTAGATGTTTTTTCACTGCGAAATACTTTAGGCAGGGCCTTACATAGTGCTTTGAGGACACTCATACTATTACCTACAATAAGGGCTCCTACAGCAGCTCCTCCAATAATCAGTAATTCTATGGGTTGATATACGGCAGCCAGATGGCCGCCGCCTAATGCAAATCCACCAAAAACACAAACTAAGACCACAACATAACCTAATAAAATTAACATTTTTATTCCATCTCCACATCACAGCCTTAACTTAAGTTTGGCTTTATCATTTTTATTCTTGCTTATTGAGCGAGGTAATCATGCACCACTCGTCCATAAGGCAGGGTTAAATCAGTTAATAGATGAACAGCTTTTACAATTCGGCGTACTGGAAGGCTTGCTACAGGAGCTAGAGCATGATGCGCTAACTCTAATTGTGCAGGACCTTGCCATGCTCCTTTGACGACAACATCAGACAACATGATTTCGACTAGCTCACAGATTTGTGGGCCGCCATTCACATGCGGAATAATTTTTAATAAATAAATAGGGGTGTTTAGCGCATCGGCTACTTTTTTTAGATCCAGAGCTTCATATTTATACCCCATGGTTGCCGTTGCAACACGGCAGGGGCCATAATTAAGCGTCCCTAAAAAAGTATCACTTACGACTTCTAATTTGGGTTGGGCAAGCTTTTTAGGATAACCCCATATTTCACGTCCAGCAGCAATGGGCGCTAAATCATCCAAATACATGGCGTGAGTATAGCTACCCATTTTTCCTTTATAGCGCACCGGAATTACTTGTCCTGATTCCGTATAATCACCAAACCCGGTCGAGTCTGGCATGCGAATAAATTCAAATTGAACCAAGGGTTCCACCACCTCTAAAGGCTCAGGAACTATTTCACGGAGTAAATCCATATCTGTTTCATAGGTTACCGTCAAAAATTCCCTATTAATAAAGCGATATGGGCCACGTGGATATGCTGAACTTGTAAGTGGCATAGCAAATGCTTTTTCTTTAACGTCTGATTCTTTCATTTTCGGCCTCACTTAAATAGTTGTATGTGAATACAGCTGTACCTGGGTTATTCCATGAACCATCCATGACTAACAACCAGGGATTGGCCGGTCAACGCATTCGTGTCAAATGCAGCAAAGAATAAAGCTGTTTGTGCTACGTCATCTATAGTGGTGAATTCCCCATCTACAGTATCTTTTAACATGACTTTTTTAATGACGTCTTCTTCGCTAATTCCTAGTTCTTTAGCTTGCTCAGGAATTTGTTTCTCAACTAAAGGAGTACGTACAAAACCAGGACAAATCACATTGGCTCTTACATTATGAGCGGCCCCTTCTTTAGCAACCACTTTACATAGGCCAAGTAAGCCATGTTTTGCAGTGACGTAGGGGGCTTTAAGTACGGATGCTTCTTTGGAATGCACTGAGCCCATGTAAATGATGCTTCCACCATTACCTGCAGCATACATATGTCTAAGCGCGGCCCGGGTCGTTAAAAAGGCACCATCTAAGTGAATAGATAATAATTTTTTCCAATCGGAGTAGGGGAGTTCATCAATCGAGTTAATAATTTGAATTCCAGCATTACTTACTAGAACATCAACACTGCCAAAGTGTTCTACTACGGCATCAACCCCTTTATTTACTTCATTTTCATCGGTGACATCCATGGCAACGGCCATTGCTTGTCCACCTTGGGATTTGATTTCTTCTGCGGCAAGGTTAGCTTGATCTAAATTAAGATCAGCAATAGCAACTTTTGCTCCTTCTTTTGCGTAAACTAACGCAATTTCCTTACCTATACCACTGGCGGCACCTGTGATTATTGCAACCTTATTTTTTAAGCGCATGATTACAATCCTTGTAGTGTTTTTCCGGTTAATCTCAAAAATTATTGAGAACAATCAAAAAATTAATCTTTTAGAGTATAGCAACGTAAATTTGATATTGCTGTATTTCACTATATTTTTTTTCAGGAACGGGGTAAACCTGGACTGAAGATCCAGGTTTTTAGGAGTTGTGGTTTATTAGGTTAGTAATAATAGCCATGACGATAATAATGTCGATAATAGGCCCGTCGGTCTTGATCTCGGCCAATAGCATTTCCTACTAAGGCACCAGCACCTGCTCCGATCACAGTTCCTACGGCGCTACCACCAGTTACTGCATAACCTAAACCTGCGCCTGCGGCCCCTCCGACTCCTGTGCCTATTTCAGTATTGGTACAACCACCCAACATCAGGCTAGCAAGGCTAATTCCACATAATGATGAGATAATTTTATTCATAGTAGACTCCCTTTTTTTATTTAGGTATTTTCCTAAGCGATGTTTCACTTTGGAATAAACAACCAATACGATTCTTCATTATCAATATTAGTACAAAAATATCATTATGTGTTGAATTGTTGATCACTATTGATTTGTAATTAGCAGTTTTATCATTGGGATTTTACTCTGACCTAGGTTTTCCAGTAGTATTAGATAATTAGAATAATAATAAGAAGAGGACGCTATGTTCAGAGGAAGTATAGTGGCTTTAGTTACGCCAATGCAGGATGATCAAGTTGATGTAGCCCGATTGCGCGAATTAGTAGAGTTTCATATTGAAATGGGGACTCATGGTATTGTTGCTGCAGGTTCTACTGGTGAGGCAGGGACTTTATCGCATGAGGAAAAACTCTTAGTTATCAAAACAGTTATAGATCAAGCTAAAGAGCGCATACCGGTAATTGCTGGCACGGCGATGAATGCAACCCGCGATTGCATCACATTGACTCAAGAAGCGATGGAATGTGGTGCGCATGCCGCATTAATTATGACTCCCGCATATATAAAACCAACTCAAGAAGGTTTATACCAACATTATTGTGCTATTGCTCAATCGGTAGCTATGCCGATTATTCTTTATAATGTTCCTGGGCGAACTGCATGTGATTTGTTACCAGAAACCGTCGCACGTCTTGCTAAGATTTCCAATATTATAGGAATTAAAGAGGCTACCGGCCAAATGACGCGTTTGCAGCAAATTCTGCGTCTTTCTGAAGGCCGTATTGATGTTTATAGTGGGGATGATCCTACTGCTGCCTCATGGATGTTAGCGGGTGCTAAAGGTAATATTTCTGTAACCGCTAACGTGGCGGCTAAGTTAATGGCAAAAATGTGTGACAGTGCCTTAGATGGTGATCATGCGGTTTGTTTACGTATGCATGAGCAACTCATGCCATTAAATGATTTATTGTTTATTGAAACAAATCCTATTCCAGTGAAATGGGCCATGTATAAAATGGGATTAATTGCTAATGAAATTAGAATGCCTCTAATTCCATTGTCTGCAGAACACCATGCAGCATTAGAACAGGTAATGACGCGTTTAGAATTGATTTAATTGGGGAATGTTGTGAAAAAGTTGAGTTTTATTGTTTTTAGTTTGTTGGTACTTACTGCCTGTTCTGGACGCTATTCAAGCAATGGAGAGAGTCTATACTTAAAAAGTAGGAATGGTGTGCATTTAGTGGTACCACCCCCATTAACAAAAGAAAATATTAGTGATTTTTATAATTTACCTCCACAAAATCAGGATGCACAAGTTAGTATTGCGCCGCCGAGGTAATAAGGGGTTATCATGACATCTGAGTCGGATGAGTTACTCATAATACAAGAATTATCCAAACGCATTGTGGATACACAACGCAAGATCCGGATTCTTGATAGTATTAAATGGGATGACGGAATAAAAAAGGAATTTTTTAAACACAAAGGACAGCGACTCCCAGCAGTGGATAAGGAATATTATGAAAAGAAACCACTGCCTTTCAATGTTCATGATAAACAAGAAGAGTTCCGCTTAATTTTACGAGATGCTCAAAATCAATTAGGACAGTACTCCACTGTGACGCGTTTGATTCGTCGTCAATGTGACGAATACAGTCGAGCATCTCAAATGCTTGCTGCACGAGGCACACCTGCTTTTAGTGAGTTGGCCATGGAGCTTTATGGTAGCCCTAATGACGTATTTTACGCAGGCGGGCCGCGCATGTCGCAAATGGGAACCTTGCTTTTTGATGTGCTATCTGATTTAAGTGTGCAATTGCAATCAGATGCTGATGTTAAGCACTATACACCGCAACAAGCTCAGGAAATTTTGCAGGCACGGCTAGGTGCATTTTTTGATAAGCATCCAGGGCGGGTAACCGTGATGGTAAGCGATGACATGGTTGCTGATGCATCTGCTGGTGCTGATAGCATTAAACTAAGTCAGCAAGCTATGTTTAGCGAGCGCGATTTGCGTTATTTAGAGGTTCATGAAGGGTGGGTACATGTTGGTACTACTTTGAATGGTTCTATGCAGCCTAATTGCTTTTTTCTGTCTAAGGGCTCTCCTTCCAGTAGCGTAATTCAGGAAGGGCTCGCAGTGATTACTGAGATTGTCACTTTTTCTTCCTATCCTGGGCGTATGTTAAAAATCACTAATCGTGTTATTGCTCTGGATAAAGTGACTCAGGGGGCGAATTTCGTTGATATATACCGTTATTTTATTGAGTGTGGTCTAACGCCTGAAGACAGTTACAATCAAACTGTACGAATTTTCCGTGGTAGTACGCCAACGGGAGGGCCTTTTACTAAAGATTTATCTTATGCCAAAGGGTTTATTCTCATTTATAACTACATTCGCTTTGCAATCAGCCAAAAACATGTGGATTCTATTCCATTGCTTTTTACCGGTAAATTAGTTTTGGATGATCTGCCTTTATTGCGTGAATTAAAGGAACGCGATATTTTAACGAGTCCTGTTTACTTACCTTCACCATTTAGAGATTTAGCCGCATTAAGTGCTTGGATGAGTTTTTCATTGTATTTAAATCAATTCGATTTAAATGAAATACAAAGGAATTTCCGCTTTTTATTAATTTAGTGTAGTCCGTATATCAGACGCAGTCGTAATACGGGAGCTACACTGAATCGAACACCGTCCCCGTATTACAACTGTGTCTAATACGGGCAAAGCGCCTATTGATTAGGGTTGAAAACTGTTTTGACTGTCCAGCACAGTATCAAGAGCTTTATTCTCTGCCTTAGCAAAAAATCGATGATTAGCTGTCGCAGCATTAGTGACCACTGTAGCTTGTACCGTTGTAGTAGCCGCTAAATGAGGATGCTCAGCTATCAACTCTTTACCATGTTTCATAATGAAACTATCTTGCGAACGCTCAATTTCCGCCAAAAAAGACGTAGCTTTTTGCTGATCTTCTGGTCTTTTAGACTCAGCTAAAAACTTACACGCAGCAAGCATGGCATTAGTACATCCTAGTTCTGCTGACTTGAGAATCATATTTCTATACTGAGGAGACTTTTCAGGAAAAACATGAGCCAAGTGATAAAGGGCCAAAGGATTCTTTTTAGCTAACTCTTGCATGTATGGCAAGTATTTAACTACCTTTTGCTTCAAGTAAGGGTCTTCAGGTGATTGTTGTAATTGACTCACCAATGCAGCAAAATCACCGCTTGAAACGTATTTATTTGCCATAACCATATACCTATTTACAAAATAATATAGAGCTAGGATAGGTGACTCAAATTAAGGCAATGTTAAGTTAGCGCTACTTTACACTTTTTTTACGAATTATGCCGGTGGTGTATTACTTTTGTTAAATGTTGAGTTATAAAAAGCCCAGCCTAAGTGAAAGAGCATATGCGATATAATGGAGCAAACTAGCCCATATTGCCAAAATACATAACCAAATATAACTGACTGCGAGGCACTAAGCAGTGTATGGGAATAGATGAATTTTCGACTCGAACTACATCCTGCGGCTAGATAGGCTGGGATTTGTCCTGCAGAGAAAATTAAGGCACTTACTAGAATCGAGATCCAGATAATTAAGTTAGTAGTATGTTGCATAAAGATAATAGCGAAAAAAGTCGCTAAATTCATGAGCCCCCAGCGACCGATAATTTCTTCCACTACCCCACCATAAAGAACGCAACCATCAAGGCCTAGAGCTATTCGTAAGTTATGCATTATTTGCAGACTTTTTTCATCGATTAGGCGTTTGGCTAATACATGATAAAGGCCCAAAAAAATGACCAAGCTTAAAAGAGCGTACCCAATAGCAGGTAAAAGTATGGGGAGGAGGACACTTATTCCAGCTTTACCATATAACATGGCATCAAGGTGTGCCGCACGTAATCCTGTATTTTGCGAAAGAATAGCCCCTGCAAGACATAAAATAAATACAAGAACTAAGGTTTGGATAACGGCAAAACGGCCAATACGTTTTTTTAATTCCTCGGAGTTCTCGGGGAGCAAAAAATAGATAAGGCGCTTAATGGCAATAAGTACGCCTGGGATTGAAAGACAAAATAAAACTATAACTAAGGGCCAATCGATTATCATTTTTTATCCTTAAAAATGTATCTCTATATCTATTGTTTTAGCAAAACCGTATAAAAGAATCCATCCATACCCTGTTCTCCGGGCAATATTTGTTGCCCATGTCCTGTTGCATGCCCCCACTGCCAGTCTTCGCGAATCGCTTTGCAGTCAGGAGTTTTAGAAACAAAATCAGCAACTTGCTGTTCGTTTTCAACCGCCATTATGGAACAGGTTGCATAAACCAGCAAGCCGCCTTTCGCGAGCAGAGGCCATAATGCATGCAACATGTTTTGTTGGGTTTTGCTGACTGCGATAATTTCTTCAGGGGTTCGTAACAATTTGATGTCTGAATGACGGCGTATTACTCCAGTCGCAGAGCAGGGTGCATCTAATAATATGCGATCAAACAATTGACCGTCCCACCAAGCCATTGGTGTGGATGCATCACCTTGCAGCAAGGTTGCATTCAGTTTAAGACGATTTAAATTTTCTTTTACTCGCTCCAATCGTTTCGCATCAACATCCAAAGCAACGCATGCCGCTAAATTAGGTTCTGTCTCGAGAATATGACAGGTTTTGCCTCCTGGGGCGCAGCAGGCATCAAGTACTCGTAATCCTGGCTCTAAAGATAATAATGATGCGGCTAATTGCGCTGCGCCATCTTGCACTGAAATACAGCCCTCGGCAAATCCTGGTAGTTGGCGAACGTCACAAGGCTCATTAAGTGTAATGCCCTCTGTGGCGACAGCGTGTGCTTGAGCCTTAATGCTGACTTTCTCTAAGATATGTAAGTATTCTTCGCGCGAATTTTTTTGCGCATTAACACGTAAGGTCATCGGCGGATGCATGTCATTTGCTTGAGCAATTGCTTGCCAGTGCTCAGGCCAATCGGCTTTAAGGCGTTTTAAAAGCCATTCGGGTTGACCATAAAGGAATAAAGGATCCTTTTTAAGTTTTTCTAATAATTCTTGCTGTTGCCGACAGAAATTACGTAATACCGCATTGACCAAACCTTTAGCCCAAGGCTTCTTTATTTTTTCTAATAAAGCGACAGTCTCTTTCACTACGGCATAATCGGGTTGGTTCATATAATGCAGTTGATACAGACCAATTAATAAGGCAATCCAGATTTCAATTTCTTTCGGCTTTTTGGCCACTAAACAATTCGCTATGGCTTGCAAGCGATAATAATGGCGGCAGAAACCAAAACAGATTTCTTTAGTCATTGGAGAAACTTCTGCAGCGGAGGGCATAAGTTGTGATAAAGACGACTTATCAACCAAGAGCGTAGTTAAAATTTTTAAAGCGTGCAGTCGTTCGTTTTTATTCATGAATAATGATTCACAGACTTAGATGAATTAATAAAGCCCCTGAGCTTAAGACTCAGAGGATAAGGCTAAACCGACGTGTAACGGTGATTTAGAGGAATTTAAGCAATCAGCAACAGTAATTACTTTACCGCCGGGGAGTTGTATTTTTTCAACAAGCAAGCCTTGATGGGCTGTGGCAACAAGCATGCCTTTTTTATCAAGAGCTACCACGGTTCCTGGAGCTTGGTTTAAATCCATATCAACCACTTGAGCTTGATGAATACGTAACACGTCTTCATTTAAAAGAGTATAGGCAACAGGCCAGGGATTAAAGGCACGAATTTGGCAATCAATTTCTTTGGCAGTGCGCTGCCAATTAATCAATGCATCTTCTTTGTTAATTTTTCCGGCATAAGTAGCTAAAGAACCATCCTGCACTTCAGGTTTCGCCGTATTATTGGCTAATTCCTCTATTGTTTTCAGGAGGGGCTGTGCAGAAATCGCGGCTAATTTATCATGCAATGTTGTTGCAGTATCTGTATCTGTGATCGGACAACTTACTTTACGCAGCATATCTCCAGTGTCCATTCCTACATCCATTTGCATAATGGTCACTCCTGACTCAGAGTCACCATGCAAAATAGCATGTTGAATTGGAGATGCTCCACGCCAATAGGGGAGCAATGAAGCATGCACGTTAACACAACCTAAACGTGGGATTTCCAATACGGCTTTAGGCAGAATCAAACCATAGGCAATAACAATCAACAAATCTGGTTTTAATGCAGCTAATTCGGCAATCGCTTCAGGGCTTTTAAAATTAAGCGGCTGATAAACAGGTATATTGTGCGCTAAAGCCCATTCTTTCACTGCGGAGGCCTGCAATTTACGGCCACGGCCCGCAGGGCGGTCGGGTTGGGTGTAAATTGCCTGGATCTCATGCGTTGATTGAGCTAATGCGTCAAGACAAGGTAAACCAAAAGCTGGGGTTCCAGCGAAAACAATCTTTAAACTCATGATTTACGCGCATTGTGGCGTTTGAATTTATCTAGTTTTTTTCGTGCCATCGCTTTTTTGAGCGGAGACAAGAGATCGATAAATAACTTACCATTCATATGATCAATTTCATGCTGCAAGCATTCCGCAAGCAAACCATCGGCTTGGATTTCAAAAGGCTTGCCGTGGCGGTCTAGTGCACTAACAGTGACTTTTTCTGCACGAGTCACAGTATCATAAGCGCCAGGAACAGACAGACATCCTTCATCAAATTTCTTTTCGCCTTCAGATGCGATGATTTCAGGATTGATAATAACGATCTGATTCTTTTTATCACCTTCCACATCAATTACAGACAAGCGTAGGCCAATACCAATTTGTACGGCAGCAAGTCCTACTCCACGTGCATCATACATAGTGTCAAACATGTCTTCGATGAGCGTTTGTAATTTGTCATCAAAGGTGACAACAGGTTTAGAGGGCTCTCTTAAACATGGATCGGGTAAATAACGGATTTTGTGAATAGCCATTGTTAATCTAGTTCTCTGTGTAAAATTTGTGATATTATCCTTGATCTAGCGTAATGCTGCAAGATCCAACAATGTACAAAGGACTGACTTCAATGAATAACTTACCCTATTTTCTTGCATTAAACCGTATGGATAAAGTAGGTCCGCGTACCGTAGCTAAATTGTATAAACGGTGGCCAGATTTACATCAGATGTTCCAACTCTCTGCTTCAGAGCTTGAGCAGGCCGATTTACCGCCGCTATTGGCCCAAAAAATTGCCAGTTTTGATATAGAGCAGATCCAAGCTGATTTGCATTGGCTTAACTTGGCAGAAGATCATCACTTATTAACATGGGAGTCACCCGATTATCCCGCTTTATTAAAAGAAATCTCTGACCCACCCATAGTCTTATATGCTAAGGGGCAACTCTCTGCCTTTTTACAACCGCAATTAGCTATCATTGGCAGCCGTAATCCATCGGTAACCGGGATTGAGAATTCTTATGCTTTTGCTAAAGAAATTGCCGCTCAACGCGTGACCATTGTAAGTGGCTTGGCTTTAGGAATTGATGCTCAAGCTCATTTTGGATGTTTGGATGCTGGAGGGCAAACCATTGCAGTAATGGGGACTGGAATTGACTGTATTTACCCTCGTCGTCATGTAAAACTTGCAGAGCAAATCACACAAAAGGGCTTGATATTAAGTGAATTTCCATTAAAAAGTCCGCCAACCTCTGGACATTTTCCGCGCAGAAATCGTATAATAAGTGGCTTGTCATTGTGCACATTGGTTATCGAGGCGGCAATTCGGAGTGGATCTTTGATTACTGCGCGCATGGCGTTAGAGCAAAATAGGGACGTTTTGGCAATACCTGGATCCATACATAATCCGTTGGCTCGTGGTTGTCATTATTTGCTACAACAGGGTGCAAAATTGGTTACTTCAGTTACCGATGTTTTTGATGAGCTCAGAATTGAGCCACAACGCATTATGGAGAAACCTATTTTTCCTCTTGCCAGTGAGAATGAAAACCTAGTAAAGTTCATTGGCTTTGAAATGACGACTGTCGATCAGATCATTTTGCGTAGTGGATACACCGTTGAGCAAGTGATGTCCGAGCTTGCAGAACTAGAATTAAAAGGGGCTGTCAGTACAGTACCCGGAGGCTATATGAGGTGTGAGTATGAAAGATAACTTATTTGAAATGTTGCTAAATCTATTTGAAACAAGTTTAACGCAGCTGCAAAAAAGTCAAAAGTCCGCTGATGCTGAAGCAGCAGCTCAACTGGATGAAGAAGGCAGTGCTGATGAGCAAGTAGTTCATGTTCGACCACAGCAACAAACGTCAACTCGTGTGTTTACTTATGATGAACAAATGAAGTTGACTAAAGCAAGTTATCAATTTCTGATGCGTATGAAATTATGGGATGTTATTAACGCAGAATCATTTGAAACGATTATTAACCAATTACAGTTTTCTGATTCACGCATTGTGACTCTAGAAGAAACTAAATGGACTATTAGAAATGTATTGTCTGCAAATTTAAATGAAGACGAATTAACCTTCCTTGATCTAGTACTTTATCAAACAGAAGAAGAATTAACATTGCATTAGTTCTAATCATCAGCTATAACACCACAAATACTGTTGCCCAGTTTGCACACTGGGCATATATCCAAGATATTCCAAATATGATGCTTGATTTTTTATAGGCGCGAAAAGTAAATTAGTAGAACAAATAGTTTTTTTGAGTATCTGAATATATTATTACTATTTGAATAATCTATTAAAAAGGAAAAGGTTAACTTTACTATGAGTAAACACTTGGTGATCGTGGAGTCACCCGCTAAAGCTAAAACAATTCAAAAGTACCTGGGTAATGACTATGAAGTTCTTGCCTCCTACGGTCATGTCCGTGACTTGCCTGCCCGTAAAGGTTCTGTGAATCCTGATCATCAATTTTCTATGACTTATGTGCCACTGGAAAAGAATGCACGGCATATTGAAACCATTGCTAAAACGTTAAAAAAATCAGACTCATTATTACTCGCAACCGACCCTGATCGCGAAGGTGAAGCTATTTCCTGGCATATTTTTGAGTTGATGAAGGAAAAAAATTTAGTTAAAGATAAACAAGTACATCGTATTTTCTTTAATGAAATTACCAAGGCAGCCGTTGAAGAGGCAATCAACAACCCACGTGAAATTTCTATGGACTTGGTTAATGCACAACAAGCACGTCGTGCCTTAGATTATTTAGTGGGTTTTAACCTTTCTCCTCTTTTATGGAAAAAAGTGCGCCGAGGATTATCGGCTGGCCGTGTACAAAGCCCTGCACTGCGGCTTATTGTTGAACGAGAAGAGGAAATAGAACGCTTTGTTTCTCAGGAATATTGGAAGATATTGGCTGAGTGTCTTCATGAAAAGCTTCCTTTTGAAGCGCGTTTAACGCACTATAAAAATGAAAAATTACAACAATTTACAGTGGTTAACCAAGAGAATGCACACCAGATCCGAGATGATTTGATCAAGCAGGCTCAGGGTTCGTTAACTGTGACCCAAATTGAAAAGAAGCAACGTAAACGCAAACCGTCCCCCCCATTTATCACCTCAACCTTACAACAGGAAGCGGCACGTAAATTAGGATTTACTGCACGTAAATCAATGATGGTTGCTCAACAGTTGTATGAAGGTATCGATATTGGTACGGGTACAGTGGGTTTGATCTCGTATATGCGTACTGACTCAGTGAATTTAGCTGTTGAGGCGGTGGATGAAATCCGCCAATACATCAGTGAACGTTACGGTGCCGATAATTGTCCTGCAACTCCACGACAATATAAAACAAAATCGAAAAATGCCCAAGAGGCACATGAAGCGATTCGTCCTACCTCAGTTAAACGCAGCCCAGAAATGGTGCAGTCGGCTTTAACTGCAGATCAGTTTAAGCTCTATAGTTTAATTTGGAAACGTACCATTGCTTGCCAAATGGCTGATGCTTTAATGGATACCGTGGCCGTGGATTTAAGTTGTGGTGAAGGCAATGTATTTAGAGCCAATGGTTCTACCGTTACTTTTCCAGGCTTCCTTGCGGTGTATGAAGAAGGGCGTGATGATTCCAAGGATGATGACAACGATGGTTCTTTATTACCTGTACTTGCTGTAGGTGAAAAAGTAAACATTAAAGACATCCAGGCAAATCAGCATTTCACTGAACCACCACCAAGATATTCTGAAGCGACCTTAGTAAAAGCACTTGAAGAGTATGATATTGGTCGTCCTTCTACATATGCCTCGATTATTCATACCTTACAACAACGAGAGTATGTAATTGTTGATAAAAAGAGATTCTTCCCAACGGATGTTGGTCGCATTGTGAATCGCTTTTTAACCGGTTATTTTACTCGTTATGTAGATTACAAGTTTACTGCGCATTTAGAAGATACCTTAGATGCGATTGCACGTGGAGAGAAAGAGTGGATTCCTGTGTTAGAAGAGTTCTGGCAGCCATTCATGCAACAAATTCAAACCACGGATCAGCAAGTACAACGTAAAGACGTTACTTCCGAAGTTCTTGATGAAAAATGTCCTAAATGCTCTAAGCCTTTATCGATCCGTCTTGGCAAGCGTGGACGTTTTATTGGCTGCACCGGTTATCCTGAATGCGATTATACTCAAGATATGGCGGGACAAGAAAATGATAAAAACGAGCCAGAAGTAGTTGAAGGCCGTGAGTGTCCTGTGTGTTCAAGTGCATTGCACATCAAAACTGGAAAATATGGTCGTTTTATTGGCTGCAGTAATTACCCACAATGTAAGCACATGGAGCCTTTAGAAAAACCAGCGGACACAGGTGTTGAATGTCCTAAATGCCACGAAGCAAAAATATTGCAACGTAAATCAAGAAAAGGAAAAATTTTCTATTCTTGTGGTAATTACCCTAAATGTGACTACGCATTATGGAATGAACCCATCGCACAACCTTGTCCGAAGTGTTCGTGGCCAATCTTAACTGTAAAAGAAAGTAAACGATTCGGTCGTCAAATCCTATGTCCGCAAGAGGGATGTGGGTATTCAAGCAAGGAAGAGTAACAAGGGTGGATTGACCGAGATATCGCATGCGTCCGGGCTACAGTATAAAAGTAGTCTGGTTGCTTGCAACCGGGAACCCAGGAGCGCAGCGAATTCCTTAATCTCTTTATTCGTAGAAGTACATTACTCAGAACAGAAAATACCTTCTTAAGAAGCCAAAAAACTCCCAACATCAAACCACTTAATAGTATCTTAAGCATTTTAAGCTAATATTTTGGCCAATATGTTTGTATTAGCAAAGGTACGTTATGCCAGTGATTGTTCCAGTAAGAGAAGATGACGCGATCCAATATACGCTTGGCCAAACAAAATATTATCAGCTAAAGCCCCACTTCGATCAGCAACTAACGGATGTATCAGAACCAGCTTACCGCGAAGTAAGTTTTGAACCTGAAGAGCCCGTAATCTTGTGCGCACAAACGATACATCACTGCCATACAGTTATAATCAAAGATCGTACCTACAATAATTATTTTATGTTACATGTGTCACCGCAATCACTTCGTAAGTCTTACGATGCAACTTCAAAAAAGGCATTCAATACCACAGGTTTAGGTTATTTTGGTTTATTTAGCAGCGAAGATGGTTTGTTCACTAGCTTAAGAAAACCAGCCTATATTGACCTGGACCCTCATCATTATAAAGATATAGCACTTGGTACCCATGATGATTCCCAATTAGATGTCATTATTGTAGTGAATAGTCAGCATTGGAATGAACCACTTGTTCAAACAGATATTTTAAAAGTTATAAAAGAAAGAGTGCCGGGTACAATTAAGCATACTAATATTATAATGAATCAAGCGCTAGAACATGCTTA
>NZ_CP071527.1:3107500-3198081 GCF_023921225.1 Legionella lytica
AAGTTATTAAGTCGCGAAGCACAATTAATTAAAATCGCTGATATGTTGATGCGTGCAGATAGTGCCTCCGCAACAAAATATCAAAATATTAGAAATACATTGCTAAAGCAACTCAAAGGACAAGTTACTAGTTTTCTAACCGGTTTAAACTATACGGATGCATGTCCTGGAGGCGCTAGTGATTGTGCACGCGCTCAAGCAAGCTGGTTTTATAGCTACAATAATGACTGGCATACAATGATGGGTTTTCCTAGTGGCTTCTTTACCGCCACCACGTTAACTGATCATGGCTTTCACTGGGGGTATTTATTAGACTCAGCAGCCACTATTGCTCAATTTGATAAAACTTGGGCGCAACAATATGGAGGAATGGTTAACTTATTAATTCGTGATATTTGTAACTACAAATATGGCGAAGATGGTAATGAAGCCACGCAATTCCCTCATTTCCGTAGTTTTGATCCCTACTCAGGTTTATCCTCAGCGCTGGGCATGCCTTACAGCCTAGACAATATCAATGAGGAAGATAGTGCTGAATTTATGAACTTAGCACAGGCAATTGTACTTTGGGGTATAAATACTCAGGGGCTTAGTTTTGCTGGTGATAATAGCTCTCCTCAAGATCTTTTAGAGACTGGTTTATATTTGTATACCACTGAGGAGCAGGCACTCAATCATTATCATTTTAATCAAAATCCGAACTCGGGAGTGTTTCCTACTGGTTGGGCTAATAACACCACAGGGCAAACATACCTTACAGTAGGTAATGTGTGGGGTGGTAAGCAAGACCGTTCTACTTATTTTTGTGCAGGACAGCCTTGTTATTATCAAAATTTAGCGTCAAACACCTTGCCTCTTACTGCAGGCTCGTTGTATTTAGGATTCGATGCGAGCTTTGTTAATAGGGTTTACACTCAAGATGCTAAAAATCCTTGTAGTGGCGATCCTAAAAACTCAGCGTATTGCGGAACTTTACTGAAGTATTTGGCCTTAGGTAATCCCACCCTGGCATCTCAGTATTACGCACAATATTTTGAGCAACAAGGTAATATTCCTGATCCAGGAGAAACATTACCAAGCATCTATTATTGGATTCAAAATTTAAGAAACTTAGGTAACTTAAATTCCAATATCACTGCCGATACCCCCAGTTACGCAGCCTTTGGTGCAGGTAGCTCATTATATGTAGCTGCTTATAATGGAGAGAACACCGCAAAAACTGTTCATTTCTATAATAATGGAGCTCTAGCCTGTACCTTAGAAAATATTCAACCTGGAGTTACACAAGGAAAACTTTGCGATGGAGACACTCCTCCTCCCACAACCCAATTTTCTTTTACGCTCTACCTGGGTTATCCCTTTAAACCAGTATTAGTTAATAATACGATCCAATGCCCTGATCCGGTGACGAAAAACCCTGCATGTTTGCTCAAAAACATAGCAGCACCTTCAACGATGACCGTTGCAGGAAGTAATGGCAATTTATGCACCTTAACGATTGGTGGTGATGGTTCAGTAACCCCTGTAAATGAAAAATCTAAGGGCTGTTACATTAATTCCAATCCTGCTACACCGACTTCAGCAGGAACGATTAATTTACCCGGTGGATTTTAAACTCATTTAGCCCGCCTTTACTGAGCTATGAGTTAAACTATGAAACGCTACGCCCATGGTGCATTAATGCACCATGGGCGTACAGACGCCATAATCGCCTTGTCGTGTCCCCACCAAAAGATAGTGGTTAGACAAGCTCACAGAAACCGTCTAAATTAAATACTACGTTAAAAGTATACTTAACAAGGAAGATGAAATGAAAGAACCTATAGAACCTCCTCGTCCTCTTGAGCCCGACGAACCACAACCTGTTCATAATCCAGAGGAACCATTAAAATAATAGTAATTTCGGCGTTTCATGTGGCCAAATAACTCTTGATGCAAACGTCAATCAAGAGCAATTCTCTTAGCCGGGGACTTTAATGAGCTCTCCAGGTAATGTTTTACTGCAACCATATCAAGTTTATTAATTCCCTTGCTCAAAAATTTTTATATAAAGCCTATATAATCGCGCATCGAGTTAGCTATTTTAATATCCGACTTTTCAATCGCGTCACCTCATCTTGGCTCTAAGATTGTTGAAGGAATATACTGATTATTGTTTAAACTAGACATATAATCCCTATCAATGTTATTGATGTAGTTTTTAGCCTGCCAATTGATCAAAATACGTTCACTTTGCAAGTTATTATATCCTCTATAAAAGTGATGCATTCAGATGAAAAAAAATATTTTTATAATGGCCTTGTGGATTGGTTTATGCAGTTTATTTTCTTTACATAGCGAGGCGGCAATACCCGTATTTGAAATAAAAGCGGTAACGAAAGTTCCCCCACAATTATTAGCAAACCGTATGCTATCGGTTCAATATACCGTAAAAAATAACAGTAAAAAATTGCGCACGTTAACATTAAAACCGATACCCGGAGTAGAGGAAGTAGCGGGAACGGCTCTTTGTCACAGCCCATTTAAGCTGGCGCCAGGTCAGTCTTGTTTTTTAAATTTGAAACTTAACGCCTCCCAAATGGGAGCAGGGATTCACTCAGGTCCGGTGCTTTGCCAAACTAAAGGCACTACCAATATTCCTAACCCTCTGCAGTGTTATAGTCCATCATTGGCGGAGCAATTGAATATCAAGATTATTCCTTGCGCGAACAACAGCTGCCTCAATAAAACAACCGAGCTTTTATTGCGCAACATAACCCGCAGTTATCAACAACAATACCATATCCCTGGCGTATTGGCGGGCATCTGGATACCTGGGCAAGGACAATTAATCATTGAAGATGGGGTGGCCGATATCAGTACCAGCCGGCCAATTAGTGCATTAGATCATGTACGAATAGCCAGTCTCACAAAATCGTTTACAACCACGGTAATTTTACAATTAATTGAACAAGGGTTAATAAATTTAAGTACACCGATTAGCAATTTAGGTTTTACGATACAAAATAATGGCGCAACCATTGCCCAGTTGGCCAATATGCGTAGCGGAATTTTTAATTACAGTGCCGATCCTAACTTTCTGCAAAACTTAGTTGATAACTTTTTAAGAAAATGGTCGCCACAAGAGCTGGTTACTATTGCAAATGGCAATGCTATTTATTTTGCGCCAGGAAGCGATTGGCATTATTCCAATACGAATACCATTATCCTGGGAATGATTGTCGAACAGTTAACTGGAAATTTCATTGGTAAGGAGATTTACCAGCGAATCATTCGCCCCTTGGGCTTAAATGAAACCAGTTATCCGACAACACCGGCAATGCCAGTTCCGTTTGCAAAAGGATATGCCGGCACTGATTTGGAAGAAGTAACGTATGTAGACCCATCTTTTTCAGGAGCAGCCGGAGGAATGATTTCCACCCTCGGGGATTTAAAAACCTGGGTAGAATCTCTAGCTACAGGAAGCCTCTTATCAACACCAATGCAACAACAGCGCATCAATAGTCTTTTACCGATTAGTTTCGACCCTTGTGCTGATAATGATCCTTCACGCCCACATCCAACCTGCCCAGAATATGATAATTATGGCTATGGGATGGGCTCAATTAACGGGTGGCGCGGACATACCGGAGATTATTTTGGTTATTTATTATTAATGATGCATGAGCCCAATAGCAAAGCAACCATTGTGATTGTAGTTAATCTATCTGGAGTAGGAACTCATATTCCCACGGACTTATTTAGAGAATATCTAAACATTATTAACCCTTAACCGACACGAGCCAGAGGGATGAACATTTTGAAGCAAAGGCGTTTCGTTCCTTTCTGGCCTCTCATCAAATTGAATATTTAGGGGGAAATAACTCTAAAAACTATAAAATCGTCAATCGCGACACCAATCTTTCCTATGTGTTGAAAGTAGACCATCGACTGAATATGCCAAGAAATGCAGAAACCTATTTACGAAATCAAATTCCCGAAAATTTCACGCCAATCACGGCCGAACGTCAAGTAAGCGCTGCCGATAAACAACAGACAAAATGCTGCACCCTACTGGTTATAAAATCCTATCTTCATAGATACAGCTCTCCAGGATACTCTATACGTAATGCTCTATGTTGGACTTAGCTTGTTCTTATTTTTCCATATAAATCCATATTTAATTTATTTATTCTTATTACTCAATGAATTAATTCATTTTATTTTCTAAATCAAACGCAAAGACTGCCCCCATAGGTACCATAGGCACAAGCCTAAGGGCTTAGCCTCACATTTGGATTAATCATCAATTGCCCCCTAAAACTTAATGCATTATCATTATAAATGATAGGCTGCATTTGATGCGTCATTGTTATATCAATAAAATATCGTACAAAATAAAATAGACTGCTTCTACCTTTCATTAAACCAAGTAATTTATATTGAATCGTTAATAATGTGATATCTGTTTTTTGTACCAACAACATCAATATGTAAAAGAAATTCCTGCATATGAGAAATTTCAAGCTCATTTCAAAATTAAACTTAGCCAGATTTAAACTATTATGCTCCTATGCTAAAATCACAGCTTAATTAATAAGAGAGCTGCTGTATGAGTATCGTGACGCTTTTCGAACAAATGGCCAGTACAGTTCACCATAAAGTGAATTTGAATGAATTACTAAAAGAAAAAAACTCTGATTTACAACAAATAATAGAGAATAGTGATCCTTCGAAACTAAAAGCTCTGTTTAACGAAAAGGCGATACTTGCTGATCGCACCACAATTTTCGAACTGTAAACATCAAGACCGTTGTAGATATGGAAATAAGTCCAAATGTGTCCTCGCTCGTTGTAGTTGGGAGTGGGATTAAGTTCTTTTCTCATTTAACTACCGAAGCAATTACCTATATACAGCAGTCGGATGTTGTTCTTTATTTAGTAAATGACCCAATTTTAAAATTATGGATACAAAAACAAAATAAAAATACTGAGACATTGGACTTTTTATATAATTCGAGTTCTTTACGCACGGAAGTTTATCAGCGTATTACAGATTATGTTTTAGGTCATTTATATCAAAAAAAACATGTCTGCTTTGTTCTGTATGGTCATCCAAGTCTATTTTCCAGACCAGGATTAAAGGCGGTAAAACAAGCACAAAAAGAAGGTTATTTTGCAAAAATTTTACCTGCGATTTCCGCAGAGGCCTGCCTTTTTGCTGATCTACTAATCGATCCGGGCTCTTTAGGATACCAATCTTTCGAAGCAACAGATTTTTTAATTCACCAACGCAAGTTTGATGCCTCATCCCATTTGATTTTGTGGCAAATTGATGCGATAGGTATTGTTGATCAGGAGTCCACAAATAATAAAAAAACAGGTATTTTGCTCTTACTAGATTATTTAAAACATTTTTATAACTCTGAAGATAAAATTATTATCTATGAAGCAGCGCAATATCCTGGCTTTGAACCCAAAATAACTCGAATACAATTACAACATTTACCTGATATCCAATTATCAGCTATTTCAACCTTATACGTCCCACCAATAAAAAAAGCTCGGTGCAATGACATGGTATTAAGCGCATTAGGATTAAAATAAAATGACGGATTATTTAATAACCTTCGCTAAAAAATATGCAACAAACTACAAAGGATTACCCATACTTTGTTGGCAAGGTATTATTTTAATGATTCTCAATACGCTTACTATCGGTATTTGTTTTTTCTTATCGCTGTATTTCGTTAATGTTCGGCACTTTACCCCTTCCATCTCCGGATTGCTTCTCTCCTGTTATGGATTAGGTACAGTATCTGGTGGACTCATCGCGGGTAAACTATCAGACAAATTTTCGCCTAGACTTATTTCGCTCGTTAGCCTTTTCGCGCAATCTGCGGCGTTTTTTCTTTTAATTTATTTACAATCGTCTTTTACACTAATGGCTGATTTATTTTTGCTTGGACTAACTGCTTATGGATTTAAAACATCCAATAATGTTTGGATGCTTAGCATGTGTAGAAATGATACTGACTTACGTTATAAAACCATTAGTATTTCTCATGTTGGAGCTAATTTTGGGCTAGGATTATCTGGTGTTCTCATTGCTAGCATGAGCCCGTATGGTTTTCAGTCGATTTTTTATCTATCAAGTTTATTGCTTTTATGCTCTGCGCTTTATCTTCAATTCCAAAGCCATACAACCACCCATGTGTCATTATCAACTTCAGCCCAATATCATAACAAACATTCTTATTCAAATGCATCATCAATGATCTTATTATTAATTATTTCATGTGTTTTTCTTATCGGATTAATTATTGCACAGTTAAGTGCTACTTACCCTCTATATATCCAAGATTCATTTCCGCAGTTAGGTATTAATGCCGTGAGCATTTTATTTATTTTAGACACCCTCCTAATTGTCTTTTTTCAGGCCCCCTTAACTACGTTAGTAAGCAAACAAAATAAGCTATTGGTAACAGGATTTGGCGCGTTATTAATGGGATTGGGAATGCTAGTTTTAGCTTATTCTAATGTTTTTGCGCTGGCTATTCTCTCTTGTATTATTTGGACAATAGGTGAAATGCTGTTTATCTCTACAGCCCAGCTTCTCTGTTATGAACTAGGAGGCAATCAAAAAAAGGGACAAAGCTTAGGGTTATTTCAAACTACATTTGCTGCAAGCAATGTGATAGGCCCAATTATAGGCGGCATCATTTATCAAAGTTTTGGCGGGAACTTACTCTGGTATTGCAGCATGTTCATTGGGACAATGTGTTTTTTGTTGTGTTGGTATTTCAGCAGAACCTATTCTGACACACCCTCTTAAAAAAGATGCGTCTGCGGCAAAGGATGCTTCTACTTTTTCTGGAAAGAGGGTCTCGTTGAACCGACTATCACTATTTAATAACTCAAGAGAATTTCTAAGTATGTTATGGCTATCTATAGCATTATGAAAATAGCTGAAGTTGACCATTTTAGCTATTTGCCCAAAAACAGTATCAGAAGATAATGCCTTGTCTTTTGATAATTCTTCAATGAAAATATTCATGATATGTTCCAGCTCACGCATTTCATTTATTGTGCTGGATGCAAGCCTTGATCTTGGCGAGAATATACGCGTAGCGGGGTGCTGTAACGAATAATATGTAGGAAAGTAATCCGTTTCAAAATTAAAATATTTAGGTTGCATCACCGTCGGCTTATATTTTTTTAAGCCATAAGACTCCACAAAAACTTGCTGCAAAATATCTACAGGTAAAGCATTATTATCTGTTGCCGGAGCATACCCTGGAGTGGCTCCCAAGGCCGTAGCGAATAAATGTTTCGCAGTATCAACAAGGTAAGGGTTAGGTTTTAAATTACGGTTTTTTTGTATGACTGAAAAAGTAATGTCATAGTAAATTCTATTTCGTTCATATTCATATCGATACCATGCCAATTCATGCAAATATTGTTTTAACGTTTTCCAAGCAACATCATTATGCAAGCTGGTTAGCCAATTTTCCGAAAAATAGACAATACAACAACGCCAATCTGAGTTAATTATATCGCTATTAACAACCTCTTTAAAAATTTTCCAATGCTCATATAGAGATTTTGCTGGTCGGCTTTTAATATTAAAATCACGTTGTAAATTTGTATGATTTGCCGTTGCTCCTATATTAGGCAACATAAATGCTGAGCGCGCTCCAGCTGTTGAAGATAGTAATCCATTAGGCGTATAAATATGGCCTTTCCTTTTGTTTAAAATAGTTGAGAGAGGGAAAATATCCCCTGGTTTAAAAACAAGCCATGGGATCGTAATTTGTTCATTTTTCAAATCGATAAAACACTCAAGCTCCTTCTCAAGAATCATACCTAGCGGCGTACCATTTGCACTGTATCCGAGATGTTTAACAATGTCTTGTGGAACATCGAGATCCGTAATGCGATAGTACCCCCCCTTTATATTGGGAAATAAGGAACTACATGTATCCGCATCAGTATCACCATACGGATAGTAAGCGATATAGAGAGGGAAAGATTGATCTGGGGACAACTGATCTACAATCGCCGTAAAAGTCGGCTCTACTTTGGCGAAGCGTTGACGAATATCTGACCAAAAACATTTAACCAATCCATTTCGCTCATCAACCGCTGTAAACATCAATCAACATCCTTGCTCTATAGATAATTTCTAACAAAAATCATCCGATTCTAATTCTACAAAAATAGCTCTGTCAATTAAATAGAGTCGATATTGCCCAAATTGGGCATTATTAGGTTTTTAAATTTACATGAAAATAAAATCATTTTTTTGTTTTATCTCCAATGTTTTAATGCACTGAGTCCAAGCTCTAATGGAAAGAACATCTTTAGCAATCTAAGAGTGAAATGAAAAAAGATGTTGTAGTCATCAAGCCTAACTTCAATGGAAAACTTATCTTAAGAGGTTGCACAGGCACCTCTTAAGATAGGGATTAATTATTTTTGAAACAGATATGTACACTATTCAAGATTAAATGCCATGAATTACTTCGAAACTGATGAATCTACTTGACGGCTCTCATTATTGGCACTTGATTAAAATAAATTTGAAAAGAACGTTGGAGTTATAGCATGGGATGTATTGTAGAGTTTAATGACAATCTAAGATTTGATTTTATTCAAAATAAATGTAGGCAAAAACTATGGATTGATGCTCTATTACAAACTACTAGAACAGGTATTGAACATTTAGCCTTTATTCTTGACCTATCAACGGAAACAATAATTCAAGTACATCAAGGCAAGCATTATCTTGAGCCGGTCTCAGCTGAGCGCTTGGGGCAGTTATTCTTAATAACTTTTGGAACTTAAAGTTAACTCCAATCACATTCATGGGCACCGATGCCACCTCAATTACTACTAGAAGGTATTTCCTCTCCTGATATAGATATATGTATCCTGACTTACTTACTATGGACACTGGTGTTCTTCATTAACACTAGAAAAGTAAATGCTTGCTTTAGGCTTATTGATGAGTTTTATCTATTTTTACAACAACAATATAATCCAAGATACTCACCAATTTTTGACAAACTAAATTGCCCAGTGGCATAAGATAGTCTGATGCCTATTACTTAGTAGTGTATTGATACAATCAAAAAATTATGAGCTACGCTTTTTGATAATCGAATTTAAATATGTCTATGATCAAAATAGCACGCCCATAATTTTTTCAGTTGAGGAAACATTCGCTGCTTTTCTTTATTTTATCAAGCATTCCCCTACATCAGTGAACAACGTCATTTGAAACCTATAATTACTTTCTATACCCCACATCTATGACCTTTCCATTTGTAGGATCTACTAATAACTCATCCCCATCCCAATTAAAAAGTTTAACGAAGTGATCTTTTGCAATTATCGATGTATAAGGACTATCATCATATATATGCCTTCTTTTTTCGACCCGCCATATAATATTTCCAGATTTTGAAACCCCATATACATTTTCATTAAAACATGTACCCGGGTCTGGCTCGATTCTGATTACTAAAACATCGTCGATGCATAATACATCTGCTATTGGCCAATCAAAAATAACATCTATTCCAGCTTCATTCATTTGTAGAATATTATTGTTTACAATATGGTTAATCGAGTGATTCATTATAATGGCCTTATATCTTTGAATAATTGAGATGGTAATCGCTGTAGCAACTCGTATTGAATAGCTCCTCCATGTCCCCAGTTTAGTTGAGGTGCCACACGACCAATACGGATATTAGTACCTGCAGGAACATAAACATTAGATACGTAAGTTGGCAGCTCGGGTAAGGCAAATTTATCTTTAATTTGCATTGGTGTTAGCCCTTCAATTTCATGAGGTCTCATCATCCAGGATCTTGCTTGGTTTCCTTCTCCATGAACCCGAGAGAATACACGTTCTTTTTTCAATATGATGTCACGGGCCCTTGAGCCTACGGTATAAGGAGGGAAGTTACCTTTTGTGAGATAGGGTGCATTTGCCTCAGCAGCAGGAAGAGAGCCAGTTAATTTCTTACTGTTTGATATCTCTTTTACAGACTTGCAAGACTTGACCCCATAGGCATACAGGGTATGCTAACGTGCCTCCAGATAATGAGAGGACTCAAAAAATAGAGGAAAACCCACCTACCTTGCGCCTTGAGGAACCAGACATTGGCGCACTTCCGCTGCATTACAGAATAACAAGTGAAACCAATTTAAATTTCTACAAAGAATATAAATGACAAATAAATTTATTTACCATTTATATTCTTTTTTCAACTCATTATACATAAAGTCACATGCATCATTTTCATTATCAAATTCTGCAATATCAATTATGTGCCCTCTGCTATTATAAACAACCTTCCATTTATCCTCATTTGAAACAAGACACATACACTCCCCTTCTTTTACTCCATTCACATTGAACGAAATTGAGGGTACATTGCGATCTAATAATTTTTTTTCTAATTCGTTTCTATTCATAATTTAAAATTTCTCTCGTAAATATCCATTATCTAAATACCACTTAACAGGCTTTGGTAGTTCATGTTGAATTGCCATCCCCTCTTTTCCAAACCACGGAGCAGCCCTCCCTGTAGGAATGTTCCGAATTTCTTTAACTACTTCATACACATTATAGGGATCATTTATCTTAGCTGAAGGCAGGCAACTATTACTCGGCATATTTAAAGAGGGTTCTGATAAGAAATGCAAATTAGCTAACTCAGGGGTTAAGGATGGTAACTTGTGACTTATAGCCCTGCTTGTCATAAACATGTTGTTCAGTGACACGCCCCGCTAAATCATAGTCTTTGGCTTGAATCCTCTTCCCATCCAAAGAAAGCTCTACGAGCTGATTAGCCAGATTATACGCGTAATGATATTTTTTTAACTTCCCGTTCTCATAACTTTCTGCATCGCTCCGTGATACTCTATGCTTAAGGCCCTAACCATACTGGACTTACCTTGCTCTTATTTTTCCATATAATGGTTTCTGTAAAAGGTAGCTATTTCACCGCCGCTAAATTTTTTAACTGAAACATACCCAGAGAACTGGACACAGATAGCTCAAATTTCTCTTTTTTTTCTGCATCCGCTTGAAAAATGGTTATTTCTTTATCCTTATTAGTCTTTTGCTGAATTTTTCCAAAAATTTGAAAAGCCTCACGCCCCTTCCCTTTAAAAGAATATTGACTTAACGATGCCCCATCATTCCAAAAGCCATAAGCTTCATACATTCTTGTGCTACAACCAGTTGATTGGCTAATAATTAATGCATCCGATTGCCCCGGATTCCCTCGAAAAACAAAGGGGCGCGCACGTTTACTGCTCATATCAGTAGGCGAATACGTTCTTAAAACTCTAGTGCGTGAAGGAAAAAATGAATCTGCTTTTACATCATAGAGATAAAAATAATAATCTCCTGTTTTGATAGTCCCTTTGAGTTTCTCTGCTGTTCTGCATGCAATAGAGTTATGTTGCTCGATTCGTTCATTTTCAGCATAAAGATATGCTATAAATAGCTTGCCATCCTTCCTACGCAAAGAGGCCTTAAGGGGCGAATTCATAATCTGTTTTTTTAACATTGGGTTAACTTTAAACGTCTCATCATCAGGATTTCCCTGTCCATTTTTACACAGAGAAGGCGAAACAGCTTTATCCGATTGAACAAACAGCTCGTGACGCTCCTTGTCTCTCCATCCAACATTAATTCTTAAATTATCCTCTTCACTGACTAAAGCATAAGGAAAAAATGAGTTTGCTTTTAAGATCGCCATATAAATTTTTTTATAATAAATCTCCGAAACAGGGGCTCGAGGATCCGGACAATATTTAAGCCTGGCATAAAAAGTAGGACATGTTCCGTCAAGTGAATAACTTACTTTATACAATGAAATACCATATTTTTTAAAAACTGCCAAAACAGGATGACTCCACTGCTCATAACGCTCTACCACAATTTTTTCTGCTGAGCCGTATGTTGTAAAATGAACAGAAAAAAGTAATATATAAAAAAATATCTTAATCTTATAATTAACCATGCTTTTTTCTCGCACGTTCAATAGCTGCTCTCATCGTAGAACCTTTTGAAACATTAGCCAAATCCTGCACATAATTAGGATTTGTTGCATATGTGGCGTTAAGTAAAGCTTTAGCTTCTTTTAAAAAATTTCCTCTAGTCCCCTCTTGGAACACTGCTGAATATCGTTTATTCTCTTTTAAAAACTGAACTCGATCTTTTACACCCTCCTCAATATTATCATAGGCTCTGAACCTATCATATACGATTTCCCATTTACCCTTACGAAACTCTCGCGTTTTAACTGGCTCTGTTTTCGCTCCATGCCATCCGTGATCTGCCTTTATATTGTACATATTATTGCTACCTGGAATCACGCCCCCCCATCCTGTCTCTAGGGCTGCTTGCGCTAACATTAACTCTAAAGATAAGCCTGTTTCTTCAGATACAGCTAAGGCGAATGGATATAAATCGACAATATATTGTATCTTATCTTCTCTTCCATAAAGCTTGGAGCGCTTTTTTCATTAACATTTTAGGTATTTCTTTTTTCTTAATATTACTGCCTTCTTTGGAGATTTCAACTTGACTATTATCCTTAGCAGGCTCCCTATTTTTTGCCTAAGCGCTGCTTTCATCGCTCTCTTTATTACCCACATATTTAACTTGTTGAATCATAGAGTTGCCAGAATCTTTTTGTGCACTCTCTTTTTCGCTTGATTCCATAGGCTGCTGTCCCCATAGACCTGCAAGGCTATTGACTCCAGGCTGTCGCCTGATTTTAAAGTGGATTTTCTAAAATTAAACGCAAAAAGCAAGGGGCCCCCATAGGATTACGGGGCCCAGATTACCCAAATAGCAGTTCAATTATCTACTTGTTTTATTTCTCTTGGTTTATCTGATAATGTAAACTTATATTGAACTATTCCCTTCTCAAGCACAGTATAACCATGGAGATTTGGAGAAATAACATGATTGCCCTCTTTTTTACTAAGATAAATTCTTCCTGAAAAAATATCGAGCAATTCATCATCAACGAAATTATATCGTTCTAAATGTGATTCATCTTCTGAAAGACCATATGCCTCATACTGATTACCAACACTACATGCAACAAGTTGACTCAGAAATATTATATCTTTTTTATTTTTTCCCGTACTAGACCATAAAAAGAAATTGGCTCCCTCCATATTCATAACTGCTCTACGGAAATCAGGAAAAACATGTTTTCTGATGGGTAAAAACTTTTTAGTTTGTAGATCATATAAATAAAGATAAAAATGCCCGATCTTAACTATAGTTTCATATTCATCTCCATTAAGACAATGGGTTTGTTTCCAATTCTCACTATGCCCATCTTCAGCATAAAGGTAAGCTTTAAATTTTTTACCATTATGCCCTTTTATTAATAAATTAAATTGGGAATCTTTAATTTTTGTTTGAAGATCAGGGGATATAATAAAACTATTTTGCATTGAGAAACTATCTGCATAGCAATTGGCTACTATAAAAAAAATGCTCGCAACAAAACCAATTGCTATTTTTTTATACATTATCATGTATTCACTCCACTTAACGATACTCAGGTACTATATATTTAGGGTGATAAGAACTATCAATCTGACTCAATCTATTTATTTGCTTATGAATTAGTGTCGCTTGTGCGTTTGCCAATTTATATCTGTTGCATATTACTTTGCCCTGGACTCATAGGATTCCAACGCATAGCATATAAAGTATTTTGTGTTTTATCCGGCCGATTTATCCATTGTTTTGCAATGATTGCGGCTCCAAGCCCCAAAAATTATTATGCTCTTTAGCAAGGTCAGATTTCCCCTTATCAGACTCATGTAAAGCATGAGCTACAAGGTACAGAGCATTAACATTATTATCTTTCGCATCTAATTTATTTATTCTTATTACAATGAATTAAAAGACGTATTTTCTAAAATTGACACAAAAAGTTCCTTTGAGAGCCCTAGGATGGTTATCCATTATGGCTAGAAATCCAGACCCCGCCCACATAGGGTAGCTCTAGATTTTTTGCGATTTAATTTCAAGTTTATTGTACCTATTCCTTAAAAGTTGATAATTGTTTTTAGGATCTTTTATATATGCATGTATATCAGCAATAGTTAAATCAATAAACCCATAAAGACGACTATACACATCCTCGTTAAAAATATATTTGTCTTTGTACCGGATAAATACCAAAGGATAAGTATACTTAAGACTTGATAGATGATTACAGGAACCAATAACACTCACATCTCTGACACCATCCCCATTCATATCATAGAACGATATTGCATTAATACGACAAATGCCTAGCCATAACAAATCAGAAGGTTTAGGAAATTCAATAATATGGTGGGGACTACTCAATTTATAATACCCGTACCACATGGCCTCATCTTCAAAATTATCATCATGGTTTTCTTCCGCATAATTTAATTGAGCTTTATCTACATAAAATGCAAAAAAACATGCTTTATCTTTATCAATCAAAAATGGATATACTGAATTTTTAACTACTTTATAGCCATCAATTGTTGTTGAACAATCGCCTTTATTTGCAAAAGAAGGCCATGGTTGCAATAAAATAAACACCGCCAGAATAAAATTTTTCATATTCCCCTCTATCTTGCTAACGTATTTTTATGCTTAAGAAGAGAATAATAAACTCCAGGGGCAGCAATATATGCCCGTATATCGGATATATTTAATCCCACAAATCCAAACAAATTACTATACACTTTTTCATCCAAAACATAGCTATTCCCTTGGCGAATAAACACAAAAGGATAGGTATAATTAATTGCATTTCGTTTATTACAAGAGCCAATAACTGTTATATCTGCTTTACCATCACCATCCATATCGTAAAAAGAAACGGCACTGATATCACAAACAGCTCCCCATAACTTATCTAACGGCCTAGGATATTCATAGATTTTTGAGGGATTTTTTATTTTATAATATCCATACCATATAGCATTATCATCCATTCTTGACTCACCGACCACATCAGGCTTAGTCGTATAAAATGCAAAAAAACATGCTTTATCTTTATCAAAAGAAAATGGATATAAAGAATTACTTACTAAGTTATATCCTTCAACTCTTGTCGTGCATGTGCCTGAAAAAACCATAAGTGGGTATATAAGAAAAAAATATAAAAAAAATCTCATCATATCTTGCTCATTTTATTTATTGTCAAACAACTGAAAATATTTATTATATGCAACAGCTCGTCTATTTATGTTTGATAATCCTGCATTAATAGAATATACCGCTGCTCTAAAATATTTATCCTGAACAGTAGCCTCCGATGAAATAAAGATTTTCCCACTCAACTGATCAACTTTTTCACTTAATCCCCTTGTCCCCCAATAATCTATAGCCATCTTCACGCTATTTGATGGCGTTAGTATTAAATCGGGATTACTCACTAAATCCTTCCCACCAAATTTGAAATAATTCTCTTTTCCTGTAAGGTGAAACAATCCTCGCCCTAGAAAACGATATCCATCACCCGATGCGTCGTTACCATTTCCGAGCATATTAGCATAAATAACATTCGCAAACCGTTCCCCTGTTGCATTTAGCATATAAGATACAGAACACATATAATGGCCATTATGAAAGATGGCATTCTAATGTCGAGAGTCGCCAACAAGCTTATAAAAGGGAATTAAAATATGTAATTCCGCATATAACTCAAGAAATGATAAAAGGAAATAAATAATGTATGAGAGTTTTAAATTTATAATTTTTATTATTATTTTAATAAATATTAGCTTTATTCGGCGTGGTAAATCATAGTAATAATTTGAGTAAAATGTCATGTTGTCAGCTAATGCATGCCCTCATAGAGGAAAGTTCATTCGGTGACACCTTTAAAAAGCTAAATTTGGCATTAGCCTTTGAACGGGACAATGAACAGTATGTTGGAATTAAAATTGCAGAAAAAATGGAAAATGATAGGTATGGAGTTTATGGAAACTACGATCTAGATTTAGTAAATGCGACATTAAAGCATATTGACCGAGATCCTCCAATATCAATAAAAATTAATAAAAAATATATTCCTTTTGTTGCTGTTAAATGTACTCGCGAAGAAAATGAATATATCAATACCTTTAAGCGCTCCTACGCTCCACAGATCAAAAACAACGCTACCTAAGTCATATTTTAAGAATAAATGAGTATATCCACCATATGGTGCTACTACAGAATCAAATCTTCTTCTGAAGGGATTTATGTTGTTTTTATTAAATTCTTCCTGCTTATTATAAGAATTTATTAATTCAAGAAGCTCTAATTTTGAAATTTCTGATTCTGAAACGAAAATATGGGGAAAGTCTTCCATCTCATTGAGGGTTTTCATAACCCTTGATTGATGGGGAAAATTTAATGGGTCAGATATTTCTAATATTGTATTAAGCGAATATACCAATACATGTTTTTTTTCTAAAAAAAATTCTTTTATCTTTAGTCGATTTATAACCGAATATTTTTCAAATAAGCGAATCAAGTCATGCGTATCTAAAAATATTCGCATTGTAACTCCTGATAGGAACAACTTTATCTAGTAATAAAACATGTTATCTTGCAACATCAACCGCCTATAGTTTAATTTTAGCATTTTTAATGTACTTGGTTCCTTATTGTGTTGTTTGGAGTATATGAAATTTGGATAAAATGCCTCTTACGAACATAGTTTCTTTTTAGTAACGCTAAAAAAACAATTATAGATACCCCCCTACTTTTGAAAGGTCAAGCGTGGCTTTTAGTTCACTTTGCCCTCCAGGGCTACAGAAGATAACCGGTTCGCTTAAATTTTGAAATGCCTGGTAATGATTGAGAGTAATAATGTGGCTTTGGAATTACAATCCATTGATTATTTTTGAACGTTACATTAACCTAAAAAAATTTTATGTACTTGATTCCCAATACAATCCCCAGTTGCTTCATGACTTATCTGGCCTTGAAGATAGTGGCAGAGACATATCTTTTGAGAAATGCACCCTCGATTAATATTTAAGTGAATTCGACTACCAAAAAACAAAGGCTATTACAGGCCTTAAATCGCAGCATTATATTATGCCTTTATTCTGATATGCCTAATCTATGACAAGTCTACCAAAAATCACTTCCGAAACTGGATTGGTCATATTTCATCTAAACGATCTGTAGCCGAACTTCATTCAACGATGAGCCAGCAGAAAAGTTAAAAGTTAGATTTGCCTATTTAATTCTGACTTGGCAATTCTTGATACGTATACCCCTATTTGAATAATATTTTTATATTGGAGTGTGTCCCAATCCATACTATCGGTACAAAATATTATAAAAGTTTTGGCAGCCATCAGTAAAACATTGGCATCTTTATCTTGTCTCAATACATTAGCCAGATTAATAAGATGATTTTTTAGATAGTGCTCATGCGATTCTTTATCCATGTCTTTGCTATTGATTTCATCTATAAGAACTGTAATTTGATTTAATCCTTTAAAATCTAGTATTAAATATTGCTCGTGGCATAGATATTTCTTTGAAACCGTATTGATTAATATTTCCAGTCAAAAATAACTGCTTTTCCCCACCAACCATACCTGAACTAAAACGAAGTTGTGGAGCAATTTTTCCTTCAAATATTAAACTGTTTTTGGGAATATAAACTTCTCCCAACTTTGTAGCTGAATTATTAGGTAGTGCTAATTTTGTTATGCGTTCTGTTTGGTTGGGTAATACAGTTTCACTAAGATATCTACCAACCAAAGTAGCACTGGAGTCATCAAAAGTTCTATAACCAATTCGAGATCCTTGAGTTTTAACAATTCTAAAAGTTGCATGTTCAAAAGAGTTTATAATTTCATTTCTGGCTTCTCGAGGCAGTCCAGCTTCTTGCAATAATTTTCTTGCTTCCTTAATATGACTGGCAGCAAGACTTCTTTCAGCGTTATTTGAAATCGTTTTAATACCTATTGAACCAGCCTTTCCTAGCCATTTAAATGCAGTGGATATTGATTTGCCTCCTGGCAACAATCCTACTGCGGGAGAAGCTGTGCTCATAGGTGTCCCAGTGAGAAAATCTTTACCAGACCACATCTGCTCTGCAGCTTTTAATTGTCCCACAATAGGAATAAAATCCAAAGCAATAGAGCCTGCTATTTTTAAATAATCAGACGTGGTTAGTGATGTGCCTGTCTCCGAAGCAGGTGAGCCTGAACCCCAAATTACTAACGCTTTTGGACCGTATCTTAGAATTTCATCGCCATAATTTTCCCAGCCGCTTCTCTAAGCTGGGTTTGTTGAGCTTTATCATAAAAACCATCTGGGATGGGAGAATAGTTATTATCCTCTACCGGAATAGCACAATATTCACCATTGTACCCTTCTGAAGAGTGCTCAGTAACATTGCGCTCCTCTTCAACCAATTGCGGTGACTCCCGATAGTCATTAAGCTTTTGTTTGGTTTCTTGATAATCACTTAACAAACCATCGATAGATAATTCATTCATAGTCTCATTATACTCATCCAGATAATGAGGCGATACCATACCGGACACCACAGCGTTTCCTATCACACTACCTAAATTATCTCCTAAAACTTGCAGTGCATCAAAATGAGTGCCTGTAGTGAGTGATTGAGCGCCTACTCCTGCCAGGGTTTGTAGCTCTGCGCGCAGCAGGCCGGTATGTATATCTAGGGTTTCGAGCTTGTTGCCGAATTCTTTTCCAGCTTTTGAACCCATTACGCCTCCGGTTAGGGTGGCTACTCCTAATTCAGTCCAGTCGAAGTGTTGATGGCGTCTTAAGCTCCATACCAGCGCTCGTTAAAAATACCTAAAACCATGCCTTTCATCAACATATTAAAACTATCATTTCAATTACCATTGATATCCGGAAGTCTTCCTATATTAACATATACATTGTTTTCTTTTGTGCATGTTTGGCTAATATATGGAATGTATTTCGTATTAATTTTAATAGGTTTTGGAGTTTCACCATCTATATTATTTAGAGTTTTATTTACTAAATCAAGTTCAAGATTCCCCCGTACAGCCATCCTATTTTCTTCAATTTTCTGAACTAATGTGAGCATCATATATTTATCGTTAGTACGCTCAAAAGAAAAAGACAGATCTAACTTTTCCATAGTCACACCATACGAGCTACCAAAAACAAGAGAAACCATTAAGTCATAACAACTCATTTTAGAGAGTTCTTCTGTTTTGTTGATTTCTGCAGAATATAAATAATTATTTGTAAATAATAAAGCAACAAAACAAAGTAATTTAATGTAGTGAAACACTATTTATGCCCCCTTTTGAAATTCATTTGTCATAGACCAACGCACGCCTTTCAATTCATTACGATAAACCTGCTTATTACTAGCAATACTAGAGTGCCAGCGTGCGTAATCCCCATTATATTGGTTTTTTATCTTATACGCTAAATGCATCATACCGGCCTCTACAGATGGAAATATTATATAGGGGGTTAAGCCTTTTTTTTGTGCATTCCCTCCTTTTTTAGATGCACCAATCCCATCATGAAGATCTGTTGTTCCAATTGGAGTATATTCTGGATGTTTTGTGAAAAACTCCTTAGACCATCCATAATAAGGAGCTTTAGCACCTTTAACTGCCTCCATTCCTGCAGCACCAGTAAGAATATATTGTCCGGAGTTAAAATGCTTTGTCTCATATCGATACATTTTTTCTACAATCTTAGACATTTCAAAACCATATTCATCGAAAACTTTTCGCAATCCATTTTTTGCATCTTCAACGCCAAAGTTTTTCGGAGCAAGCTTGCTCTTTTCCAACTGAGAAGAACCTTGAAGCAGTGCTCCTTTTTTTAAATCTAATGGCATTGCTTCATTCGTAAATAAACCACTTCCATTAAAGAGTGGAGAATCATTATAAATTACATGGCCGACATATCCCGAAAGCACAGAACCAGAAAGGTACGTATCCCTATCATGAGGGGTAAGAGAAATATCTATAGCAAGATTAATTCCTTCATCCATATGATTCACAAGATGGTTGTTAAAATTTTGCTTGGATTGCTCAAAATCATCTAAAAGGCCATCAATCTCAAGTCCTTTGATATTCTCTTTAGCGAGATCTTGGCCCCTAGTCTCTAATCCAGGCCAAGCAAAACGCCCCACTACGGCATTTCCAATTGTACTGCCTAAATTATCTCCTAAAACTTGTAGTGCATCAAAATGAGTGCCTGTAGTGAGTGATTGAGCGCCTGCTCCTGTCAGAGTTTGTAGCTCTGCGCGCAGCATGCCAGTGTGGTTATCCAGAGTTTCGAGTTTTTTGCCGAATTCTTTTCCAGCTTCTGAACCCATTAAGCCTCCGGTTAGGGTGGCTACTCCTAATTCAGTCCAGTCGAAGTGTTGATGGCGTCTTATGGTGGTGTTAAATGCCTGGCTTGCTGCGTTTTGCTCCATCATTTCAAAAGCGCTGGCGGTATTAAAGTACTTATAGTTGTAGTTATTCAACTTATTGGAAAGGTTTTTAAAGATACCTATATTTTTTAAGCCATAACCTATGCCTGCAGTAGCCGCGGTGGCTAAACCGGATATCAAGGCCCCGCCAAAATCGACACCACTTTGCATGCCCATAAGATTGGCTGCAGTTTGGCCGGCTAAGCTGCCAACGAAGCCTGCCGCAAGGCCTACGCCAAGCACAGAGCCAATACCCGCAGCCCCCGCGGTGCCTGTAATGGTGCCACCTAATGCGGATAATCCTGCTGAAAAGATAGAACCCGTAACCCCCATGCCAATGGCGAGCGCGCCTGCGGTTAACACGGTTGCTACCGTAGCCACAACCGCAACAAGGAGCTTGCCCCAAAAATTCCCATGCTTGGGTTTCGGTGGTTTTGGCGTTGGCGTTGCGGCGTTCGCACTGGTGTTGCCAAGCATTTTATTCGCATCTAAGATACGATGCGTTGCGTGGGTGTGATGTTGCCCTGCGGCGGCAGGGGGAATGGTTAGGCGTTGACCTATGTAGAGCTTGCTATCTCCTCCGGCAATCGCGTTACGGTCGCTGATGCCATTGGCATCAGCGATTAGATACCATAGGCTGCTGTCCCCATAGACCTGCAAGGCTATTGACTCCAGGCTGTCGCCTGATTTTAAAGTGGATTTTCTAAAATTAAACGAAAAAAGTAAGGCTTGCCCCATAGGCATTAGACCCCTTGGGTCTACTTCGAATTACAAATTTATTTATTATTTACCGAATCAGCATAAGACAATAAAAGCGCGTTATATAAACTTTCAGGGGTCATTACCGAAGAAAAGCGAATGCCATCAAGTTCATATTTATTTATTATTTTAGAATCATTAATTACCCAACTTTTTCCAATCCACGGAGCAGCTAAAGTAAAACTATTATTTGCTACGGTACAAACAAAAACATTTCTTTCTTCATCAAAATATTGAAGTAAGCCAAAAACTAAATGGCGTTTTAAAGGATCAAATTTATTATTAATTGGTTTTATTAACTTCTTGTTCAGCCAATTTATGCTTTTCGGCTGAGCTTCAACAATACATGTTTCGTAAGAACTAATACACTTTTTCAATATTTTAATTTTTTCATATATATCATTATCTAATAAGTCCGGGTCCTCTGATATGCTTTCAGGAATAGCATATTCTACAATTTTATCAAACCCTACAAATTGACACGGTTTCAATGAATTTCCATGCAATATGGTAGTTAAAAATAATCCACTTAAACTCCAATAAAGCCTTATCATTTTTCCCAAAGATCTTGTTATTTTTTTACTATTACACATATCTAGAGCCACTATAGTTTCTATTATCAGATTAAGCGCCATGATTTTTTAGTTGAAATTATGTAACGCCCATATATAATCCCCACCTTCAAAAACTATATGGAAAAAAATTAGCTGGAGTCCATCTTTGGTAAAGGAAAGGATTAGATAAATTTACCATATAATCCAACTCCGAAAGAAATAATTAACGGATCTTTATTAATCACAGTGCGCTCAAATTTGATAAATTTATTACTTATAGAAGAGCCAATGTACCATATAAATTATATCCATGATGCGTTCAAAAATTAGGACTTTATTAAGTGAATAGTGCTCAAAAAGTTATTGGAATAATTGAATTAGGTGGAACTATTAGCAGTATTAGTGAAGATTCTACATCAGAATTTTATAAAGGGCCGAACAGCTCTATTTCTTCTTTTATTCAAGAACTTAAATTAGACGCTCATATTAAAATCATAGTAGGACAGTTCGAACAAAGAATCAGTCATGAAATGACTATTGAGGGGCTCATAAAGTTAGCCCAAAAGCTCCAATCCCTTCTTGATTCAAGTGATTTTGATGGCATTATAATAACAACTGGCACAAACGCTTTAGAGGATATAGCTTATTTTATTGGGCTAGTAGTAAAATCAACAAAGCCGATTATTTTTACCGGTGCCCATTATCCACAAAATAATCTTGCCTTTGATGGAAAGAGAAATTTATATAATGCCATCAATATAGCTAGTTCCGACAAAGCAATGAAATTAGGTGTTTTAGTAACATTTAATGACCATGTAATTACTGCTCGAGATGCTGTAAAAAATACACCAGGATTAAATAGTAATTTTGCACATGAAGGAATAGGAGTGATAGGACACGTCATTGGTGGCAAATTTATTTTGAAATCAATTCCAATGTACAAACATACCTATCAAAGTGAATTTTCCATATTAGGGCTAAGCAATTTACCAAAAGTCTCAATTATTTATGCTCATTTAGGTATGGATGACTCATTGATTAAGGCTTCTATTACATCAGGAGTATCCGGCATAGTCAGCGCTGGATTTGGTAAAGGCTATCAACCGACGAATATATCGCAAACACTAGCAAAAGCGGTGCAATTAAATATTCCTATTGTAAGATGCGCACGTTTTGGATTTAGCTATACAAGTATTGATCAGGCCTATGATGAAAAATATGGCTTCATTGTAGCAAAAGGCTTATCACCCCATAAATCAAGCCTTCTGCTATCTATCGCTTTACATAAGACTAATGAGATTAGTCGCCTACAACAAATATTTGAGGAATATTAATCTTATGGTAGAAAGGATTTCAAAGAATATCAGTCTGTACGCCCAAAAATTAAGAAGAATACTCAAAAAGTATAGGCTGGAAAAAAGTAAGTATAGATACAGCCTACTTGATGTTGTCTCACGAAGTAATAAAATTGAATTACATGTAATTATATTTGGAATTAAAAAACAAATTTTGAAACTTACACCCGAAGAAATACTTTATGATGATGAACTATTATCTGAGTTTTCTCCATATGATGTACGAGCCATTACATACCTATCATTTCAAAAATATATTAAACAAGAATATTCTTTAATAATAGAAAAACAATACTTAAATCAGGGGGAAACAATATTTAGCATAAAAAACACGCAAACCAATGCCTCACTTAATATCAGTGCAAAAAAACTATACCAAGATTATGATTCTCTAGTGAGTCTAAGTAAAAAAGATATGATTACCGTTATTTCTACTGCAGTGCAAGAACAAACGTTTTTAGACATAGAAAAAATAGGAATGTTATGAATCTTATGGAAAAAGAAAATCATCAAAATGTACTACTCAATAAAACACAAGATTATTTTAAATATATGCGTATTCTTTCTATGATCTATGTAACATTTCTGATGTCTGCAACAGTGATGGCATACAAGTTAGTTGACATATGGGGAATCGTAGAACCAGGCTCAACACTTATTTATACCTTTACCTTTTTTCTTGGCAATATTTATGCAGAATTGTATGGTCAAAATTATACCAAGAAACTAATATGGGAATCGATTATCACTGGTTATATTTTTGCCTTCCTTATAACGTTAATTAATTTTTTTCCTTCCCCAAGTTATTGGAATTTGTATGAAGAATTTAACAAGGTAATTGGCCATGTATTAAGATTTACAAATGCCGGGGTTATCGGATATTTGTTAAGTGCATTCTTAAATGCGTATTTATTCACAAAATGGAAATATAAATTAAAAGGAAAATATTTTTGGGCTAGAAGTCTTTTGGCATCCTCAATTAGTGAAGGATTCGCAACATTTATCGCGGGTTTCATTACATTTATAGGAATGATGCCCACAATGAAAATTTTAACCGTCATGGTTAATGCGCTTTTATTTAAAATTGCGTACGGCTTTATAGCCGTTTGGCCCGCAACATTTATTGCTTATGTATTAAAAAGGAATGAAAAAAAAATAACAGAGACCCCATTAGTACCTTTCTTAAATTAAATATTAAAAAAAGTGCGCGACTCCAGCAATGTTGCTAACACATAAATATTAATTGGTAATGGAATTACCGTATATAAATCACTAGTTGGATTTAAACATTTTATAAATTTCTTGTTCGATGAATTTATCATAATTTGGCGAAACACATAATGATTCCCTTCATCTTTTAACAAACAAAAATCCCCATTAAAAGGTTCTTTTTCTTTTTCAAATACAAGAATAGTATTTTTAGAAAACTTAGGCTCCATGGAGTCGTCATTCATGCTCGTCGCAAAATAATTCTTATTATAATCTAAGTCAGCAGCAATAAATTTTTTACTTTTTGTAAGAGCCTCACTTATTCCATAAACTTCTATATCCTTAAATTCAATATAAGGTATTTTCCTTTGTGTATTCAGAGAATGGGTATCATTAGTATCTAATTCAGCGTTAGAAATTAATTCATGTAATGAAATTTTGAAATAATTAGCAATTGGAGTTATTGTTGATAATTTTGGATTTTGATTTATTCCTGTGATTATTCTATTAATCATTTGCTGAGGAATACCTATTCGTTTCGATAGCTCGTTCTCACTAATACCTTCTTTTTTTAAAAGTTTTTTTAGATTTATTCCAAAATAATTCATAAGCAATCAGCAAATATTCAAAATCTCATATTAATTTTGTTGATTATTACACTTTAGAGTGTAATAATCAACTCTACACTCTAAAGTGTATCCTAAATATCCCAAACTAAAAATGGCCCAGGGAAAATATACATGATTATTGCAGAGGTCTTAATTAAATAAGAAACGCGTAATCATGTTTCACACTCTTGTATTCCTAAGCCTATTGCCTTTATTAGGCTCAAAGATACAGAAGGAAATGTAAATTTAGCGCATTTTAATTATTTTATATTGCCTAAAAAAAATGAAAACAGGTACTAAATAGATGTAAGAGAGGGAGTTGTGGATACAATAAAAAATAAACTTAATAGTTTTGAGCTTAATAAAAATACTAGGATATTCTTTAGCCTCAAAAAACAGAAGCTAATACAGCAGGTATTAATAAATACTATAATGATTAGAAAAAATTGTCTCATAGAGGATCTTGCCAAAATACTTAATATCGATCCTAAAAAGCTTCATCGAGTATGGCGGGGAACCGATAAATTGCCCGAAACAAAATCAACCGAACTTGTTCATCTCTTCTATATATTAACGAACTGAGCCTGTAAATTATTCTGTGTAACTGTCATGTGTTAAACAAACTCAGTCAACCGCTCTTCGAATTCAATCATAAATCGATTAAGGGCGGAGAGACTATGTCGCATTTAGGATCCATTTGATGCGCTCACGCTCATGAGGCAGTTACCCGATTGGTTCAATGACTACAATGAACATGCGCCCCATAAAGGGTTAAATATGAGGGCGCCAAGACAATTTATCAATAGTGCTTTGGCTGGCTAAGCGGTTCGGTTTTATAGGGGCAACTCCACTCTTAAACGTTTTGACGAATGCCTCAGCCATTCCATTACTTTCAGGGCTATAAGCTGGGGTGGTTCTCACATCAAAGCCAAGTTTCCTAGCAAATTAACCGGAAAAAGCAAGCCTTTCCCCTCGGATGTGAGTTCATTTGGGGCTTTATGCTACGTGATACTCCCTCTAATTTCCACCCAAGTTTTCTGGCAAAAAATCGAATTATTTTTTTCCGAAATTATAATCGATGGTGGAATTTCAAAATTTGAAGTAACTAACTTAAAATCAATTGGCATTTTAAAATCACATTTCCAACCATCTCGATCCATATAAAATCCTTTGTCTTGTAAAGGAAAACTAGGCAAAGGATCAGATAATTCATTTCCTGAGGCCAGTAATAGCTCAACAATAGGCTCAAGATGAGTGTATGGCTTAGCACCATTATGTGGTAATGATGAAATTATAGTTTTCATGTTATTTTCCTCTCATAAAACGGTTATTCAACGGGTAGCTTATAACGGGTTTTGTAATATTGGCATAATTAGGAATATATAATTGGGGTAATCCACCAACCCCATATTTTGGATTTGCGCGAGTGATTCCGAAAGCTGCTGGTGTATCCTCAATAATTTCAAATGCCGTTACGCCTGGCCGATATAATCCATTTCTTGGTGAAACCTGCAAGCCTTCAAACAATGCCGTTGCATCTAATTTTGAGCGGTGTATAGCACTTGACGTTGTGAAGAAGCCCGTTACTCCAGGTTCTCCGGCATAAACTATAGTTCCCTTTTTAAGAGTAATATCTCTATATTTATCAATCCCGGGATAATCTCTACTACCTTGAAAACCTTTTGCCGCCACTGAAGGTGACGACTTATTAGGAACCGTTTGTAGTAATTTCTCAACGGCAATCGTTTTTGAACCAGCCTTCCCTAGCGCTTTTAATGTGGATATTAATTTTCCTCCAGGCACTAATCCAAAAGCTGCCTCACCTCGATTAATCTCCCACCCTGTAAGTGGATCCTTACCAAACCACATCTGCTCTGCAGCTTTTAATTGTCCCACAATAGGAATAAAATCCAAAGCAATAGAGCCTGCTATTTTTAAATAATCAGACGTGGTTAGTGATGTCCCTGTCTCCGACGCAGGTGAGCCTGAACCCCAAATTCCTAACGCTTTTGGACCGTATCTTAGAATTTCATCACCATAATTTTCCCAAATTTTTCCAGCCGCTTCGCTAAGCTGGGTTTGCTGAGCTTTATCATAAAAACCATCTGGGATGGCAGAATAGTTATTATCCTCTACCGGAATAGCACAATATCCACCATTGTACCCTTCAGAAGAGTGCACAGGAACATTGCGCTCCTCTTCAACCAATTGCGGTGACTCCCGATAGTCATTAAGCTTTTGTTTGGTCTCTTGATAATCACTTAATAAACCATCGATAGATAATTCATTCATAGTCTCATTATACTCATCCAGATAATGAGGCGATGCCATACCGGACACCACGGCGTTTCCTATCACACTACCTAAATTATCCCCTAAAACGTGTAGGGCATCAAAATGAGTGCCTGTGGTGAGTGATTGAGCGCCAGCTCCTGTCAGGGTTTGTAGCTCTGCGCGCAGCATGCCAGTGTGGTTATCCAGAGTTTCGAGTTTTTTCCCGAATTCTTTTCCAGCTTTTGAACCCATTACACCCCCGGTTAGGGTGGCTACTCCTAATTCAGTCCAGTCGAAGTGTTGATGGCGTCTTATGGTGGTGTTAAATGCCTGGCTTGCGGCGTTTTGCTCCATCATTTCAACGGCGCTAGCGGAATTAAAGTATTTATAGTTGTAGTTATTCAACTTATTGGAAAGGTTTTTAAAGGTACCTATATTTTTTAAGCCATAACCTATGCCTGCCGTAGCCGCGGTGGCTAAGCCGGATATCAAGGCCCCGCCAAAATCGACACCACTTTGCATGCCCATAAGATTGGCTGCAGTTTGGCCGGCTATGCTGCCAACGAAGCCTGCCGCAAGGCCTACGCCAAGCACAGAGCCAATACCCGCAGCCCCCGCGGTGCCTGTAATGGTACCACCTAATGCGGATAATCCTGCTGAAAATATAGAACCCGTAACCCCCATGCCAATGGCGAGTGCGCCTGCGGTTAACACGGTTGCTACTGTAGCCACAACCGCAACAAGGAGCTTGCCCCAAAAATTCCCATGCTTGGGTTTCGGTGGTTTTGGCGTTGGCGTTGCGGCGTTCGCACTGGTGTTGCCAAGCATTTTATTCGCATCTAAGATACGATGCGTAGCGTGGGTGTGATGTTGCCCTGCGGCGGCTGGGGGAATGGTTAGGCGTTGACCTATGTAGAGCTTGCTATCTCCTCCGGCAATCGCGTTACGGTCGCTGATGCCGTTGGCATCGGCGATTAGATACCATAGGCTGCTGTCTCCGTAAACTTGCAAAGCTATTGATTCCAAACTGTCGCCTGATTTTAAAGTGTAGGTGCCAATGTTATCTTGGGGGGCTTCTACTGGCGTTGGTGCTTTGTTAAATGAGTCTTCTGTTGCGCCAATCATGGACATGAGCTCTGCCATCATCTCTCGCTGCTCTTTGTTCAGTTTAATATGGCGAGCAGTAGGACCTCCAGTGGGCGTAAAGCCCCCGTAAATATCAAGCTCTTGTTTGTCTGCATCCACGCGCAGAGAGCCTATGGTTTTTCCCGCAATGGATAAATAGCTGGTAGAGGAGCTGTTACCGTCTTGGCGTATGCGCAAACCATCGATAGAGCTGTATAAATACTTAATATTAGAGGAATGGTTGTTTTTATCTACATAAGCGTCCTCAACATTGTTTAAGAGACCATTTTGATCATAATTACGCGTACTGACTCCACGGGTTTTTCCTGTACTATGATAGTCGGTTCTAACCACTGAATCTGTCTTTTGCTGGTAACTATCCCAAAGCTCGTAGGTGTAACTATGGGCAATTGTGGAGCCATCCTTCTTCTGAGGACCGCCATTATTGGTAATTATCATATCGGTAATGTTATCTACCGTATCATAAGAATAATTAACATAAGAAATCTCTTTTTTATTCTGATCTCGAATCGATTGATGGGTTAATAAACCATCTGTGTAAGTAAGGGTGGTAACTTGTGACTGATGGCCCTGCTTGTCATAAGCGTATTCTTCGGTAACACGCCCAGCTAAATCATAGTTTTTGGCCTGGAGCCTTTTCCCATCTAAAGAGACCTCTACAAGCTGATTCGCCTGATCATAGACATAATGATATTTTTTTAATTTCCCGTTCTCATAACTTTCTGCATCGCTCACATTGCCAGCGTTATCGTAAGCCAGACGAGAACCTTTGGTGCCGAAAACAATTTGCCCATTTTGTAACTCGCCTTTATTTAGGGTCATGCGATTGTTTTCATCGTAGAGATAATAAGCTTCACTTGCCGTACCTGAGCGAGTGCCGCTTGCTTTGGCTTGTACTGCGGTGTGGCGGATATTGCCTACTTCATCATAGTCGTAATCGACCCACAGCAAAGACTTATCGGCATTAGGTAGGTCATCCGGATTATGGCGGCGTACCGAGCTTAAACGTCCTAGCTCATCGTAAGTGTAAAAGTCGGTTTCATAGAGCCAACTGTCTTTGATATTTTGCGAACGGCTGGATAGCTTGCTGCGCATTTGACCTTCCAGGTCGTAGCTGTAGCGGACGGTTTCCTTACTGGCTCTATCTTCGTAAGTAATTAATTGCCCATCGCCTTGGTATTGGCGATAAATATTTTTACCACTCGTAGAGGACTCATGGAGTAGCAAGCCATTGACGTTGTATTCATAAGTCGTGGTGTGATTGCCTAAATCGGTATGCCGCAGTAAATGGCCATAGGCATCATACGTCCAGGTTTGTTGTTTTTGGCTCGCATCAACCTCTTTGATTTTATGCCCATAGTCGTCATATTCATAGGCGGTAGCGAATCCGCGAGCGCTCGTTTTTCTTATCTGATTGCCTAAGGTATCATAAGTAAATGTTGTTTTCTCATTCGCTCCATTTTCCTGAACAAGTAATTGTCCCACTTCATCATAGGTATATTTTTGTTTGTTAAGCTCCTTTTGGCTGTTATAGGTGCGCACCTGGGTGAGGCGGTTTTCATGATCGTAGGTGTATTCCGTGATGCCATGTAATTCATTCTCGGTGGAACTTAATTGCCCTAAGAGATTGTACTTTTTGCTTCGTGAAATTCCTTTGGCATCGGTTTCCTGAATCACATGCCCTTCAGCATCATAAGCCCGGGTAGTGCGATGGTTTTTGGCATCAATTGCCGCAATTACTTGTCCTAATTCATCGTAAGCAAATTGATTCACCGGCTTAATACGGCTTCTTACGCCCTGCTCATTCATGAAGGAAACTTCGGGCAGCTCTTGCCTGGTCACTTGATTAAACAGATTGTATTCATAATGGGTGGTGTATCCCAAAGCATTGGTATGGGAAAGCACATTCCCCCACCGGTCTATGCTTTGCGTTTGCCCTGACTCGACGACCTTACGTAGTCCATCTTTATCGAGGACATCGACCGTGTACTCTCGGACTTGCGAGAGTAGGTGGCCAAGGGCATCGTAGGTGGCATTTTGCCGTTGTAGCCGTTGGTGCAAATTGCCATCATTAAAATCCATGCACTTGCTAAAATATTCTCCACCTAAATCAACTCCACGCTCACCACCCTCCGGATGAAAACCATTGGCCGAGGTGACAATCTGCGTTACTTCGTCGGTGGCATCATAAAGGAAAATTTGATAATAGCCTTGTACATTGGAACGCCAAGCATGGCCTAAAAGATCATAATCAATATGGATGTGGGACTTACCTTCCATCCCTTTTTCTGTCATTTCACCAAAAATATTATAGCGTGCCTCCTCTATATGCTGTTGGTTATTTTCTTTATAACTTCTGGTTTTTACCAAATTATGCTCGCTGTCATACTCATAACGTATGTCGCGAATCTGTTTTGAACCATCAACCCGCCCCACTGTTTGGAAACTGCGTACTAAATTGCCCACTTCATCATAGCTGTAGTTTACGGTATGGTTCATGGCATTCGTTTCGCTAATCACCTGACCAAAGGCATCAAATGTCGCAGAACTTACCTGGTCGGCAGCAGAGATACCTTTTACTACGAAGCCCTTATTCTCAGTCAATTCCGCTCCATTCGCCCATTTATGGGTTTGAAGCAAATTGCCTAAGGCATCATAGGAATACGTCGTCGCGCTACGAATTTTTTGACCGGGGCCGATTTTCGCCGTTAACTGACCTAAAGCATCGTAATAGCAATAAGCAGTATTGTTTTTCGCATCTGTGGTTTCCACTAAATGCCCCATCGCGTCATAACGGTAATAGGTGGGGATATCTTGGCGTATCGTTTCTAACTTACCCTTAACTAAACGGGAAAATTCTACATTTTTTAGGATCTTAGAAGTTACTTGTCCTAAAGCATCATAGGTAAAGGTTACGGTGCGATCTTTGGAATGACTTGCTGGTAGAGAATATCCATTGACATTGGCTTTTTGCGTACGCGAGGCAAATTCGGTACAGCATTCTACTTCGCCGAAGGCATTAAGTTCATACGTTGTGAGGTATCCCTCTGCATCGATTTGTGCGGTTTGCTGGCCATCCTGATTATAATACATTAGAGTGATTGCATTGCGGCTGGAGTCAAGTCGCTTGATTGTTTTGACTATCTCACCAAAGGCATTGTATTCGTTGCGAATACTTGGTTGTACTTTACTGTACGTTTTATCCCGCGGATTATAGGTAAGCACGGCATCGCGCCTGGTTTCAATGAGGCGATCATCTAAATCATAGTCATAAGACTCGGTGCGATCGGCATTGCCTTTAATACAAGCCCGGGAAATTTTCTCGGTGCTGTATTCATCCAACACCGCAAGCTCTTTATCATAGCGAATTTTTTTAGTTACTCGGCCAAACGCATCATAATCATATTGAGTTAAGGCCCCCCGAGTGTCTACCTGATAAACGAGCTGGCCTTGCATATCATAAGCAAAATGCTGCCAGCGGCCAGCACGGTCGCTGCGGGCAATTACTTCGCCAAAAGCATTGTAGGTCGAAAGCTCGCTTAAATCTTTACTAATTTCCTGACGCTGAGCAGATCTCGCCTCGCTGGCATTATTTACTTTTATGCCAGGATAAGTCGTTTTGGTGAGACGGTTCATTGCATCGTATTCAAAGCAACGTTTTTGGGCAATACCTTCAGCATCGCGTGTTTCACTAATCACATTACCAAAACTGTCATATTCTTTTTTGGTACTGATTGAGCGTGGCGTTGCTTCGTTCATGATCGCTACTTTAGGGGAGCGCGTTTCGGTTAATCGATTTAGTTCGTCGTAACGATAAGTCCAAACTGCTTTATTCGCTTCTATTTTTTGCGATACATTGCCATTGCTATCGTATTGGTAACTGGTTTCCAGGTTCTTGGCATTGACATCTTTTTCCAGGCGGCCCAGCGCATCATAGCTGTATTTACTACTACGTGCGTTGCTGTCTTCAGCCAGAAGCTCATCTAAGCGGGCTAGTGTGTTCTCTTTAGTAGAGGCTCGTTGGCCGTGGGTAATCTGAGAGATAACATTACCCACGTCATCATAGCGACGCTCCACTACTTGGCCCTCGGCGCTGATGCGATAGCGTTCACGTCCTGCCGTGTCATAAACAAAATAATTAGTGCGGTCTTGATTACTGAGCACCAAGGAGTCTAAAGCCAGGCTGGTAGCATTATCGCCCGTAATTAAAGTGGCGTAGCGCGTGCAGGAAATGACTTGGTTTAACTCGTTGTAAGTATAAGATTTGGCAATACCTTGCGGGCTGAGTTCGACCGTCATGCGACCGGCTTGGTCATAGGCGTAGCGGGTTATTTTATTTTGGCTATTGCTGGTGCAATTTTTCTGGAAGTATTCCAGGTTGATTTCGGCTTTTTTACTGATAGAAAGAGGGGTTGCATATTGAATACGTTCGATAACCTGACCATGCGCATCATAACGTGATTCCGTCACTGAGCCAGTGTTATATTGAAAACATAACTGATTTAAACCATCGTAGGCAAAATACTCATGGCGCACCCTGGTTCGCTCTAGCTCAATCGGTTTTCCTGCTTTTAAATCCTCGAGAGAAACCGCTACCGCACTTTTAGTTATGCTAACAATATTGTCATTGCTATCATACTTATATAACGTAGCATAACCTAAAGCATCAAATAATTTTTCCAACCGCCCAGCTGCATCCCATTCGCGAAAGGTGTATTGATCTTTAGCATCCTTGGCCAACAGGGTACTTAAGCTGGACTCGGAATAATTTCCCCCTAATGTTATCGGTTTTGCATAAATGATGGTTTGTGCTTCACAACCATTGGCATTGTAAATGTGCTCGGTAACAACCCCTCGTGCATTAATTTGGTAACGGCATTGATTATTCACATCATAAACGTAATGCGTGCTATTGCCGCGTGCATCGGTTTGGCAAATCAGATTATCATTTTCGTCATATTGGTAGTATGTGGCGAGATTTAAATTATCAGGATCTTGAATGCTTGCCGTGCAGCGGTCTAAATTATCCCAGGTGTACGCTGTTACTTTGTCATGTCCATTCCGATTCACTTCCGTTTTGCGCAACAACAGGCCTCGCGCATCGTAGCTGTACTCAGTGATGAGATTTAATCCTTTAGGGTCAACACAGGATTTAACTAATAATCCCTGATCATTATAAGTAAACTGAGTTACTCGTTTATTTTCGCTGATTTGTATTTGTCGACCAATAGCGTCATAGGCATAGGAGGTAACAAGATTCAGCCCATCTGGATCGAGCGTTTTGGTAAGGACATGGCCTTGGGCATCATAGGTGTAGGCTATTTTATGGCCGCCGGAATCCTCTTGCCACTGTAATTGCCCGGCGGCATCATAATGATAGGCTTTAGTAGCATTTTCCGGGGCATCTACACGGATGAGCAAACCCCGTTCATCATAACTAAAGGTGGTGGTATTTTTATTGCCATCGATCAAACTTAACTTGTCACCAAAAGCATTATATTCAGTAATAATTTCTGAGTTTCGTTGAGGGTCTTTCAGGGTTAATTTATTATTTTGATCGTCATAGGTATAATGCCTGATTTCTCTTTGCAAATTATCCGACTCACTAATAACGCGACCAAATGCATCATATCCTGTTTTTTTAAATTTATTTTGGGGATTCGTAATCTTAATTTGCTCTCCACGTTTATTCCATCCATAACGTGTAGTCTTTCCCCGCCCATCAGTATATTTATCCATAAGACCAAAGGCATCGTAGTGCATTTTTACCGCCCGATTTAAACCGCCAAAATCGTCAGTTCGCTGCGACAATAAACCGCGTCGGTCATAACTATATTGTGTACTCTTACTATGAGTCGCATCAATAAATTCAATGCTCTGTTCTAATTCACCAAAAGCATTATATTTGGAAGTGACTACTCCTTTGGCTCCCTTATGTTGCGCGACGACCTGACCGATGGAGTTATATTCATACCAGCTGGTTTCATCAAAATGCTCATCTTTTACCTGTTCTAAATAAGCCTGAATGTCTTTAAGCGTTACGGTTTTCAAACTCTTTAATGATAGTGGCGCACTGTATTTACAAGTGGATTCGATTTGATTCAAAGCATTATAACGAGTTTCTACGATACCTCCTTGCGCATTGACGGTAAATTGCAATTGGCCATATTCATTATAAAAATAGCGGCTCGTGCGTTGCAGTGCATCGGTCTTGGAACGCAGTAGACCGGCATTATCATAAGCATAATGAATACTATGCTCTTGCCAAATCTGCTTAATAGCCTTATCGGTTAAGGATTGCTGCTTGAGTTTAGCACAACCTAATTCGTCCAATTCCTGAATAATACGCCCTAAAGCATCATACCGATATTGTTGTTCTCTGATAGCACGGGTTCTTGCATCCATCCGGCTTTTACTAATAAGCAGCCCCATCTCATTATAGGTGTAGGTGGTAGTTAAGCCATTAGGGGATTTCTCTTCACTCAATTGCCCCAAATCATCATAGGTGTAATAACTATGATGATCGTTCCCATGCTGCGGTGGGCGGATGGTTTCCAAAGATTCACTGCCAAGTTCAAATTCAGCGGCAATTGCGGTGGCATAGGCAATACGTTCTATTAATTGGCCATTAGCATCATAACGGTATTCGGTCAGATAGCGCTCACCATCAACGCTAGCAATTTTTTGCCCTTGCGCATCATAAAAGGTGTAGGTATGAATATCAGCGCTTTGCGCACTGGGCTTATCGAGTTGCCAATCCCCGCTCAATGCGTTGGTGATTGCTTGACTATAACGAATGGTTTCAATCACATGCCCTTGGCGATCATAGCGGTATTCACTAACATAGCCTTCAGCATTAAGCTCAGCCACAACATTACCATTTAGATCGTAATAATAATGAATGCTGCGATCGTTCGTGCTGGAGTTTAGCTTTAAAGAAGTTTTAGTCAATAATGTTTCAGGTTGATAGTCCGCCAGGCGTTGTGCATAAGCCGTTTTACTGACTATTTTCCCTTCAGCATTATAGGTGTAACCAATCACGGCTCCAGTCGCATCGATGCTGTAAGCAACGCGTTGATATTCATCATAAATTATTTGACTGATACTGTCTTTTTTTGTGCTCACAGGAATAATTGATGCAAACGCAGGATAATGCTCCAACCAACCTTCAGTACTTATTCGTTGGCTATATTGATGAGTTTGCACTAACAAGCCTTCCTCATTATAGGAGTACCTTGTTAGTTGACCTTGTTTATTTACCTTGGCATTTAGGCGACCTTGGGCATCATAAAAATAAAAAATGTTTAAACCATCTACGCCAGTTTCAGCAATCAAGCGGCCAGCCTCATCATATTGATACGAAGTGGTGCCAAAATCATGGTGTGCATCCAAACAATGAGTTGCAATTAACAAACCGCTCCGGTCATATATTTTTATTGTTTGTAAGCCATTGGCATCGGTTTGGATGATTTGTTGATGAGCATCATCATAGCTAATATTTTGCGTGTGTCCCTGATTATCTATGGTTTGAATTAAGCGGCCCATATCATCATAGAAATAATAGGTGGTACTCCAGCCATTTGCTGTAGGGGTACTTTTCTCACACAAACGCCCAGCGGCATCATACACCGTATGACTGCGCGTGGCTTGTGCATCCAAAATGCCGAGTCCTTCCGCGGTTACATGCGAATAATGAGTCTCTTCGCTTAATTGACCACGCCAATCATAGCTGTATTCCACTAAACTAATTTGTTGCGGATTTTGCTGAGCACTCCATTTCTCCATTTGCTCCTGATTGAGGCAACTATCTTCTGCTAAGGAACTTAAATTATAAGCAACCTTTAGATAACAGCGGCTACTGGTCAATTGCCCCTGTAGATTATAACGATACTCGGTAACGGTGCCATCCGCAGCAATAATAAAACGTAAATGCCCTTGAGCATCATAGGTATAACGCGTGGTTTTCGGCTTAATGGGATGATGATTGCCGTCAAAGGCTTGATAGGTAGTTTCTAAAAGCAAATGATGTTCTGCATCAAAACTACGTTGGGTTATGTGTCCATTAGGTTCCTGAATGTAGATGCAATCACCAGCCTCATTATAACGATAATGCCATACTTGCGTACCTTGAGTAACGCTGATTAAGTGATTTCCCTCATAACGGTAACTAATGCGATAATTTTCTGGACCTTCTACTGCAATCAAGCGATCACGCTCATCGTAAAAATAGGTCCAAGACTCCCCAAGACTATTGGTTAAGGTAGTATGTCCTGATGCATATGTATACGTGGTACAGCACCCTTCCCCGTCGATTAACTTCTGCACGCGTCCTTGAGCATCATAGTCAATGCTTAAGCGGGTACCATCAGACTGTTTGACCGTACTAATGCGGTTGGAGTCGCCTACATAATCATAGGTTATCCAATAGCTTTTCCCATCGCCTAAATCACGGCTGACTTTATGTAAGCGCTGGTGCTCATCATAGTCGTAATGGATGTGATGCACTTGTTGCTTATCGCTAGACGTTGTAATGTCGGTAAGTAAACCACGGTTAAAAGTCCAGGTAACTTTCTGCCGTTCACTAGTACTGACAATCGAGCTCAAATGCCCATCCACATAGTTAAATTTAAGGTGATGATTATCCTGATCGCTAATTTGCATTAGCTGCCCATTGCGATCATATTCATAGCTTGTTTTGCCACTACCATCCTTATAAATCCATCCGTTGGTGGTAAAACGCAAATTAGCGGTACCACCTTCTTCAGGTACATATTGTTGACGGGTAGTATTCCAGTTAAAACGTGCCCGATGCCCATCTTCTCCAATGCGAATAACATAAGAGCCCTCCTGGTTTGCCTCACCATGTAATTCAATCCGCGATTGCACGTTAAAACACCAGGAGCCACCCCGCTCGCCTAAAGAGTTGTAGGTTTGAAATAAATCAAAGCCAAAACCAATATCTGCGAGAAAACCATCGGAATGTCGTAAGATTAAGTTTCCATTAGCAGCATTAACATAGGCTGACTCACCACCTTGGCCTAAGGAGGAACTCCCATGCGTTGCATGCCCTCCCATACCAATAGATGAGCCATAAATTCCTAAACCAGTGCCAGTAATTGTTTGTGTCATGATACATCCTACGAGTAATTTTTCTTTTTTATACATCTCAAGTTGGGTAATCGCACCGCGAACTTGCACATCATTCCATTTCTATCAAGGTACGCTTAAAAACAGGGTTATTGGATGTGAGGCGCCCCCGGGAATATTTTTAATAACTAAAGTAACCTCAATATCTTTCGTTGCCATTGGCACATTGGCCTCTGAAAAAAGTTTATTATTTTTCAACTTTAACCATGGTGGTGGGCTATATCCCTCAACAAAACGGATTTCATAAGGCATATTTTCATATTCAGGCCATACATCACGATTGGCTACAAAATCATGGGCAAAAGGCTGTCCTGGGATAAGTAACGGTAGTTGGGGATTATCCTGCCTAAATCGAGGAGTAAGAGTTTCGTCAATACTTACTTGCAAAGGAACTCTTATTTGTGCAGAATCTCCTCCGGTATGCGTATTGGCATGCAAGGTAATATAATATTTTTTGCCCACGGCACTTTCAGGAATATATCCCTCTAATATTTTTGGATTTTGTGGAGAAATTTGTATTCTAAATGCTTTTGCAATATCAATTTTTTCAGGTTCGGGCTCAATTTGATCAATCATTACTGCAAGAGAGGAGTCTTGAGCAGGATTCTTAAGATATTGTGATAAATCAACGGAAAATTGCTCCTCAACTGATTGCTCTAATTCAAACAGCTCGATGCTTGGTGTTTTACTGCTATCGTAGGCTACCGGTATTCTCAGTTCATATGGATTTTCTGAATCACCCCCAGTATTAGAGGTAGCCGTGACGGTTAGGATTGCCATATCGCCAGCCAAGGCCGGATTTGGCTTTCCTTCAAGTACCAAATTATTTTCAGCACTCAGCAACAAATTTGACTTAACTTTTGAATTGTCATCAATTTTAAACGTTATTTGATTGGTGACATTAAACCCAGGGGTATTCTCGAGCAAGGTCATTAAATTGAGTTGGTATGTTTTATTAAGCGTGGCTCCGGGGATAGGGACATTAGCTTTAAAGCGGGGTTTATCTTGTGTTTTGTATTCCACATTAATGGTCATATCGACTCGGGATGTAGACCTTTGTCCTTTAGTAGCCCCTACCTGAAATTTAATACTCCCGACTTTTTTCGGAGTTCCTTTGAAAGAAAAATCCAGAGGATCAAAAGAAAACCCGTAATTATTTAATTTTTGTTTATCAGCGTCACTCATAAGTAGAGAAACAGGAGCATTTTCAAAATAATTGTTTACAACATTCCTTAACGGATATGTAAACTCAATGCCCATAGTAGCTTTTTGCGGTGGAATAACTTGCATCGATAAAGGGCGGGGAATAATAGTAACTATAGATTCCATCGGATAAGAACGAGGTTGATCTCGATGATACGTGACAAAAACAAACTTAGCCGAATATTTTTGCCCAATCTTCAAAGCGTTGGTGTCAAGAATTACATTCATGTTACAAATAGCATTAAGGTAGGGTTTACAACCTAGGTCATATGGAAGAGTTGGGCATGGAGCTCCCAGACTTTCAACGCGAACATCTACAGGAGAGGGAATGAAACCCCAGTATTTTGAACCATGCAAATAACTGTATGCCATAGTCATAGGGATAGTTTTTACCTCTCCCTTATAGGCCGTAAGCTCAATACTATTGGTACCGCTTTCCTTAAAATAAAGAGCGACGTTTTGGCGATGACGGCATTCGCTACCCCAGCAAACACTCCACAACAACATACAACCAAACAAAACTAATTTTTTCACCACCAAATCCTTTAAACAAAAATAACCGGGCACATCAACAGCAAACGCTGATGTGAATTAATGATTTTTTGGTTTAAAACTCATGTGTCACACATGAAGTAGAGGAAAAATAGGATGATGAGAAAAAAGGTGCGATGTTGGCTAACTAGCGATAATGTACATTCCATAAGTTGGTTCTTGTATATTTTCTTCATGATTTAATTCCGTAATTTCCATGGCATCTTCCAAGCCAAGTTTATCCTAATCAATTGGGGCTACGAGGTCAACAAAAAATGTTATTTTTTACTAACTTATTTATGTAAAATCAATACTATTTAATATCAAAATGTGTGAGTTAGGGATAATTTGCATCTTTTTTAATTAGTGCATGCAAATCCTTAGCTCGGGATTATATTCCCTTCCTCTGGCATTTCGTATTGAGGCATTGATAGAGCAAGAATGAAGCACAGCCGCCGAAGGATAGGAAGCAAATCCATACGCCGAGTAGTGGGTCAAGCAAGAAGCCAAGAAAAAAGAGCGCAGAAATAATAATTTGAATTATTAAGGTATAGAATAAAGCTTTGCCGTTTAAGCGCATGATGATAATCCTTTATGGGGTACTTGCTTTGGGTATGGTATATGAATATTTCTGTTTATTCAAATGGTTCAAAATGGTGTATTGAGTGTCAAAGCAGCTGCTGTTTACTTAGTAGTACGATTTCTCTTAGTCCCATGGATTCGCTGCGCTCATGGTTACCGGTTGCAAGCAACCAGGCTACGTTAGATTTGGTCGGGGAGGTGTGTTAGTTACGTGTTTTTTTCAAATCCTGTATAGTGACTTTAAGCCCCGCATGCCCTGCCAAAAATGAGCTATAATTTAACTATCCGCACTATAACAACGCATAAAGATAAGTGCTCTTAAATAAACCTTGTTCACTAGTGCAAACCAATGGTGAAGCTGTGAGGAACTCGTCGTATGGCAGCATTAGCAGAGGAAAATGAAAACAGGCAACTAAAGGACATTATCATTCAATTACGAGTGAAATTAGAAGCAAATCATATGAAGATGCAGCGGAGAATTGAGAAAGAGCGTTCGGATTATAACCAAATTATTATCCAGCTCCAGACCTCAATCGTTGAATTAAGAAATGAGTTGGAAAATATCAAACACCGTCATTTAAAGAATATCGAGGAATTAAAAAAAGATAAGAATAATGAGATTTACCAACTCCAAGAGACGATAAGGGAATTGAGAAGTGTATTAGAAAAGGTAAATGTCATTGACGGCCAAACTAAATAGGTTTTAGTTCTGGAGTCATTTTAAGAATCAGAAAAATACTTTTTGAGAAATTAAAATGCGCGATGTTGTACGTTATAAGAATATGAATTCAAAAAAATTTTACATGTTGCTGTCACAGATCTATCGTGATTTGGCAGCCACGTCTAATTTGAAAGAAATCACCAAAAAGCTAATTGATGTCACAGTCGATGTAATCGGCTGTGAACGTGGCACTATCTTTTTGAATGATCAAAAAACCAATGAGCTGTACTCTTTTATTGCACAAGGTGATCTGCATTTCGAAATTAGAATTCTCAACGACAGTGGTCTTGCCGGTTGGACGTTTACTAATAACGAAGCCGTTTTTTTAACTGATGTTGATGAGGATGAACGCCATAACAAACAAGTAGATAAAATTACCGGGTTTCAAACCCGCAGTATTCTTTGTGTACCCTTGAGAAATGCCAATAATGAACTCATTGGCGTTACACAAATGCTCAATAAAATCGACGGTGATTTTTCCGACTCTGACGTCAAATTTGTGCAAACCCTGACTGAACATGCGGCGATGGCGATTCAAAATCAGTTAACCATTGAGCAAATCGAATTGTGCCATCAGAAAGACTTACATTTTTTGGAAACAATATCCAATGTTTCCTCGGAAATTAATTTGTCGTTATTATTAGAAAAAATCATCGACACGGTCACCAAAGCCTTAGATGCGGAACGTTCCACTTTATTTATCAATGATGAAAAAACGAATGAATTATTTACTGAAGCTGGTATTGGTTTGGCCAAAAAACAAATACGATTCCCAAACCATTTAGGGATTGCCGGATCCACCTTTACCAGTGGAGAGGTAATTAATATTCCCCATGCTTATGCTGACTTGCGTTTTAACCCTTCCGTTGACCGTCAAACCGGTTTTTTTACGCGCTCTATTTTATCCGCACCGGTAAAAAATAAGAATGGCAAAGTCATTGGCGTCACCCAAGTTTTGAATAAACGACGCGGGGAGTTTAATTCCGATGATGAGTCACAGCTGTTAGCGATTAACTCGCAAATATCTATTTCTATTGAGAATGCCAAACTCTTTGATGAGGTACAAAGCATCAAGAATTATAATGAAAGTATTCTTGAAAGTATGACGAATACGGTGTTAACCCTTAATACCAACAATCAAATTGTCACCTGTAATCGTGCCGGGATGAAAATGTTGAATCTCACCTCCCTCAACCCCCTCATGTTAAAAGATATTTCCATCTTATTTAACGAGGACCCTAATAATTTGGTCGAAAAAATTACCACCATCAATCATGAATCATCCCAAGTAAGACAGGAGGTGATGATGGATGTTGAACTGGAGTTAATGAGTGTAAAAATTACCGCCAACATTACCATTGTTCCCTTAATCAATGCCAATAATGAACGCTTGGGTACCATGGTTATGATTGAAGACATTAGTTCAGAAAAACGCATGAAATCAACGATGTCGCGCTATATGAGTCCCGACTTAACCGAAAAATTATTGCAGTCCAGTGATTATTCTTTAGGGGGAACTAGTACGCTTGCTACCGTCCTATTTTCTGATATTCGCAATTTTACCACGCTCTCCGAATCACTGGGGGCGGAAGAAACAGTGAAACTTTTAAATGAATATTTTTCCTTAATGGTTGATTGCATTCAAAACGAAGGAGGGATGTTAGATAAGTTTATTGGAGATTCTGTCATGGCGGTCTTTGGCAATCCCTTCCCGCATGATGACGATCCTGACCGAGCCCTACGGGCTGCTATTGCTATGATGCATGCCTTGGATGAATTCAATCAACGCAGAATGGAGCGTGACTTGCCTCTGTTAGCTCACAGCATTGGCATTAACACTGATAAAATAGTCGCCGGGAATATTGGCTCAAATAAACGCATGGATTTTACAGTGATTGGTGATGGAGTGAACTTAGCCTCCCGCATTGAAAGCCTCTGCAAGCATTATGGTGCGCACCTTCTCATTAGTGAATTTACCTATGAACGCTTAAAATCTACCTACCGCATGCGCCCTATTGATAAGGTTATTGTGAAAGGCAAAAATAAAGCGGTTTCAATTTATGAAGTGATTAACTTTTACGATCAAAACGTATTTCCTCATCAAATTGATGTCATTACTCACTTTAATAATGGCATCGAATTTTATAATTGTGCGCAATGGGATAAAGCCATTTCCTGTTTTGATGCAGCGTTAGCCTTACATCCTAATGACAAACCTTCAAGCGTCTATATTGAACGCTGCAAGATTCTGAAAGAACAACCGGTTGATCCAGAATGGTGTGGGGTTTGGAAAATGTTAAGTAAGTAGTCTGGTTTCACCGCGCTGGCATTGACGTTCTGAACCGTGTAATCACCTCAAAGCTCATACGCTCATCTGTTTAATTTTTTATTTTCTTTAATTTTTAATGTATCTGCAGCTAACTTTTTGATACCCGGCAATGTCCGCAGGCCCTTTTCCTCCATTGCTCAATCATTCTCAAAGAGGGAAATTAAATAATTTATCTTTATCGAATCAACAATTAGGCTTTTATAGCCCTTTAAATTTTGGTGTAAATTATTGAATGGGTCGCATAACAGCGACCTTATCACCTTCCGTAATGCCCCATTTCTAAATTACATTTATCTCTATCCTGCAGAATCAATAATCATATGCTAGAGTAATAATTGTTAAATAAATATTGTTAACAATTACTTAGGATAAATGGCATTTAATATGGAATCGGCAAAAAGCACATTGTTAAAAACAAGTATGGTTGTGACTTTATGCGTTTGGGGAGCAACTGCATTTGCTACACCGCCAAACTCAGGGCAACTAGTAATAATTAACGGCTTGGATAATTTGACTGCCGCTGATGCGAATACGAATTCACGCTCCAATATTATGGTTCAAGTGTATGATACCCATACCCCTACCTCTCCCTGTTACACCGCGCAAAGACTGGGTTATTATAACGTTGCAATTATTAAATGGCAGGCGAATGGGATCCATAGCTCTACGTCCTGTGCAGGTACGGGTATTGGCACTGCGGCCATTTCTAAAGTAGTTATCACCCCACTAAACAAGCTGATAAAGAGCAGTGTCACCATTGTTTATGATGCCATAATCGACACCAGCGTGCCCAAGGGAATAGCCAGCCCAATTACCTTCACTCCGCCAACAACCATCTATACCAACATGACTTTGCTTATTAATGGCAGTGGTATTCCCAGCACCATTGGCCAAACTGCAAGCTCATCAAATTGGGGATTTACGGTAACGCCAAGCGCTCCTGTTTTTGATGTGGGTACTGGGGCCTTAAGTGCAACTGGTGTTCCAGGTGCAGTTGGAGCTTATGGGGTAAGCGCTGAAAAACTGATGCGACATTATGGCATTATTCCTTTTCACACCGCTGCGAATAACGATGAGTTGTTCTAGCTAAGAATAGAGATGAGTATGAAAAATAATTTATTAAAATCAACGGTATTTTTCACTTTACTCGCCTCGCAAAAACTCTTTGCTATTGCTCCACCAAGTACTGGACAATTAGTCATTGTTAACAATCTCGGTAGTAATGGGGGTGGGGGTAATACGGGATTAACACAGTCCAGCATCATGATCAAAGTGTATGACCATGCGAACAATACTCAACCCTGCACCACGGTTAAAAGCCTTACTTACGGTGGAATCACTATCGTCAGATGGGCAGCCACAGGAGTGCATAGCACCACTTTTTGTACGGGTACAGGCCCTGGGACAGCAGCCATTTATCAAGTGCAAATTATTCCATTGCCAAGACTTATTGGTAATACCAGTCAAGTCATATATGACGCAACCGCGCATACCCCGCAAGCCAGTGCTAGTCCGATTACATTTACCCCACCCACCACGATTTACGGAAACATAGTCTTAGTGGTTAATGGTAATGGCACCCCCGTTACGACCAGCGGACAAATGGCAGATGCAACGCATTGGGGATTTACTGCAAACCCCATCACGCCGGTTTTTGATTCGGGTAATGGCTCGATATTAACTACTGGTATCCCGGGAGTTTCTGGAGCTTATGGGTTAGAGGCAGAAAAGATTTTAATGCATTATGATATTCAAACCATATTGTAGGTTCGGGCCATGACTCGACAAAGGTATCGAGCCACTCCCCGAATGTTGAACCATGGGCTCAACCTGCTACTTATTTAATAACAACTTTAAGGAATTAGGTAAAAAAGCTGAACTACCGGCAGCGCTTCCCTTCTCATAAAACAGGCCACCATCTACATAATCTGCTGGCAATGCAGGAGAAACACCATCCACTTTATAGGCCCAGGTGATACCTCCATCACTACTTACCGCCAATAAAGGGTACGAAGTTCCAGACGATGACACATAAGAGCCTGCCGCCATACAATAAGTTCCTTTACATGAGGCCGTATTGAAATAACCATTATCCATAGTATCGCCAACTAACACCGGATAAGTACTGTTAATTCTATAAGCCCAAGTTTTTCCTCCATCAGAACTTGCTGCTAATAAAGGAAAACTATGTGCGGAGTCCCTCATATAAGAACCTGCTGCAATACAAATAGTGCCACTACAACTCACCGCAGAAAAATAATTATCATTACCTGCAAAAAAATCTGAAGGAAACTGTGGTGTGGTATCAGTGATAGTATAAGACCATGTATGCCCAGCGTTGGAACTGGTTGCAGCTAAAGGATAAGAGTTAATAGAGCTAAAATAGCCTACCGCAACACAAACACTACCACTACAACTTACAGCATACATTTGCCCATAGGTAAAACCCGCAGGAGGAACTGGAGTCGTGCTTGTAATAGATGCACTCCAAGTCGCCCCATTATTGGAACTCGATATTACCAAGGGTTCAGTATTTCCTAAAGTGGAGAAATAGCTTCCAGCCGCTACAAAATTAGTGCCACTTGCAGCAGAATCAGAGAGAGTACCTGACCCTACATAATCAGAAGGCAATGGAGAGAGTGCAGTCAAAGAATTAGTCCATAGAGCTCCTTGATTGGTTCCCGTAGCAATCAAAGGATAAGAAACAGAGGAATCAAAATAGGAACCTACTGCAATACATGCGGTACTCCCGCAACTCACATTATTAAAATATCCGAAAGTAAGATCTGGCGGTATTGTCGAGCTGGTATAGGTAGAAGACCAGTTCGCCCCTAACCCTGTACTAGTTCCTACAAAAGGCACAGACATACTACCAGTAGAATATGATCCTCCCGCAATACAAAAAGAATCGGCACATGCTACAGCATTGAAATAACCATTAGAAGAATAATCTGGTGGCAATGCTGAGAAACTAACCTCAGTCCAATTCTGTCCAGAAGAAGAGCTAATAGCGACAAAAGGACCAGCCACCTCCCCTCCAACAACACAAAAGCGCCCGGTGCAGCTCGCTCCATATAAATAAGTTCCCACCGGAAAGCTCGCAAGTGATGCCAAGGGATAAGCCCAGTTTGCTCCTGTAACTGTACTATAAGCAATCAAAGGGGCAGTAGTACCCAAACTACCATTATAATACCCTGCAGCAACAAAAAATGGTGGCGGAGGGGGAGGTGGAGGCGCCGGAGTTACAGATACATTCAAGGGAACGGAGGAAGAAGTACACGCTACCCCTCTACATAAGGCAAAATTACTTGAAACTGCTCCAGTAATGTCCAATTGCAACACGCAACTTGCTTTTGAAGCCAAAGAAATCACTGCAGGGCAGTGGCCACTGCTTGTATTTTGAGTCACCACTGAAGCAGGAAGCCCTTTAATGACGTAACCGGCTCTTGTAGCACTTGTATTATTAGTAATCAGATAATAAGCAGAAACAGAACTTCCCTGAACCACAGTAGTTGGCAATGAAGTCCCTGGTTTAGGAACAATATTAAAAGTAGCGCCAGCGATTGCCTGATTGGCTATAAAAAAAGCGGCAAATGCTAAAACTAAATCCTGTTTTTTCCCCATAAATCACATCCTGTATTAATCAAAATAAAATGACTGTATGCATTTTCTTGCTAGGGGCATGGCCCCCTTTGCAGGTCTTATTTCACATAACTAATCTGTGCAATCAGTTGATGCTCACCCGCATTATGTATTCCTACGGCAAAAGGCACCGAAGTCGTAAAGTCGCCCATGCTGATCTGGCCACCGGTTAAAGAAGCATTGCCTAACCCACTAAAGCGATAACCAAAGCCAATTCGTACATTTTTGCTCATGTCAAAATCAAGACCAGCACCGAGGTTATAACTAAACTCCGCTCGCGTATGATCATTAAAAGTAGGGGTTAAATTGATACTACCCGTTTCATCAGTTATCGCGCTAAAATTCCCTACTCGATTCCATGCTGCTCCCAAACCTACCTGTACGTAAGGATGCAATGCTTTATCATTCGTTGCTAGAATTTTAACTGATGCAAGAAATTGTTGGCTTTGAACTCGATAATGATAACGATAAAAAGTGGAGTAATCAGGCTCCATGCCTACGGTATGCTCTCCATGGATTTGGATAGGAGTAAAATAGTTGTACTCAAGTCCTGCCTGAGCCAAAAGACCATACCAGGGTAATGAATGCTCCACTCCCAAAAAGCCACCTACAACTCCTCCATTTCGGCTATTCGCCTTGGAATCATAAGCAAATACACTCTCATCCTCTCCTAAAAAATAGGCTTTACCCGTTGCATCCATATTGGCATAACCACCAGTAAGAGAAATCACGGGCCTATAAGTAGAGCGCATGGACTGAATGCCCGATTCACCTGAAATCGCAAAAGAAGAATATAAAAGTGCTCCCGCGATGCTCAGCACAGAAAAGCCTGAACGCATATAAATCATCCTTAAAAATGAAGAAGTTAAACCAAGTAAAAATAGCATATACTCTGGCTACATTCAAAATGTTTACCCTACTGCGCAGGAATTACATCATTGACATAGGGTTGTTGGTAATTTGCTATATCGCTAAGAATTTATAGTCTAAATAATCTCCAGAAGACTCTGTAACCGCAGTTAATTATCTCGACCAAATTGCATAGACACATCAACACTCAAACCAGGTGTTAGGGATAAAGTTCCTTTGGCTTTCCCCGAGTTTTGGGAAAAATCACCAAAAATGTCACCATATTCAGTATGAATAATGGTGACCCCATTAACACAAGTTCCAGTTAAATGTTTTTCACTATGTGAAGGGCAAATAAAGCTACCAGAATCTTTGTCAGAAACCACGTGTACGGTAAAATTACCTGCACTGTCTAAAGGACCAATAACGCCCGCACCATGATAAGCACACTCACCAATGGCCCAGTTGCTTGCAGTACCGGTTCCTGACCAACGCCCAGCGAGGTGTTCACAGGCATTTGGAGTTGAGGAATAAAAAGTAAAATCAGCATAAGATATTTGTGCTACAAATAAAGTTGCGACGACACATCCCTTTAGTATGTTTTGTTTTCTCATTTTTTCGCCTTGAAAAATTATCCCTAAAAAACGCAACCTGACTTGCGACCGAAAAAAATCCAAAACTACCTTACACAAATTAGGGCCGCTTGGCAAATTAAAGGCGTCGTAAAAATTCGTTTACTGAAATTGACAAAAAAAGAGGGATAAACAGAAGCTAAAATATTTTCCTTTGCCCGCGCGCAACCTCCCAAAACATGACAAAGTCACCCATTAAACTATAAAGGGGATAGGTGAACGTGACAGGTTGGTTTTTTTCATAAACAAAATGTCCTACCCATGCAAATCCATAGCCTGCAATAGCCATGAGCAACACCCACTTTAAGGCTCCAGTGAATAGGAAAAAGAGAAAAAATAAACAGGCTAAAGAAGTACCGATAAAATGCAACCGCTGACACATAATATTTTGATGCTGGCTTAGATAAAAGGGATAAAACTCAGCAAAACTCTTATACTCTTTCATTTTTCCATCGTCGTTCATAGCATTTACCTCTTTGGACTAAGGCGCAGCAGCGCAAACATCAAGCTTATTTAAATTATAGCTCATCATGGTAATGAATAATGGCCTTAATAAAGGTATCTCATATTTTCCTTAAAATATATTGACCTTAATGCGTTGATCTTAAAAAATAATCAAAATTTTCTATGGCTATGAATCATGAAATTTGCTTCCCTCTTTTTACAATATTTGTATGGTGGAAAAGATCTGCCACAACCAAAATGGTTGGAGCTTGCCAATCAAAAATTCCAGGCAATGAATATGGGTTACCATTTAGGACGTTTTGTTAACTGCCTTGAAATCACCATGCATGCTTATAAAGCATTACTGGAAAATCAAGGTACTTTTTTCCCCGCAGTCACCCCCTTACCATCGCTCCCCAATTTTATTCCTGGATATTTACAATCATTATATCCACGCTTTATTTCTTTGGATGACACCAAACGAGCCCGTAGTTTTTTTATCTCCGAGTTTAATTACGCGCAGCTCACTACTTACCTAGCGGAATTAGAAATCCCGGCCTACAGCCATTTAATTATTTTTGCCAAACTAAACAAATTGCCGGGTAGTCATGCTTTATCAGGATTAATTCTTCCTGATGAAACAGGCAATGGAATTCGTATTTACTTATACGATGCTCAAGGTTTTTTACCCGATGCCTGGCTCCATCCGGAACAATTTGATGAGTTTTATACGTTAGAAAAAATTTTTATTTATGACTCAGAGCGAACCCAAAGGGCAGTGAAAACATTCGTGGAGCAATGCCAATTTGAAACGGCCAACACTCATGAAGTTTCGAGTCAAGCCCCTGAGCCCTGCATGAATATCATGAAAACAAAACTGATGGAATTTCTCAGACTAGAAATTTTTCGTTTGGAGGCAAAAGCGATTGTTGCTTCTCAGCAAGACACTCTGTGGCAACAAGAAAAAATTGAAGCCTATTATACCTGTTTAAATGAACTCCACGATGCAGATAAAGATCCTTACTTGTTAACCGCAGAACAATTTATACAAACAGCAAAGATCGTAAAAAAACATAGCTATTCATATAATTGGTTTGACCCCCAATCGTTGGAACATTTACGCACCTATTTCAATCAATTTTTGTTGCTACAGCCATTCCAGGCTGAGTTTGCTTTAGAACCAATAAGAGATTACCTCAAACGCTACTTAATTTGTGAAATTGGGCGTTTAAGTCTTCTCAATGAATACAGTAATGAACATATTGATAAAAAAATTAATTTGTACATTGAACAACTAGAACTTTTAACCGCTACGGAGCATGATACAGAGCGCCTTCTGAGCCGCATAAATAATATCCAGAGAATAGCCTCAACCACCCGCCATTGGCTCACTTTTTATTCCCAGGCAACTTCTGCCAGCTTATTTGCTGATTATTTGCGGCCAGTACAACAGCTACTGCAAGATGAGGTAAAACGTAGAAGTGCTGAAGAAGAAACCTGGGATATTGTGTATTTAGATACCCTTAATCGATTGTAGCTTGTGATGGAGGCCTAATATAGCCTTGATTACGTACGCATCAAGGCTGCTATTTTGGATCCATTGATTCCGTCACTATCTCAACTAACTAAAGAAAAATCACTGTTAGTGGACGAAGACGGCTCAGAATGCAATTTATCGCCAAAAAACAACCCACCATATCTAACATCTGAGGGTTTTCTTTGTATGGAAAAATTGCCTGAATGCCCTTCAATAAGAACAAGCTGCTTCGGTTTACTGGTTTTTAGATAGGCAATAAACCCATTTACATGGGGCGCGTCACTGGAGATGGAGTGTGTATCAGCATCAGACAATAATAAAAACTCGGCGACATTAAAACGCCGATTTTTAAGTGCAATCAGGAGCGCCTCGTGAAGATTAGTAGTGCTATTCGTATTAGCAAATAATGACAGCAACAGCTTAACCACTGGCACAAAGCCTTTTTCAACAGCCGTATTTAATAATTGTTGAGGTGCAGACGGCATCGTTGCAGGATACAGGTTAAGAGAAATAAGTCCCTGGATTAATTGAGTATTACCTAAAATAACGGTTTTTTTTAGTAATTCAAACTTACACTCTTCGGTAAACAATGCTGAAGCGAGGCACTGTTTATCGATATGTTTAACCAGCACCTGCACCGCAGGTAAATTTTCTACGTCTAAGGTACAGAATAAAGCCTCTTTCATATCCATCAAATCAAGAGCACCATCTGCTTCCAAAATTAAATTGAGAATCCGCATATCCGGTTGGCGACAAGAAAAATATAGAGCAGGAGCATGCTGTTTTAAAGTATCCCCCTCTGTTTGGCTTCTTTTTACCAACGCACCGGCCTTTAACAAGGCCTCTGTGGTCTCATAATGTTGCCATTTAATCGCCATCTCTAAGGCGGAAAGCCCATTTATTTGTTTCTTAGCATCAATTTTCGCATTAAGAGGCATTTTTACTTCTTTATGAATATTAGCCCCGGCATTAAGAAGCGTCCGCACCTGCGTGGTTTTTCCCAACTGTGCAGCAATCATCAGTACAGTCCAACCATAATGGTTTACTGTGTCGATTTTCGTTTTGGGAGTACGGGCTACGGCTTGAGAAAACTCTTCTGGGTTTGCATGAATTATCGCTTTATGTAAGCTCATGGATGATGCAAGAATCTGCTGCGCGACATTTTGCGGGTAAAGCTCGGCATGCATTTGTTTTTTGGCAAGAAGCACATGCATGTAAGCAATGGTTGCCTGCAGCGAGGTATCAAATGCTTCTTTTTGAGCGACATACAACCACTGGTACATCAATTGATCACGCGCGATGCAATTCAGAATGAATGACTCATTTTCAATCAATTCACGACATATTGGTAATTTAAATACTTCAAAAATCTCAAAGAACGAGTGTCCACCACTGTTATAGACCATTAAAGCAGCAAAAACGGTCATGTATTTTTGAAAAACTCCCTGAAAATATGGCTGCTCCAAGCGCTTTTCTAAAATCATATTGCGGATCTGGGCTAAGGTTGTACTGGAAATTCCATTCGAATAAGCATGAATCTGATAGGAAAATAAATGCTGCACCGATTGATTTTCCGTCATGAATTTAGATTGATCCACTGAACGTTGAAAAGGTGAAAAATTGTTTCTTTCTTCATAGTTTTTGTTGATGGCATTAGCCCTGTCGCCATATAAAGGCAAGGGAGTAGTTGATTTCATTAGGCCTTTTGCTGTCGTTCTGACCCACTCTTGCTGAGTTCTGGACTTAGTAATTCTACCTCGACCCTCCATCCCCATCGTAAACTCACTATCTTCGTAGATGTCTGCGGGCATTGCATCTAATTGGGTATTCAATGTGGCAAGACTGGTAGCACACGCGATTTGTAAGCAGTTGTCACAGGCTTTTCTTGATAGTCCATGATAATCATGTTGAGCTAACTTTAGAATTAACTCGGCATATTCTTGTTCATATTTTGACAAAATCACCGAATCAATATCCCCACTAAAAATGGCCTCTACCTTAATGCGGTTCGCATTAGATGTTGGTAAAGAATAAAGCCTTTTACGTAGGTTTTCGGTAAAAGTTATTAATTCATCATGAACCAGGGTTTCCGCATTATTTTCCAGTAAATGATACGCGAGATGAGTTTCAAAATAGCGTCGTGTTGGATCTTCATTTGTGGTTTGCGGCGAGGTGCTAACTAAGTAGCCTTTATCCTTTAAAATTGTTTGCAACTCGCTAAGAAAGAGCGTTTGTTCTGGGGTTTTTCTCCCCTCCAGATAAAGCTTATATAATATTTCTAATTGCGCTTGGCCTATATTCGCATTGATTCCTGCTTCAATAGCCAATAAAAGACTTTCGCTAATGGATAAAGTAATAAGGCCACCGGATTTATTTTTAGGAATATATTGTCGTAAATATTTGCTCATAATAACGATCCTTATTGTTATGAGAAATTTTTGTTGGTCTATCAATATACTGGGTAAATCTTTGGCCATCAACCGAGTGGCTGTGGATACATCATCCTGACAAAACTGTAGGCTGGGCTGTCAAGCCCAGCATCGAGGAAGAGTTGGCTAAACGGTGTTTTGCTGGGGTTAACAGGCCTGCCTACGCTCTACCACTCCCCAACATTTTGTGCGGAAACCCAAGGTTCCTGGAGGGGTAAAGGGTCTCCTTTTTGCAGCAGCTCAATAGAAATGTTATCGGGAGAGCGGATAAATGCCATATGGCCATCACGTGGAGGTCGATTAATCACAACTCCCGCACGGCCTAAACGTAGGCAAGTATCGTAGATATTATCTACACGGTAGGCTAGATGACCAAAATTGCGTCCTCCCGTGTAAGATTGAGGATCCCAATTGTAAGTCAACTCCAGTAAAGGAGCCTGGCTTTTTTTAGCCTGCTCAACATCTCCCGGAGCGGCCAAAAACACTAAAGTATATCGCCCTTTTTCATTCTCAGTTCGTTTTACTTCAACCAACCCGAGCTTAGTGCAATAAAAATCTAAAGACTCATCAAGGTTGGTCACTCGAACCATGGTGTGCAAGTAGTGCATGACTTATTCTCCCTAAAAAAATAGCTTGATACTGTTCATAAAAAGTTAGTATATACATAGGCGATAACAAAATTCTTATAATCCCTATGTAGTTTCCAAAGCCCTTAATATGCCAAGATTGGTCAATATTTAACCAAAACTCTATTTTAGTGTCTATACTTACAGTGTGGAACTTATTATCCGAGCATGGGTAGTAAGTAATGTTTATTAACCTGTCAAAGGAAATAACATGCCTGATAAGATCCAGCATACAGCAGCCAGCCTGCAACAAAAAATGCTAGCTCGTTATGGTGATGAGCTACATCATAAACACAACAAACACCACCTATCATACCGCAAACATTATCGATCCCATCCGTGCAACCAGAATAATAATGTCGATGAAGAAAACCCTACCGGCTCAACGGGGCTGTTGCGTGAACTTAAACTAAAAAAAATGAGAAAACGACCCGATAAAGGACAATTCCATTAATTGTAGAACGCTTTAACCTGAGTTCGCCTAGCGAGCTCAGGTAAGCTCTTTAATTTTTATTTTTGATAAACAAGGTATTTAAGCACCTTAACTACATGACGTACACCGGCAGTATGACGAGTGAAATTAATCACCGTCGCGGCCTCATCTGGACGCACATCTCCCATCAAGTAAACAATACCGTCGGAAGTAACGACCTTAAATGCATTTGGATCAATAGATGCATCCGCAAAAATTTGGCTGCGAATTTTAGTCGTGATCCAATTATCTTCCATGGAGTTTGGCGGATTAGTATCCACACGTACCTCATTGAACACGCGTCGAGCCCCTTGTACCGTATTTAAGCGTCGTTGTAATTCAGTATGCATGCTTTGAGTGGGTACATGACCGGCGACGAGAATATCTCCATTAAAAACTGCGATATCGAGTGGAGAACGGCTGTCTTTAAACAACTTATCAACGGTTATCGCATTATTTACTTTGACGTATAAACGGTAATCATCCAGTTTTTTATAGACATCATGACGGTCATATACCAAATTAGCACCGGTCCAGATACTACTGCAGCTAGACAGGCACCAAAGGGTAAAAATAACCAGTATTTGCAAACATCCCTGCTTCAACATAGTAAATAACTAACGAATATATTGGAAAATTTTAACTACTTTTCTCACCCCATTGACGCGTCGAGCCACATCAACAGCTAAAGCGGCCTGATGATCGGTCACTACCCCCATAAGGTAAACCACAGCATTTTCCGTCACGATACGTACAGAGCCTGACTCCAATCCTTTTCTAGCGAGCATGCTGCTTCTAACCTGTCCGGTAATCCAACTGTCTTTAGTGCGTTGCGTTAACGGTATAGGATAGCCAACCGTTATTTCATTATAAACACGCTCAATACCCGGCGCATTGTGCGCAATTTTTTCTGCTAGAACGCGTAAAGAAGCACTTGGAGTTTGCCCAACCAAGAGCACTACACGATTAAAACTAGTCACTTCAATACGTGAATCACTAAATTGGCGATTAGTAACAATATTTTTATGAATTACATGAAATAAGCGGGCATCCGCTTCCATAGTCACTATACCGCGTCGGTCATAGACCATGCCTACCGCAGCACCGGTGACGACGGCCGCCACACAACCAGTGAGTAAACTAGAAACTAAAACAAAGATCAGGGATTTTAATTTTAAATTTAAACTCATTTTTTATCCTAAAACTTGGCCAAATAAAGACTGATCAATTAAATCACAAAAACAATGCAATATGAACAAGTGCATTTCCCTTATGCGTGCCGCATTATCGCAAGCCACACGCACTTCAATATCTTCTGGACCTAAATGATTAGCAAGCACCCCACCATCACGCCCACTTAGAGCAATCGTATCCATGCCTCGTTCATTGGCAGCTTGTAATGCATGAATCATGCTGTCTGAATTACCTGCAGTGGTTAACAGCAGCAAGACATCTTGCTCTTGGCCTAAGGCTTGGATTTGTCGAGCAAAAACTTGGCTGTAATGGTGTTCATTAGCAAAAGAACTGATGGTGGTAGCATCCGCACTTAAATTAAATACCGGCAGCGAAGGGCGCTCGACTTCAAAATGATTAAACATAGCGCTCGCAAAGTGCATACAATTGGCACTAGAACCGCCATTGCCGCAAATTAATATTTTTCCATCACCCAACAAACAATTCACCAAGCGTTGTCCCGCTTTAGCAATGGTGTCAGATAAAGCATCCGCTAGCGCTATTTTTGTTTCGATATGCGTGCCGAAGAGGTGTCTTACTCTTTCTTCCAGTTGAACCATGTTTTAACCTTAATAACTATTCTCGAGTGAATAAACTAATAATCCATACCAAAAGCATCTTTTATCCAAGTAATTGATGCTGACTTGCCATCGATGCTAATCACATCAAAACGCAGAGCAAATTTATTCTGTAACTTATGCACCATTGCATAATGCATTGCCGATTTTAATATTTTTTGCCGCTTAGTATAAGTAATACTTGCAAGGCCCCCACCAAAAGCAGCAGAAACACGAGAACGAACCTCAACAAAAACCAAATGCTCCCGGTCGCGCATAATTAAATCAATTTCGCCCAACTTGCAATGATAATTTTGACCAAGCAACTTAAGTCCTTGCGCAGTCAAATAATTTATAGCCTGCTCTTCCGCGATGCGCCCTTTCTCTTGTGTCAGCATTTTAAGCGGTCTCACCTAAGGAATGTACTAAACCCTGCTTAAATTGCCCCCATTCTAAAACCCGAGCAACCTGTTGTGACGGTTTAAGATATAAAATACCATCCCCAGAAAGGGATTCATCTGCAGGGAATAACATTAAGTGATTTAATTGAGTTGCTAAAGCATAACTATCCTTACCTAAAGCATACAGCCTATTGTAACTGTTAAATTGCTCTGGCCAATTCCTTGCTCTCATTTGATGACCAAAAACCCAAGGAATATCACAAAAGATAATCCCATCCAAATCCTTATCTTTTAAAGGGTTTGCATTACCGCCATACACACTGGCCGTAGCATAGACCGGGACATCCGCAGCATAGTAATAATTTAATAAAGGCATAATTTGCCGTGCTTTGGATGGATAAGCCAATAAAAAGATCATGTCAAAGTCTTGGCGACGACTAACCACCGATTGGATTGAATAGCCCAGTAATTCTTTTATTTGTTTTTCTCGCTGTTGGCTATTAGTAATATGAAGGAAATCCTTCATTTTCTTATTCAGATCATCTTTAGCGCCATATAAAAGAGTGCCAGCAACCTGCCCTCCTTTCTTTTGCCATTGCTTGGTAAATGCATTGGTTATTTCATTGCCCCATTCATTGCCCGGCGCAATAATGAGCGCTCGATGATAGCCTTTACTATGCGCCCTAATCGCCACTTGTTGCGCTTCATAGGCAGGTGACAAACTCAGTGAATAGGAGTTCTCTTGCACATTCGTAGCTGCATCATTCAATAACAAAGTAGGTACCGGATGTGGTAATGCCGCAACCGCAGCAACTTGAGCCTTAGTCAATGGCCCCACAATATAATTAGCTCCATCAGCAATAGCAGACTGATACAAGGAGACAACATCGCCTTTGCTAGTGTCATAATCTTTAATCCTAATTGCCGCACCAGCAGGATTATTCTTTTGGGCCGCTATAAAACCATCGCGTATTGCAGTACCTGGACCTTGCAACGCTCCGCTCAAAGGTAATAAAAGTGCCACTTGCTTTGGCTGGTCCACCATTTTGTTAGCAATTGAATCTAACGGGTTAGGTAAAATATTATTTGCTGGGTGATTATTAAACTGGGTTTGCCAATGATCCAAAGCGGCGAGTAAGGATTTAGAGTTATCGCGATACTTACGCGCGATTTGTGCTAATTGCAGCCAACCTTGCATTTCCGATTGAACGGCTGTGGTCATAGCATTATCAAGTTCCGCCTGGGAAAGATGCGTAATGGTTACCCACAATTTACGACGATTATGTTTTTGACTGTCGTCATCAATAAGTAAAGGCTCTAACCTGATACGCTCAGAAATAGACTCTACGGGCTTATCAGTAGCTCGATATGCTTGGGCTAATAACTCATGGTATTGCGCTTGCTGATATCGGGGTAACTCCTCTTTTTGGGAAATGCTCGTTAATTTACTTAACGCTCTTTGCGGTCTATCCCGCATCACATCAATTTGTGCTAATAAAATATTTTTTTGCGCCATGAGCTCCGGTGTTAAATCAGCAGTCTGTGCTAAAATGGCCGCACCTTGCTGCCATTGACCATCAGCAATTGAACGCCCAGCAGCCATAAGGAAGGACTTTTGTTTTTCATGACCTTGTTGGTTTTGCGCTTGCGCAAGATAACCCGAAGTTGATTGAGGATATGGATTTTCTGCTTTTTTCTTCACGACCGCGGGTACAGGTGCGGGTGTTGGCACCTCAGGAACTGACGAGGTAACGGCTGTAGTACACTGACAAAGAAATACAGTGGATGTCAGGAAGATAAGTACACGAATTTTATATATTTTTAACATGTTTAAGACACCCAATAAGCGATAACAAAAAGGATAAACTATGACAAACTCACTAGCAACAGGAATAGGTACTCTCTATATCGTTGCCACTCCAATTGGAAATCGTGAGGACATTACCCTTAGAGCATTGCAAGTACTGAAATCCGTTGATTTTATTCTGGCAGAAGACACCCGCCATTCTCTGCAACTATTAGCCTCATTGGGGATAAAAAACCAAGTGCATTCGCTGCATGCTCATAATGAACATGAAAAAAGCCAACAGCTTATTGAGCATTTTTTAGCAGGAAAATCAGCTGCCTTAATTAGTGATGCCGGAACACCATTAATCAGCGATCCGGGTTATGTTTTAGTTAAATTAGCTCGAGAGCATGAGATTCCAGTTGTTCCCATTCCCGGAGCCTGTGCATTGATTACTGCTCTCTGCGCCGCAGGTGTTCCTTGTGATTCTTTTTTATTTTCTGGTTTTTTACCAGCAAAACATAATGCACGCAAAGCCAAACTTGAATCCCTAAATAACGAAATGCATACGCTGATTTTTTATGAATCAACTCATCGTATTCTTGACTGCCTTGATGATATAGCTGCAGTTTATGGTGAAGGCTGTACACTAGTTTTAGCCAAAGAATTAACTAAAACCTTTGAGCGCTTTATTAGTGGAAACGTGTTGGAAGTCAAAAATTGGTTAATGGCAGAGCCCGCGCATACTAAAGGCGAGTTTGTTTTAGTAATCCCGCCGCGCCCAGAGCTTGCGGAGCAAGAAAATCATGAAGAATTACTGGCTATCTTATTAGAAGACTTACCATTAAAGCAAGCAGTTGCTATTGCCTGTAAATTGACAAAGGCGAGTAAAAACGAGCTTTATGATTTAGCATTACGCATAAAAAATTAAATCTATACAGGAATGAATTTCTAGTTCGCGTTTAGAATCTAAAATTATAGTTGATTTGATCACCAATTTAATCAAAGATGATTGCGCTTGGTGAGAATATTTTAGATTGCTAAGTTAATTCTTCGCATAATATGCCAAATGATAATTTGCTTACTTAGACCCATTATATGAGTTTAATAATTAAATTTTAAAAAATTATCCGAAAAAAAGTACATGGTGGATTGTTATATGTCACATAAAGATCAATGGCCTAATAAAATTAGGCTAAAAAAGAATATACTGTTACTGCAAGGACCTATCGGAAAATTTTTTAACTATTTTAGAACCTTTTGTTATAAAAAAACTAATGTTGAGCAGGTCTATAAAATTAATTTTCATTTGGGCGAATTAATTTTATACCGCGATAAAAATACTTATTTTTATCGCGGTGGTATTGAAGAGTGGGGGGCATACTTTAAAGAAATCCTAAAAACACACCAGATAGAGCAAATATTTTTGTTATCTCAGCATAGGATCTATCATCAAATTGCAATTGAAATTGCAAAACAATTAGATATTGAAGTTTATGTCTTTGAACAGGGATATGTAAGGCCACACTTTATAACTATTGAACGTAATGGCGTTAATGTAAATACTAATCTGTCTAAAGATCCTAAATTTTATTCTACTCTTAATCCACCTAAAGAGAGGAGTGAAATAAAACCATATGACAGTATTATATTGAATAAGCACGTAAAAAATATAGCAATGCTCCCCTACCACTGGCTAATGTTTGTATTCCACGCCCATATTTATGGTTATGGAATCGTAGTTACGAATTATTTAATAAATAGAAAGCATGTTGCGCAATTCGATGATAGAGGGAAATGGATACCCTACCATATATTTAATTTTCTTAAGCTATTTTTTAATTTATCTACTGATAAACTTAATTTTTTTGTAAAAAATACTCACGACAATTGGGTAAAAAAAAATAAAAAACAGTATTATCTCTATCCTTTACAAGTAGCCAACGATACCCAAATTACATATGGGGCTAATATAACAGTAGAGGAAAGCCTAAAAAGTGTTATTAAGTCATTCAAACATCATGCATCACCAGAAACTTTTTTAGTTATTAAACATCACCCAATTGATAGAGGACATAATAACTATAAAAAATTAATAAATTCTTTATCTAAAAGATATGGCGTTGAACATAGAGTAAAATACATCTATCGATGCGATCTTGATATCACCATCAAAAATGCAATCGGTGTGATCGTAATAAATTCTACAGTAGGACTCACAGCACTGCAGCATAAAGTCCCCGTTATTTGTTTATCAAATACAGCCATCTATAACATCCCCTTCTTAACCTATCAAAAAGGGCTGGATTCATTTTGGACGGAGTCTAAAGACTTCATTGTAAACGAAGAACTATTCAATAATTTTTATTTATACATGAAAAAAACGACTCAATTTCAAGGGGAGTTTTATGCTCCTTATTTCACACAGTGGGAGCAAATGTTTTGTTGATATTGGAGAGGGCAATCACTCTCTGCTATGATATTTCACTTTGCCTAGTACAAGGATATTGTAAATGGAACGTCATGAAGTTATTTCTGCTTATCGATTTATTCTAGGAAGGGAGCCTGAAAATGAAGCAGTAATAGACCAATATTGTGCTGTTGACTCATGGCAAGCCTTACGGAGAATATTTGTAGATTCAGATGAATATCGCGAAAAAAATAGGCAAGTGGAACAAGATAAAGACATTCTCCCCCAAACGCTACTAACAGACCACGATCATCTTCATTATCGAGTACCCAATAGCTTACATCGAAGCTTGCTGCCATTAAAAAAAATACTGGTCCTTGCTCATTGTGGTGGAGAACCTCTGCGAGTAATTGGGCAGGAAATGGGGCTAGCAGTGGAGCACCAGCTACTGAATTACTTATTTGACGAGCCACCACCTCCGCCATCGCTTCCTGCATCTGAATACACATTTCAAGTAATTCAGCCCCCCTTACGCTCCATCACAAAGCATCTTCATATACTTTCTTTACCTTACGATGATCTAGCCGCGCATGAGGCTTTTTTTGAGGAATGTGTCATTGCTGTTCGTAAGTTCTTAGAGCTAGGCAGCTTATGGGGACGGCAGCATGGGCTAGTTACTTTCTTTATGGGACTACTGCCAACACAACAAAATCCTATGGGACGCTTACTTCCGCGCTATGATCTACGCAATATTGTTTATTTTGTTGAGCGCCTTAATATGGAAATAGAAGCTTGCGCACGCAAGTTTCCTAATACTTTTTATTGTGATATCGATGAAATTGCGAGTACTTATGGTAAAAAATACATACAAAGTCACTCGGTCTCTATTAGCAGTCATGCACAAAGTTTAGTTGATTTTGATTTTGAGCAGGATCAAGAACGTATCGTTCCTGCAGTCAGAGCTACAAAACGTTACACTACCAATCAATCATTATGGCAATTATATTGGCTAGAACTACTAGCCGCTTATCGCACCATTATGCAAGTCGATGTAATCAAGGTTATTGTCGTAGACTTGGACGATACCCTATGGCGTGGTATTGCAAGAGAGAATAAGCTGGGAACATTGGAAGGATGGCCTATAGGTTTTATTGAAGCACTGCGCTGGGCTAAACAACGAGGCATTATGTTGGCAATCGCCAGTAAAAATGATCACGATTGGATACAAAAAAATTGGGATGAACTAACGTTTCGTTTAATTGCTTGGGATGATTTTGTTTGCCATTGCATCAATTGGGAAGATAAAGCCACCAATATCACAACTATTGCTAAAAAGCTGAATGTAGGCTTAGAAAATATTTTATTTATTGACGACAATCCCCGAGAAATAGCTTTAGTACAAGAGTTGTTGCCGATGGTGCGTACCGCAGGTACAGAACCACTTTATTGGCGTCGCATCGTGCTTTGGAGTCCGGAAATGCAACGTGCCGTATTGACGACTGAATCAGTAAATAAATCACAAATGATGCAAGCTCAATTACGTCGCGATGTAGACTTACAAAAAATGGATCAAACATCATTCTTAGAAAACCTGAATTTATCTTTAGTGTTCAACATGTGCTATTCCAGTAATGATATTAAGTTCCAAAGAGCATTAGAACTATTAAATAAAACGAATCAGTTCAATAGCACCGGACAAACATTTACGCCAGCTGACTGCGAGCAGCTATTTCAGGATGGGTGGGCCATGCTTTGTGTCAATGCGGAGGATAGTTATACCCAATATGGTTTAATCTCAGTGATTTGGTTAAAACAAAATAACATCAAACAAATGGTTATGAGTTGCCGTGTATTTGGACTTGGTATAGAGGACGCAATTCTTGATAATTTAATTGTAAGAAATTCTAAACATGATTATTTATATTATCAATTTAATAACACAGAACATAATCATGCAGCGAAAACATTTATTGAGCGTCATCATTTTTCAGAAGTTGATTCAGGACGTTACAGCCGATTAATATCATTGCCATTTACCAAGCCTGGCCATATTCATATTAAATCAGCCGCATTAATGGAGGCCAGTCACGAATATGTTTTCTAAGTAAGAGGCTGTGGTTGCAGGGATTGTTGCGCATTAATCAATATCATACCGACCCAGCATTCGTAACATTTTGTAAACAAGATTGGGCTGGAAATCAATATTGCAAATAAAATTAGCTTACCCATTAAGACTGCATTTTAGTGTTAGTGGGTATGCATATTATTATGTATTGATCTTCCCTTTCTGACGGTAAACTCTTTCTATACTTTTTTCGCACTTTTATGCAACCAAAACAACTACATTTAGAAGTAGCCTGGATGCAGTATAGCGAAATCCGGGAAGACATGAGCGCCGCGAATTCTTCAAATACGATCAATCGTCATCGCCCCAATATTAACCACAGGATATACCGCAGATACCATAATATTTAATAATTTCTGCAAGTCGACTGCAGGCGCATTGGACACATAAAGAACATCATTGTTATTAATCATAAACTGCTGCGTGATAAAGAAATTGCTCGGATCGCGTAAATTTACTTGGTATATAATGGGAATATATCTGGATTGTGATTTCGTTTTTAATGAATTGGCCAATACATTCCGCTCCTCAAAACGAAATATAAAAATAGCCCGTGCATCCGCTCGTATATCTTGCAATCCGCCTGCTCGTGCCAAAGCTTGGGCTAGAGAAACTCCTTGAGCTTCAAAATTAATCTCCTCATTTTTACCCGTTGCACCTAATACCGTAAAACTGTGAGGTTTGAATAATGCAGTAACCACATCCCCTGCCTGCAATTCAATATTCTGTTTCGGATCACTAATAATCTGTGCTAAAGGAAGAGCCCCTACTTTATTACCTCGCGTCACTTGTAGAGTAATTTTGTTCACATCTTGTCGTACTCCTCCAGCCGCTGCTAAAGCATCTAATAAACGCTCTCGGTGAGGAGTTAAAGGAACACGCCGGCTGGCAGCAACTTCGCCCACTACCGTAATATCAGAAGAATTATTAGCAGCGATGCGCACCAATACCTGAGGATTATGAGATTTCCCTTTAAGTTGGGCAATAATAGTCGCCTCAACTTGCGCCGGAGTACGTCCTGCCGCACGAATGTTTCCCGCAAAAGGAATACGGATATATCCTTTTGAATTCACCATTTGTCCAGGGAAAATGGTAACTTGTGTTGTCGACTGTCCCGTAGGGTTAATTACCGAACTGTTAAATAACATCGCCGGAGGTGCTTCCCATAAGGACACTTCAATAACATCTCCAGTTCCAATTTTATCTCGCGCTTGATGCGAAAGAGGAAAAATTTCAGAGAAGAGTTGTTTATGTCTATAAGTATTAAGCCTTTGCGCAACCTCGCTGCTTACCTGCACTACACGAATACCATGAGCGGGCGAATTCATTACTTGAACCCTACTTGGCCCAGATGAAGAAAGCCATGCAGGATTAGTTGCACACCCTGTTAACATAGAGCCAGTTAAAAAACCTAAAAAACTGCTTCTTATTACATAAACTAACAACCAATACTCCTTGTTCAATGAGCTCAGATCTTTTATCGCACACCTACAATTAACCGAAGTAAGGCGCGATAAAAACGTTTTAACCATGCTGTTCTTCCAGGAGTTTTTAATTCTTTTTTTAAGATTAATTCGTCTAACGCTTCTTCTGGAGTGATTTTGGTTTTTTTTTCCCAGCTAATATAACTTGGATAAAGCAATAAAGCACCAGCAATTAATTCCTGCAGGCTAAGTTTCCGTGTGCGGCGAGAAGTACTCATCATATCAATGGTCAATCCCCATCCAGCATAAAAAGGTAATCCGTAACAGGTAACAGACTTACCGCGAAGCAACGCTTCAAATCCAGCCAAAGAAGTCATCACGTGTACTTCATCCACATGCTGTAACAGCTGTTCAATTGATACAAACTCAAGATACTCATCACAATATTGTTTTATTTTTTGATCATTAATACCCCGAGCACGTAACCCAGCAACCACATCAGGATGTGGTTTATAGATTAACCATGCATCAGGATTATTTTCCCGTACAGTCTGAACTAAACCTATATTGGTATTAATAACCTCAGCACCAAAAACAATCGATGCGTCAGTTTCAACTTGTCCTGGAACCAGAATAATGCGCTTACCATAGCTTGCTGGTTTCCAATCAGGTCCTGACAAATTATATTTTGTAACGCCACAGGCAACCAAACGTTGGTGAAATAGGCTAGCTCGTTCTAATAGCTGCTCTGAAAAAATGGAATATTGTAAAATTTGCTCCAGATCCGAAGTAGTCGTTGCATTATAATAGATCCCTTGCGTATCAATAACCCAAGAGATAGGCCGAGTCAGCTCAACCCCCAAACCAACGGAACGCAAAAAACCATCTTCTACTCGCAAAATACTAACGTTCTGATTTATTCCGGCTGGCACAGGCCCAGTGCCCCAAAGCAATAATGAAGAACCCGATTTAACACGCTGTATTTGCTGGGTAAAACAAAGCCTGTGCCCCGCAAGAAATCGTTTAATAATAGGCCTTTTCCACAAAGGCATACGCCAAACATAAATCGTAGCACGCTTATTAGGATAATTGGGTGTAGACGTATCCATCACTGAAGAACTTTTCGAGGTATAAATCGCCATCCTTAACTCGCAGTAGCCTGAAAAAAACGCTCCGTTATCAAAAAATGACTCTCCCATGTCGGCACTTTATAATGGGCTAACCGCTTTTGCTGTGCTTGCCTTAATACACTATTTTGTTGCATATAATCAGCAATTGTATTCATCCATTGCATTGAATCCAGAGGATCAATGTATTCAGGAACATCACCACCAATTTCTTGTAATACCGCGATTTTACTCGCAATCACCGGAATACCTGCATTTAATGCCTCAACCAAGGGTAAACCATAGCCCTCGGCAAACGAGGGAAATAATAATGCCTGGCAATGTTGCAAGCAAGAAGACAACTCCTCATCAGGACACTGACTCCACTCCTGAATAAACCCCCGCAGGGTTGGGCAACGATCTAATGTACGTGTTATGTGCTCACACTCCCAGCCTCTTCGTCCAATGAGAATGAGCTTCGGAGTATTATCTCCAAATTGTTCAATTAATTTTTTCCATACCTGCAGCACCATAATATGGTTTTTACGCGGCTCAATAGTGCCTATCATAACAAAATAAGGAGGGACAATAATTCGTCCTGGTAAAGAAGATTTAGGTAAGTTAGTCCCTAATGGCGCGATGCAAGTTACGGGTAAGTTTTTTTCTATGGAGGAGGAAAAATGTACTAAGCGGTCATGAGTATCTTTTGAGTTCACAATAATTCCCTTGGCTAAATCAAGTACATGATGGAGACGGCGCTTATGCTTTTCGTTTTCCCCCAAGCGGCAATATTCTGGATGGGTGAGCGGAATTAAATCATGGATAAAGAAAATAGGCGTGCATTGTGTTTTTGAAACTTCCTGTATGTAGCGCTTCTTTTCCAAATGACTATGCCCTAATATTAACAGGGTGCTATTCGGTTTTTTTCTCAATGAAAAACGTAGCGATCTAAAAACAAACAAACTTAAAGTAAGACGATTGTCATTACCAGACAGTAACAAAAAGAAAAGCTGCTGTGACTGCTGAGCAGATAATTGCCATAGGCGACCAAAATAATAAACCACAGCATATGCAGAGCTTTGATAATGCTTCACATAAGCAAGCATCACTCGATCAATTCCCGTTGGTTTTAACTGCTGCAGTTGCCTACGAATTAAACGAGTAACATCAATGTAAAGAAATGACGGCATGCGTTCTAACCCCATTAGGACCGTGTCGATTAAATTTTCAATTGCCTCTGGACACTCTCCGCTGCAACTCGTTGAGCGCTGGCTCGCAAAGGTAAATTCATACCCATTAAACTGCCTTCCTTAACACACTGAATAAAGGACTCCCATTTTGGCAAAATATTCTCAGGCAAATAGCGCGCAGATACAATTTGCCCCTGTTGTCGTAAAGACTCTTGTATTTGTGATGAATTAGGTTGGTAGAGTACTTTTCTCAACGCATTAACCAAACTAGATACCGCATAAGGATCAAAATATTCAGCCGCATTTCCATAAACTTCTCGATGCACGGGAATATCAGAGGCAACTGTGATTCCACCACAACGCATTGATTCAACCCCTGAAAAATCAAATCCCTCACAAATACTAGGACAAACTGTTGCGGCTGCATGTCGATACAAAAGCCGTAAATAATAAGCAGGAACAGAATTCAATATATAAATGCTTCCTTGTTCAATCCAAGGCTGCATGGCTGTGAGCAATGGCGCATAATCCCAGCCTGGAGCCCCAACAACAAGTAATTTCAGATCAGGATCAACCTCTGTTTTTAATAACTCCCAGGCAGCAACTAAATTAAGATGGTTTTTTCTTGGCTCAATAGTGGAAACAATTAAAAGATAATTCAACTTTTGAGAACCCATTGTCGCGAAACATTCCGCTCCCGTTCCCAACTCATCATCAGTTAATTTCGTTCCTTGCTGCAAATACCCCCTAATAATATTAGGGATATGCTCATGAGAGGATTCCTCGAAAAAGTAATGACTGGAAATCATATTATGTATCGTTATGGAGCGCTCTGCCGCTTCAGGGAAAATTTTAATCAATTGCTGGCGTGTAAATTCAGAAACGCAAGCAAACCACGCCCCAGACATTACGTTACTCATTAAAGCATTGAAGTGCGAGGCTTGATGAAATGATTTATCTGAGATGGTATGCGGCATTAATACAGGAATTGCATCATGGTATCGAACAACAAGTGCGGTATTTTTACTAACTCGTCCTGGATAAGGTGTTTGGCTAATAAAAACGTCAAATTCTTTTGTATTTAATATTGGATATTTCGGTTTATTATTAAAATTCAAAAAACCTAAGCCAACCCCATGAAATGTCTGCCAAGGAATAGAACAAATTTTATGATTCACCGAAGCAACCAACTCAAAATCTGATGCAGGTAAGGTTTTTGCAAAAAGAGTACGCCAAGTAAAGTCTTTAAAATGTTGCGAATCAAAGTGCGTTAACTGCACCTCCCCCAATCCTAAGTACACTTTCCCGTGAATCAAAATGGTAATCAGCCGATGACGCAACCATTTAAGAATAAAAGCTATTTTAGTCCGAGACGTTTTTTCAGATAAGGAAATAATCACACGCGAATAACGATTAAAAAGCCGTGCTTGGCTAAAACTATTCCCATGTAATTTCTGATCACGCTTCCCTTTTGCTAAAAACCTATTAGAGGATTGCAGCATTCCCTCGATATCAAAGGTATTTATTTTACGCAAGCCATACATTAGCAATCGAACTTCTTGAGGAATCCCAGCAAACTCGCCTAAGGCTGGTCTCATTTCAAGCAGTACTTTGGTTTTTTTTATTTCTTTATCCATAATGCAAATTCCCCATAAAATCCATTGCGGTACCTACTGCTCACGCAAACACGCACACCACTAATTATTTTGATTTTTATCATAAAACTCATACGCTTCAGATAAATCAGTTTGCTCATACAGCGAACCATTATGAATGACATAGGCTCGTTTACAATATTGGCGAATTTGCTCTGCTTGATGTGACACAATTAATATGGCCCTATCCTGGCGTTTTTCAAACAACTCGTAGTGACATTTTTCATGAAACCGAGAATCCCCCACGGCAATAACCTCATCAATCAGATAACAATCAAACTCAATAGCCATGGATATCGCGAAAGCTAAACGAGCCTGCATCCCTGAAGAATAATTCTTTACTGGTTCACGAAAAAAAACACCCAACTCTGCAAACTCTTGAACAAAATCAATTTTATCCGCGAAATTTACCCCATAAACACGGCAAATAAAACGCAAATTATCCGCACCGGTTAATGCTCCCTGAAATGCACCACTAAAAGCTAAAGGCCAAGATACACTCATACTTCGTTTTATTTCCCCTTCAGAAGGTAATTCAACACCACTAATTAGACGTAACAGCGTTGATTTTCCTGCTCCATTACTTCCTAAAATTCCTACCTTATCACCTGGAGCAATACTCAAATTTACTCCTTGAAAAACAGTTCTCATCCCACTGCGGGTTGGATACTTCATTCCAACCTGATTAAAATGAATCATTGCAGCACCATATTCTGGGATAATTTTTTAATTTGTAGTAAGCCTAACAAAATTAAGACCAGGCTGCAGGACAATAGATACATCACATCATAATGCGCGTGTACAAAAGAACCAAAATACCCTTCTCGAATGAGTTCCACTCCATGAATCATCGGCACTAATGCAATCCATTTTTGAGCAGTGACAGGCATCCAATCCATCATAAATGCAGCACCTGACAGGGGAAATAATAGATAGGACAAAGGGTGCCAAATAATTGATACTAATTCACTTTGAGTTGCTAAGCCGCCAATAAATAAACCAAGACCTGCACCAAATAAAGCTAACAAACCCCATCCCAGAAATACTTTTAAAATATTTTCGGGTATTTGAACCCATCCAAGAAATATAAAAATAAAACTAAGAATAATAAAAGACCCGGTAACCCCAGCCACCTCAAGGATAATGCGGCAAAAGAACAAATCAATTAGTCGTACGTTACGGTGATACATCAAAGCCCTGTTTGGCTCTAATGCATTGCTACATCGGCCAGGAATGCTGCGCCACAGTAATACTGAAGAATAGCCGGTTAATGCAAATGTGGTTATAGGTAATGAAAAATGTTGATGCGCACCAGAATAACTCCATAAAGCAGTAATACCTAAAGTAAACAGCATAGGCTCCGCAAAAAGCCATAAAAAACCTATATTATGACGCCCGTAGCGAGTAATGATTTCCCGTAAAAGCAAAGCGCCAATAACTCGCTTTTGAATTCGAAAAGAATTTTTAAACTCATAAATCAATTCGTATATCCTGTTTGTTAATCTTGATGTTCCTTTACACCAGCAATAAACATGGAGAGAACACCCCAAACGACTAAGCTTAATAACAATGTAGAACAAATATCTAAAATACGTTTAGGTTCGATAGCACTTTCTGGTGTAAACGGATTTTCAATTCGCTCAAGATATATTTGCTTGCGCGCCGCATCAATTCGAGCCTGCTCAAGTGATGATAATGCTGCTGCCAATTGCTTTTGAGCAAAGGTGTTCTCTAGTTTTAAATGCTCGTACCCTAAGGCCTTGTTTGATAAAGAGCTCTGAGTGCCGGCTATTTGCCCCTTTTGAATTTTAATATTATTTTTTAAAGAGGCGACTTTTTGCCGAAGTACGGGTAATTGAGGGTTTTTAGGGGTCAGTGTGTCCATTTGTCGGAGCTGTTCTTGTTTCAGGATAAGCTCATCTTCTAATTTAGAAACTCTTTGTAACTCTAGCGTTGTTTGTTTTACCGGATCAAACACTTGCTTTTTTTGTCGATATGCGAGCAAGGCTAATGCAGTCTTTTTGGCCTTTTGTTCTGCATTAGCAACCTCAGTCATTGCAAAATGTAACATGTCCTGTCGCGCACGTTTATTAATCTGATTCACTAATGCCTCACTTTTCTGAAGCAATGCTTGATTAATTTCATATGCTTTTTCTGCACTAAATGCACGTACGGTTAAAGTGGAAATAGAGGACGCGCTATCAATTGTCACGCCAATATGTTTTTTATAGTATTCTAATAAAGATTCAAAACTAATATCCCAAGTCAAACCACCAAAACGATTAAAACGATCAATGGCTTTGTTACTGTAATGCGTCTCTATATTTAATTGTCCCTCAAGGAAACGAAGCGCATCACCCGAAAGAATGTAATTTTGAATAATAAAATTATTATTGGGACTACCCATAAGACCTGAATGGCTAAGCATTGAATCTAAACTGTTCATTGCTTTATGTTGAGAATCACGAATCACAAATTGAGATTGCACAACATAGATGTCAGAGGCAATCACACCAAAATAAATCATTGAAAGCAGCACGGGAATCACTACGGAAAATAAGAAAAGCCGATTCATTGAATTGATATAGCGTATCAATTTCTGAATGACGTCAAAAAGTCGTTGTCCGTAACCTCCTCTATCTAAAAAGGATATTTTAGGTCCTAAGGAGACTAATTTTTTAAGAAAATGTTCCACAAGAAAATCATAAATAAGCAAAATTTTATGATAAACAAAATTACTATTAAATTACAGCACTGTATTTAAGTGGCTAAACAAAAAACTCTACCCGGAGGATTTTTATTAATTAAGTTTTGGGCTAGGGCTTTCTTCTTCAATATCTTTTCCAACCAGATCATGCAATTTATTATGTAAGAGCTTCACATTAATAGAATAAGTCTCTATTCGAGAACCATCTTGCAACACCGTAGCGCTATTAGGCTCTTGGCGTGAAAACTCCTCCCCATTAACTAACCAAACTCCTGAGCGCTTTAAATGATTATGACCATCCGCTTGAATAATTACGCCCTGACTAATTGAGGGAGTCACAATTTGATTAGGCTCCATTTTTTGACGTTTTTTAAAAAGAGGCAAGGCCATAGAACTTGAAGAAATAACTTGCACCGCAGGCCCAAAATCATCAGTGGAAAATTCCTCTGCAAATTGTTTTCTTAAATATTTACCTAAAACCCCTTCTTGCGCATCAATACACACACTACCCGCAATGGTTATTCCCTTAAATTGTTTAAAATAAGCCAAAGGCATCAGTTTCTTATCAACAGAACCATGCCAGTACGTATTTCGCTCCGCCTCAGAAAACAGTAGTTCATTTGCAGGAATATCCGCAGGCCCTTTGTTTAATTTATAACTGGCATAAACAATAACCCCATTTTTGAGACCAAGTAACATATTTGTTTTTTGAATCTTAGGCTTATGACCAATCTTCTCTCCCTCAGCATCACTAACCACATCGGAAGTATTTGCAGTCATATTAACCATAATTAATAAAGAGGGATATTTTTGACTAACCTCGCAGTAACCGGCTAATAACTTTTGTTGCGCGGCATAGGGCATAAATAAATTTGTTTTTGCACCAACGACACAATGACTATAAAATTCTGGCATCACACAAATTGCCATTTCATCAGGAAAAAAATTTTTACGTTTTTCCATGAGCTGCTCATTGGATACACCTACATGCAGATCAAATAGAGCTATTTGCTGTTGAATTGATCTAGGTGCTTGTTGTGCGAAAAATCCTGTAGGCATTGATACGGTAGCAATATTTAATTGACGTGGTTCATGTAATATCGGTCTTTCCTGTAGAGGACCTGTAGCTTCTACAAGATCATTCAAATAGTCAATCATGGGATGAGAGTTAACTCTAGGAACTGAAAGCCTGATGAACTCAGCGGTAATATCCATACTCATTCGCGTACGTATCTCTTCAGGCAACACGATTAAGTATGCGATCTTCGCCCAATCAGAAGCAGGAAGGTACGTTACTGCATCAACATTGTCATCATCATCCACCCAGCCGAACCAATCCAGTTTAGTAACATCCCGTAAAAACCTTACTGCTTCAGTATATGCGGTCTTTGACATAATAAACTCGAGTAGCCACATTAATCAAATTATAGACAGTAAATTTATTTAATGAGCAAAACGCCAGGCGGAATGCAAACATGTCCTATAATTTAGATATAGACTATGGGCCTAGAATAAACTAAGCGAACTTAATCATGGATACTGCACTAGTAAAAGAGAAAAAAGGACCAAAGGGGCATCGCGCGTTAGTTATCACGCTCACCATATTATTGGGCTTATTGATCTACTGGTTTCTTGGTTTTGTGATGGATGACATCGGTAATCAAGCAGGTCCCTCTTTGCAAGAAGTTCAAAAAAAATATCAAGACCCTACCTTAGTTAAAAATAAAGAATCTTTTAATCATCAACTGGATAAGCTTGTCGCTAAAGTTGATCAACAAAAACAGCAGCAAGACATCTTACAAACAAGTATTAATAGTTATCGAGATACTATGAATCAGTTACTGGACTTACAAAAAGCCAGTATTCAAAAGGGCATCACCTTTTCTCCTGAGTCTGAAAAAAATTTACAACAGGTAACTAGCTTGTATTTAAATTATCAAAACCAATTTCAAGATTTAAACAGCTCAATCACTAAAGATAATTTGGCAAGACAACAACTACAAAATCAACTCAATGACATAGACCGCCAATTAGATAAGCAAAATCAAAAAGCAGAGAAGGAATATAATGACTTATGGGTTCGCCATAATTGGGCGATGGCAGGATTACAATTGCTGGTTTTAATCCCCTTATTATTGATATCTGCCTACCTATTTCGCCGCTATAGGAACAGTATGTATAAGCCGTTAATAATGGCTGCGGGAATCGCGGTTTTCTATAAAATATATGAGGTTATGCATTATTATTTTCCTTCCTATATTTTTAAATACATTCTGGTTTTTGCCTTAATCTACTTTACCGCACAAACACTAATTTCCAGATTACGTATGGTAGTGACACCTAAACCCGATTGGTTACAGAAGCAATATCGAGAAGCATATCAAAAAGTTCAATGCCCTATATGCCAATTTCCTATAAAACCTGGGTTTACCAAATTTGTTACGGTGGAAAAAGGAGCAAATCCGCCACTAACTAATTCTAATTTACATGGAATTAACCGTTATACCTGTCCAGGGTGTGGAGAGGAATTATTTACACAATGCACGCATTGTTCACATATTCGCTATGCATTATTACCCTATTGTGATTTTTGTGGGGCTGAGAAAGATAATGCATCAAGGTGAATTTTAGGTTCACTCCCAACATCAAACCTCACTTACAGATGGCGACCCTTTTGACGTAATTACTCACTTTCGGCAATATTGCGCTGAAAAAACGCACAAATTCCCGCGAACATGCAGCCTGATTGAAAATAAAAAAGAGATAATGTATGTTGAAATGGTTAATTAATGTGGTAGCACGTTTAGGATAAGTTGGAATGAAACAAGAAGGGATGCATAAGCAGGATGGGCTGTGGGTTAGGTTTATTGGGTTTATCGTTACAAAATTATGGTCGAAACAACAGACCATAAGACAATGCAATAATCACTATCTGTTCCGGACACTATTTTTTTGGGGACTATTTTGGGTAACAACCTCTTCAGTCTATGCCGCAAAACCCGTTTTCCTTGTTAAATCGATAACCAAAGCGCCTGCTATTTTGTATTTGGGCCAAACAGCTACTGCAAATTATTTAGTAACGAATAATACGCCTTATACTTTAAAAAATAATGGCTTGTCTCAGTTACCTGCAGGAATAAGCCACAGTGGCGGAAGTTGTCGTGCAAGTTTTGATTTGGCTCCCGGCCAAAGTTGCAGCATCCAATTAACCATCATTGCCGATAAGTTAAGTGGCGATGTTCATGGCGGGCCTATAGTCTGTAATACCATAAACAACCCGGTTTATTGTGCTCGCCCTACGTCGCAAGATGGTTTGGAAATTAAAAAAATTAATACCCCGCCACCAACCAATCCTCCTAGCGTACCGCAGAATATTATGGCCAATATCAATATTGCTGCTGATGGCTCCTTATCGGCGCGAGTAACTTGGGATCCCCCGAAAAGTGATGGTGGTTTACCAATTGTTGGTTATTTAGTAACCGCTAATTCAAACTTGTTTGCTGCTTCGGGTAGTTGTTCCACGGATGCGACTCATCGCAATTGTGCTATTAATGGACTTAATCCAGGCACTAAGTATGTTTTTTCTGTTGCGGCAATCAATACTTCGGGTAAAGGTTTACCGGCTCCCTCTCCATCAGTCATAACCCCAACGGCACCCTATGCACCCACCGTAGTGACCGCGGTGGCCAATGGAAATGGTACAGTTGACATCAATTGGACCGCCCCTAATGATGGCGGTGCAACAATTACAGGCTATACAGTAAGTTCATCTCCTGATAATGTAACCTGCTCTACCACTGGGGCAACAAGTTGTACTTATTCCACGCTGATTCCAGGTTCTAGTTATAGCTTTACAGTAAAAGCAATCAATGTTATTGGGGTAAGCCCCGCATCCGATCCCAGCAATATTGTTAACATACCCGCAGTTCCTGGTGCGCCAACCTCGGTTGCCGCCACGGTTAGCGGCGATGGAGCGGGCACTATTTCGGTAACTATTAATTGGGTGGCTCCTATGCATGATGGAGGTACCGCAATCAGCGGTTATACCGTGACCCCATCGCCCTTACCTTCCTCAGGAAGCACAACCTGCAATACGACCGGAGCTACTAGTTGTACGTTTACCAATTTAACTCAGGGCTCAACTTATAGTTTTGTGGTAACTGCTCAAAATTCGATGGGAAGTGGTATACCATCCAATTCCTCTAACACCATTAGGGTTCAAGATTCACAAACGATTAGCTTTACCTCAAGTGCGCCTTCAAATGCTGTGGTTGGCGGAAGCTCATATATCCCCAGTGCTACGGCATCATCTGGATTAACGGTGAGTTTTAGTGTTGATAGCACAAGTACCGGTATCTGTTCGTTGAGTGGAGGCGTTCTTACCTATCAAGCTGTTGGCACCTGTATCTTAAATGCCAATCAAATTGGGGATAATAATTACATTGCGGCGGCTCCAGTACAGCAAACTATTGGCGTAGGTAAAGGCTCACAAACCATTAGTTATAGCAGTACAGCTCCCAGTAGTGCGGTGGTTGCTGGCACTACCTACACCCCCACGGCAACGGCTACTTCCGGACTTACGGTAACACTCAGTGTGGATGCCGCCAGTAGCTCGGTGTGTTCGCTAAGTGCAGGTATTGTATCCTTTATTGGTGCGGGAACCTGTACCTTAAATGCCAATCAGGCAGGTAATGCCAATTACAACGCAGCGACTCAAGTGCAACAAAGTTTTACTGTCGGCAAAGGCAGCCAAAGCATTAGCTATACCAGTAGCGCTCCGGGTAGTGCGGTGGTTGCTGGCACCACCTACACACCCACGGCAACGGCTACCTCCGGACTTACGGTAACACTCAATGTGGATGCCGCCAGTAGTTCGGTGTGCTCACTAAGTGCTGGCATTGTATCCTTTATTGGTGCAGGCACCTGTACCTTAAATGCCAATCAGGCCGGCGATAGCAATTACAATGCAGCCCCCCAAGTCCAACAAAGTTTTAGCGTCGGTAAAGGCAGTCAAAGCATTAGTTATACCAGTACTGCACCAAGTAGTGCCGTGGTTTCAGGCAGCACCTACACTCCCACGGCAACAGCCACCTCCGGCCTTACCGTAACACTCAGTGTGGATGCCGCCAGTAGTTCGGTGTGCTCACTAAGTGCTGGCATTGTATCCTTTATTGGTGCGGGCACCTGTACCTTAAATGCTAATCAGGCAGGTGATAGCAACTATAATGCAGCGACTCAGCTGCAACAAAGTTTTACCGTCGGTAAAGGCAGCCAAACCATTAGCTATACCAGCACCGCACCGAGTAGTGCGGTAGTTGCTGGCACCACCTACACTCCCACAGCAACGGCTACCTCCGGGCTTACAGTAGCCTTGACGGTAGATGCTGCCAGCAGTTCGGTATGTTCTATGAGCGCAGGCGTGGTGTCGTTTAATGCGGTGGGCACTTGTACATTAAATGCTAATCAGGCCGGGAATGCCAATTACAACGCAGCGACTCAAGTACAACAAAGTTTTACCGTAGGCAAAGGCAGTCAAAGCATTAGTTATACCAGTACCGCGCCAAGTAGTGCCGTGGTTGCAGGCACCACCTACACTCCCACGGCAACGGCTACCTCCGGACTTACGGTAACACTCAGTGTGGATGCCGCCAGTACCTCGGTGTGCTCACTAAGTGCTGGCATTGTATCCTTTATTGGTGCGGGAACCTGTACTTTAAATGCCAATCAGGCAGGTAATGCCAATTACAACGCAGCGACTCAGCTGCAACAAAGCTTTACTGTTGGCAAAGGCAGCCAAACCATTAGTTATACCAGTACAGCTCCCTCTCTGGCCCTGGTAGGTGGAGCCACTTATACGCCCACAGCAACCGCCAGCTCTGGATTAGTGGTGGCTATTACTGTGGATGCGACAAGTAGCAGTGTTTGCTCGATTAGCGGTGGTGTCGTTTCTTTTAATGCCGTAGGCACCTGTACCATAAATGCAAATCAAGCGGGTAATGCCAATTACAATGCAGCTACCCAGCTGCAACAAAGTTTTTCAGTCATCACCATTCCTGGGGCACCTACCGCTGTGACCGCTGTTGCTGGAAATGGTTTAGCTTTACTCAGTTGGACGGCACCGGCATCCACGGGAGGTTCCAGTATATCCAGTTATCAGGTAACGTCTTCCCCCGGCGGTTTTACTTGCAGTACTTCCGGCCTTGCTCGCTGTAAAGTCACAGGCCTTAGCAATGGTACCAGTTATACCTTTACCGTGACAGCAACCAATAGCGCGGGAACAGGACCTGCTTCGGCGGCTTCTAATGCGATAATACCCATTCCGGATCCAACCACTACCCAATTGTATTCGTCACTAAATCCGGCAGCAATCAGCGACTCAGTGACCTTGAGTGCTCAAGTAACCTCGGTGAATGGCTTTTTATCGGTGGGAACGGTAGATTTTTTCAGTGGTGGCGTTGCTATTAGTGGCTGTAGCGGTATTTCGGTCGTTTCCGGCTATGCGAATTGCAGTACCTCTTTTGCTAGTGCAGCTACCAATACGATAACAGCTACCTATAATGGCACGACTGCTAATTCAGCGAGTACGTCCGCAGGGTTTAGCCAATACAGCGTGACATCCATCAGCCAAATCACGGTAAGCACCTCTCCTCGTCAAGTAACTGCTATTCCGGGTGATTCTCAAGTTGCAGTTCGCTGGCTGCCTCCATTTAATACTGGTGGACAAGTAATTACTGGTTATACGGTAACCTATGGTCCAACCACGGCCAGCCCTACATCATCCTCCTATCAAACCCTAGGCTGTTCCACTAGCGGTAATTTATCCTGTACCGTGACCGGTTTAACCAACGGAACTTCATATACTTTCCGCGTGCTTGCCGTAAATAGCAGTGGCAATGGAATCCCCTCTTATTCGAGCTCGGTAAAACCTGGAAGTGCAGTTATGGTTTCTCCTTCAACCTTGGCATTGTCGGGATTAGGCAGTGGTATTTATCGTGCCTTTACCTTAACGAATAACACCTTATTTCCGGTAACGATTACCCAAACACCGACAACCAGTGATTTTTCCCCCACGCTACCTACAGGTACTACCTTGTATACAACCACCTGTACTATTGATACGGTACTTAACCCTGGAGGTTCTTGTAGTGTGACCCTTAAGCCTGGTTCGGTGGCCTCAGCAATGTCTTCACCTAATACAGCTTCTGCTTGCACTGCCAATGTGGCGGGACGAACGGCACCAGCAGCCAATGTGATTCAAATGCAGACTGATGTCGGTACGATTAATGCTCAAGTTTTAGTATTAGGTTATGGATGCACCTATCAGTCCGGTTATGTCTTTTCTATTGATGATACCGTAGCGAATACTTTAAGTGTTGCAGGTAAAGTAGCGGCTACCGGCGATCAAGGTTCGATGAAGATTTGGGCTTCTAATGGAGCAGGAGGCGCACAATCTCAGATTAGTTATGATACGATCCCAGGTATCGATCATAAATCAACGGGTGCTGCAGCTTCGCCTACCTATGCAGCGTTCGCCTCATTTTTCTCCTCCTATTATACCAATGCTAACCCGTTTGCAGCGACTGCGTTTATTGCTTGTGAGGGAAAAATGGATGGGCAATGTAATACTTATAATATCCTGCTTTATTATAACCAGCTGAAGACTAACTACAATAATGCAGGTTCTCCTAAATATACCGCTGGTGCAGGGCCAACGAATACGTCCTATTATGCTACTGGCTTATGTTCAACGACGATAAGTAATTACAATGATTGGTATTTACCGGCTATTTGTGAAATGGGGTGGGATCAATATAATGTGGGCACTGGCTGTGGTTCCTCAGGGACACCTTTTATGCAAAATATAGAGACGAATATAATCAAATATAATAGTTTGAATCTCTTGAATGCATTCTCTGCGAGTTATTATAGTTCCTCGGAATATGCAACCAGTGGTGGAAATAATCCGCGCACGCAAGCTTGCGGACAACAATTTGACCCAGATGATACTTATGTGGCGCAATCCCCTTATACTAAAAACAATCAAGCTTCTGTTCGTTGTGTGCGCTTATTTACGCATTAGTTATGCACAGTGGAATAAATGCTAGAAGATAGAGTTTCGTTATTAGAGGGATGGGATGACCATCATTAGCCTGAGCGAAATTCTACTTGAATAATTACAGCCTTTTTTCTTTATTGGCCAGGCTTAATTATATTAATAATTTTTATTAATCATTATAATGCATTGTTTAGAAGGAAGACTTTCTGATTCGAGTAACGAAATTTTTTATTTAAGTTTAATTGATGAATGGTAAAGGATATTGTACATGCAAGTTAAATCTAATGTCTTAGGCTTGATGATGTTAGCGGGTTATGCCCAAGGCTTCGCTGGGACTATGGCAACTCAACCGCCAAATCGCGCATATCGTCCTTATGCAGTATTTACTGCAGCAGCTGATTTTACGCGCGTGGGACGTGCACAAACACTCACCTTGCTTCCACCGTTCGATAATTATTATACGAAGCATTCTTCTTATGCCAGCAGCGCTGACTTGGGTTTTGGTATAGGGCTTGAAGGACGTGCCTTGCCATTTTTATCTTGGCAGGCCGGGGTTTCGGGATATTGGAATACGCCCCTTAATCGTGAAGGGGATGTATGGCAATTTGGTTTACCTGAATTCAATAATTTCCATTACCATTATAAAATTCAATCGTCACGCGTTATGGCTATAGCGAAGCTACTAACTAACTATCGTGAACTTCTTCATCCTTATATTTCTGGAGAGTTAGGTGCGGCATTTAATCGCTCCCGTTCTTATTACGAAAAGCCTCTAATTGAGGAAGCGGTGGCAATGTCGCCCTTTAGCGACCATACCCAAAGTTCTTTTGCTTGGGGCGTTGGTGCAGGAATAGATGTTGATGTGGGAGCACATTTGCGTTTAGGACTAGGCTACCAGTTTGCCGATTTAGGACGAGCTAAATTGGGTTTAAGCCCCGCAGAAGAAACTAAAGAAACATTAAGTAATCCTAATTTATATACCCATCAGGCGCGTTTTCAATTAACGGCGGTACTTTAAGCTTTATCAGACAATATGTAATTTTGAGAGATAGCAAGGAAACCCGTATTAGAACTTGGTCTAATACGGGCTTTGATTTATCTACGATCTTGATGGTTCCGCAACAACGCTCGCATTCGTTATTGGGTTTTCTTTCTTAGACTTTGCAGCAGTGCTTGCAAACATACTTTGTGTACTCACCTTAGTTTCTAGATGAGCCACCTGTTTCAGCACACGACCTTTCTCATGCGGAACATCAGATGACTTAGTTCCTTCTAATTGCTTAATCGTAGCAGTTGCCCTAGCAAGTTGCGTTTCTAAATCTTTCACTCGAGCTTTTAATGTTTTAATTTGTGCTCTTTTTGAAGGTTTCGCTTCAATTTCTATAACTTCGGCCTCTGAAGCGCTAGATGATGCCACAGCTTGAGCCGCCACTGCAGTTTTCCTAGCTTCTTCTTTCCGCTGTGCTAATACGTCTATTAACTCAGCACAAGGTATTCCATTAATAGAACATAATTTTCTTGATGAGCCTTCAATAGGAATAAAACGTGACAACATTTCATCAGTTAAACCTGTGCTACTCAAATTAATATGAGTTAATTCTCTTGCTTGAGAAACTGATACAAGTAAATCTTCCAGCTTCGCGTTTTCTGCCGCAATCGTTTTATTTGCTCTGGGAGCTTTTTGAGATTTTGCACTGAGAATGGAAAAAAGAGGATTAGTACTTGCATTTAAAGCTTTCAGATTGTTGCTGGTTAATAAATCGTCTACTCCAACTTGAGTCAATTGGTTATTCGCTATCTCTAAATGCGTTAAATTAGGAAATAAAGCAATTAAAGAGGGAACATTATCGTCCTTAAGCTGGCAAAAATTAAGTTTCACCCTTTTAATTTGTTCTAAGCTACGTGACTCAGAGTCTTTGTCATACAGTTTAAGTGCTGGATTATAGCTGAGATTTATCGTACGTAGTTTTTTCATTGCCGCTAAAGAATCAAAAACATGAGGCGATATTTTGCAACCCTCTATATTCAATGTGTGCAAAATAGGACATTCCAACTCACCTACCCCATAATCACCAACTTGATTATTTTGTCCCAAATCTAAAACTTCTAACAAGCTCATTCCTTTTAAGGAGTGGATTCCTATAGAACTTAATTTATTTTCATGTAAATGAAGTTGTTTTAGTGTTTTTAAGTGAGAACCATTTCTCATTAAAAAAATTAAATCGTCATCATTAATTTTACATCTATTTAAAGAAAGAATTTCCAACTTCTTGGCATAGGTTGAAAAACGAAGCAGGGCTGCTTTTACATTAAGATGAGGATTATCATCTAAATAAAGAGCTTTTAGATCTTTGTTAAATGCAGGTCTCTTTCCTAAGCAATTACTCTTTAATGAAAGACTTGTAACATGCTCTAATTCAACTAAGTGGCGCGATGTGTGATCGTCGGTGAGTCGACAGTTATCTAAACGTAATGTTTTGATGTTTGGAAGTTTATTCAAAGCTTTAACTAAAGCCTCTATATCTTCATTCACGAGATTGGAACCACTTAAATCCAATTCTGAAATATTTTTACTTCCTTCATTATTCTCATCATTAAGTGCTGCTAATAATTTTTTTACATTACCATTTTGTTTTAGGCTAAGCTGCACCGTTTCCAAAGAAGAACTATCTTGTTTTATCTGTTTTAGAAAAGCTTTTAATTTCATAATAACCTCATTTAATTAAAAATGATCCGGGCAACTACAGGGTTGGGCTCGCCTCATATGCTGGAACGGGGATATTATAAAGGACAATAATAGATCAAACAAGATTATTTTTGCCCATCTGGATTTGATAAATAGCTCAATAGAGATAGCGTGGAAGGAGAGAGCCTCCATCCATATTACTTATTTGCTTCAGTTTATTACATACCAAAAGCTAATTCTTGTATTTCCTGATTACGTACATGTTGATCATGTGAATGCAACAGTTCATATCCTAAATAAGCTGCCGTTAAAATTACTGCCGCAGGCCAATAAAGAGCAAAGGTAGTGATTAACACAGAAGGTATTATCACATTTTTTGCCATGGTAAAGATAAAATCACTACGTGCCACATCAAATTCTTTCTGGGCAAGTTCTAAGCCTGTATTATAAAGTTCTGCATCAGCTAAACGTAAGCTTTTTTCTTGATACTTGCCATAACAGCCTGTAGATAAATACATAGCAATAGCGACTGAACAGGCAAAATAACTGGCAATAATAATACCCGGGGGACTAAAAATTAAGGTAGAAGAAAATCCAAACATTAGCAACGATGCTGCAGAAGCAACAAAATAAAGTTTTCCTTCTTTAGTTTGCCAGTCGATTTCTAATTCTTGGAGTTGTTTTGTTAATATATTTGCATGCTGTAAACGTTGTTCGCTGCTTAAATCAGCTCGATAATCATCCGATTTAGGATTTAGGTAACTATCTCGTTCCAATGAGTATTGCGCTTTTTTAACTAAATATTCTTGTTTAAATAAATAAGAGCGATATAAAGTCATGCACACATCAAAGCCTAAAAATACCGCAATTATTCCCCCAGCTACTGGACCTGGAATATTGGTAATATGGTTAAAATTAGTTAAAAAGTTAACCGTTGCCCACACTAAGTCGTTACCAAAGTTCCAATGACGCTTATATAACTCATAACTAAAACGTTCACCCCAGCTTGAGTTTTTCTCTTCAACAGTAGTAGGAAATAAGGTATGACGAATTAAGGTTCCAGCATCAATCATAAAACGAGCTAAAAAGAAGCCAACGCTTAAATAATTAAGAATGCCATTGGGAGCTTGGAATACAGAAATGATATTATCTACATCGGTGTGCGTTCCCAAAATAGCGTCCAATTGCTCAATAAATTGCAATTCTTTGGCAAATTTTAAGCCATTAACTAAAGTCAGTCGAGTAAAGGTCCAATACAAACGGCAGACGTTGGCATAAGCCACATAGTCTCGTAATTGTGAAGAATGAGCAGGGGCCTTTTTTAAATTATTTAAACTACCAGTAAAGTTATCCAAGAGTGCTTGGGCAAAAGCGGTCTTCGACGGAGCATCCTCTGGCTCCTTCATGATGCGTTTTCTTATTTGTACTTTTAGATCGATGTAATCCTTTTCCTTAGACTTATTTGAATAAGCCTTATAGAAAGATTCCAGTACCGAAGCACAATAATAACAATACATCCAAAACTCTTTACTGTCTTCATCGTTCTGTTTTTGCAGTACCGCAAATAGTTGGGTAAATTCTGCCTCCAGATCGATTTGAGTTGCCAATAAATCACTATAAGAATGATTTTTAGCAAGCGCCTCTACCTGTCCAAAGTCTGATTGCAGGGTGTCAGATTCTCGAAGCTGCCTAAAGAAATTATTTTTATCATTGATAAAAGCTGCATTTGAGTAACCCATAATCACAACCTCGCAAAAAAAAGACAGAAAGATTTACTAAGTTATCATTAGCCTTTTATTTTGACAAGCTTTTTTGTGTTTTTTTTACACACAATGTAACAATAAATAATTGGTTGTTTATTTAGCAAATAGGAAGGTTTTTATAAGGAAAGCCTGGTTGCACGCAACCAGGCTACGGCTGTCTAATTATGCATAAGCACGCGATGGGCGAGCTGTATTATCACTTATTTCTACAATGTCCTCGGTAGGGATATTATTGAAGATTCTGAGGCGTGTATTCTTATCCAAACAATGTTCCTGGATACATAACTTCGTGGCGATGTCCTCAGATGCGCTAAGACCACTTTCATGGGAATCGTTAAAACCGGCTAAAATACCGCCAAACCATAACCCATATTCGCCTTGTGCCCTATGTAATGCCTGTTGTGCCGCATAATATTTTTCATCCATTATGGGGTGTCGGTACTTCACCGTATGCAACACATTTTGCGGCATATCCTGTCCGGGTAAAACCCATGTTTTCATAACAGGAACATCCTCTTCTGAAAAATGCCATTGTTTACATATAGTATTTGCAGCTTGAGCTCCCTCAAAACGTGTGTGTACCACTGTATTATGAGGAGAACGATAAGCGAGGTCCTGATGGAAAACAATTGTTGTATCATAGTACTTAACTTGCGCTAAGATATTTTGCAACTCCTGAATCTTGGGTAAGTCCCTCAAAAGCCGGGCTGTCACTTCACCAGCAGTGGTAATTGCTACATCATCATAGAGAATCGGTTTATCATCCTCTCCTATAACGAAACTATCATCATGTTTAAGTAGTTGATATTTTTCCTTGCCCTCATCCATTACTGGAATAATGCGTTTAATTTCCGTATTTAATTGGAACTCTGTATTTTTACTGCGTGATTGCAATTTATCAATGTAGGCACTTAAACCATTAGGTGCCTCATACCAAGTAGTATCTGCCGTTAAATAATTCATTGCATAGTGCGCACAAAAAGTCTTGATGGTATCCACTGGAACACCCCAACCGGCAGCAATTAACGGATAAAGAAACTCATGAGTAAAGCGTTTTTTATAGGTTTCGGTACCACAAAATGAATGCATCGCAAATTGTTCTAAAGTAAGGACTTCATCACTATTGAGAAGATGCTTTTTTGCATTGTTAATTAACACATCCATCGAAATCAATTCTAAAAAATCATCTAATAAAGTATCAAAAGAAACTTTTATTTCTTCACCTGAGCTAAATAAACCAAAACAGTTTAATAAATTAGATTTTGCTTTTTTTTTGTTTTTGCCTGTAGGCACCTCATAGATTGGAGGCATAACCACATGGTCATGGGTTCTCAGATCTTCGAAGTCCATTGTTAGTTGAAACTTTTCTAATGGAATTTTTAAGTACTCACATAATCGGTGAAAACGAGGATAGCGCGCCCTTCCCCCAATAAACTCAGCCCCACCCTCAACTTTTACCCCATTAAATTCTAAGGTATTAATGTGACCACCTAAGCGAGCATTTTTCTCAAATAACGTAACCTTAAACTCTGGAGATCGATCCAGAAGCCAAGCTAAGGTAGCTCCAGTGCCTCCGCCAATAATGGCTATATTGCGTTTTTGTGAGCTCTCTAATCCTTTTGGCATGTGTATCCCCTGATGGCAAAAATTTATAATCTAACTGAAATAAACTGCTAAAGAAAGGCTCACTTAAACCCAATATTATGCCTAAGCTAAGCTTTTGGAAGGAACCTTTTTTAACTATTTGAATTAGTTGAATTTTATTATGGTGAGACAGTTTTGAAATTTAATTATTTTCTTATATCGTATGCTCTAAAAGCTATTTACCAATACAAAAACTAGAAAAAATACGCCCTAATAAATCATCCGAGGAAAATTCTCCGGTAATTTCACACAAAACTTGATGCGCAAGCCGCAAATCCTCTGCTAATAGCTCACCTGCACGATGTGCTGATAATTGTTTTTGGCCGGTGACTAATAAGTTTTTTGCATCATCTAAAGCCTGTAAATGACGTCTTCGAGCTAAAAATTTCCCTTCCGTAGGTTGATAACCAACAACTTCTTTAATCACCTGCTTTAAGCCATTAATTCCTAATGCCGATTTTGCAGAAAGATAAACATTGTACTCTTGTACTTGCGGTAGCTGATTTACGGTATCAATTTTATTAAATACAGTAATAATGGGCACCTCTGGAGGTAAAGCTGCTTTAATTTCTTTAGTCAAAATATGGTGATGTTCTGGGTCATTGATATCAACAACCAAAAGTACACAGTCTGCTTGTTTTAGCTCTTGCCAAGCACGTTTGATCCCTTCCTTTTCAACTACATCATCCGATTCGCGCAAACCTGCCGTATCAATGATATGAATGGGAATATCATCCAGTAAAATATGTTCACGCATAACATCTCGGGTTGTGCCCGCGATCTCTGTCACAATAGCAATATCCCGCCCGGCTAAACAATTGATTAAGGTTGACTTACCCGCATTTGGTCTACCTGCAATAACCATAGATAAACCTTCACGTAACATAACCCCTTGGTTCGCTTGCGCACGAATGGCATTAAGCTCATCTAAAATACTTTGTAGCAAACCAGAAACCTTACCGTCATTGAGAAAATCTATTTCCTCTTCGGGAAAATCAATCGCGGCCTCAACATATAAACGTAAATAAATAAGCTGCTCATTAAGCTGATTTATTTTGGTAGAGAATTCACCTTGTAAGGATTTCAATGCCATACGCGCTGCGGTTTGTGAGCTGGCTTGGATCAAATCAGCGATTGCTTCTGCCTGAGTTAAATCAATTTTATCATTGAGGAAAGCGCGCTCTGAAAATTCCCCTGGGCGTGCAAGTCGAGCACCAGCATTAATGCTTGCTTTCGTCAGCATATCCAGCACAACGGGGGAGCCATGCGCCTGAATCTCCACCACATCTTCACCTGTGAAAGAATGTGGGGCTTTAAAATAAAGCATCAAGCCTTGGTCAACCAAATTATTCTCGGCATAGAACGAGCTGAAGATAGCTAATCGAGGGGGTAATTCTTTGTTACCATTAATGGTCATGGCAATGGAATAGGCCTTGGGGCCTGATAAGCGGATGATGCCTACCCCACCTCGACCTGGTGGGGTAGCTATGGCTACTATCGTATCAGTGGTCATTTATTTTGCAGTAGCCACTACTTTCTTTTTGGCTGGCACGTCATCGGAATACTTCCGTGTAATGTACCATTGTTGCAGGATTGACAAGGTATTGTTGACAATCCAGTACAGAACTAAGCCTGATGGGAAGTTCCAGAATAAGCCAGTAAAGAGGATTGGTAAAAACATCATTACCTTAGCTTGCATTGGATCAGGTGGTGCTGGATTCAATTTTTGCTGAATCAGCATGGTCGCACCCATGATTAATGGCAATACATGGTAAGGATCAGCAGCAGCCAAGTCTTTTATCCAAAAAATAAATGGAGCTTGTCTTAACTCAACGCTTTCTAATAAAACCCAATACAAGGCAATAAATACTGGAATTTGAATAAGAATCGGCAAACAACCACCTAATGGATTTACTTTTTCTTGCTTGTAAAGTTCCATAGTTGCCTGGCTAATCTTAGCTTTATCATCACCATAACGTTCACGTAATGCTTGCAGTTTAGGTTGTAGCTTACGCATACCAGCCATTGATTTATAACTAGTTGCAGAGAGTCGATAAAACGCTAATTTAATCAGTACTGTAACCAGAACAATAGACCAACCCCAGTTACCTACAACATTATAAATAGCCTTCATCAACGAAAATAACAAGCTGGAAACAAACCAGAGTATGCCGTAATCAACAGTTAGATCGAGAGATGGAGCAATGCTCTTAAGTACGCTGGTAATTTCAGGACCTACGTATAATCGCGCAGAAATTGTTTTTTCCTCTTGAGGTTTTAAAACAATAGGCTGGCTTACGGCACCAATCGTATAATCATTATTCACCGCACGAGTATAAAACTTGTTTTCACTATCGGCTTGTGGAATCCAGGCAGTTAAAAAGTAATGTTGTTGCATAGCAACCCAACCACCTTTGCTGTCTACATCCAGATTAGCTTTAGTCATATCACCAAAACTTACTTTTTGAAAACGATGTTTACCTGGTTCAGAATAAGAAGCGCCAGTATAAGAACCTACTTGGAACATACTCCCTTTATCTTCTTTAGGAGAGCTACGTACGAGTTGGGTGTTCATATACCCTTTCCACTCACTGTCACCCTGATTAACAATTTTGTAGTTTACGTCAATAAGATAGCTACCTTGAGTAAAGATTAATTCTTTACTTACCTTTAGGCCATCTTCATTTTTTCCATTTAAAGTAACTACGAGTTGTTTTTGGTCTGGGGCTAACTCATAGTGAGTTTGTTCTGTAGTAAAACCTAAGTTGAGCGCTTTAACACCTTGTGCTGAAGGAACTAAAAGGCCGCTGTTTGCAACATAACGCTCATTTCCTTCATTTTGTAGCAATGAAAATGGCTTATTTTTTTCATCTACATTTAAAGGATAATCCAACAACTGACCAGAAACTACATCCCCATGCTGTAAATCAATCGCCACATTTAACACATCAGTTTTAACCTCAACCAAAGCTGTTGCTGGCTGAGTACTTATTTGTTCAGGTGAAGGAGCTAATGGCGAAGATTCTGCAGTGTTACCTGAAGAACTCACTTGTGGTAATAAAGGCTCAGCAGTATTTTTTTGCGTAAGCGCAGTATTTTCTACTGGTTTCGGTGGGTAATCTGTTTGCCAGGCATTCCAGAGCGATAAACTAACTAGCCCAAGTGCCATATATGAAATAATACGTCGTATATCCATCAATGCTTCTCATCGTTAGGGAGTACGGGATCATAACCACCTCGTGCCCAAGGGTGGCAGCGTAATACTCTTTTTAAAGCCATCCACAAACCTTTGGTTATGCCACATTGCTTGATGGCACATTCCGCATATTGCGAACAACTAGGATAATAGCGACAAGAGGGTTTTAGCAAGGGACTAATCAAATACTGATACAATTTAATGGGTAAACAAATTATCTGCCGAAGCATGTGGTCAATTTTTCCCATGACTTGCCCAATCTGGTGTTGATGTTTGAGTTAGCTTGCTTTGCGACACCTTGTCTGGCTAAAAAAATCATATCAACGGCAGGTAAATCCGTTTGCCTAAAGCTTTCTCTTATTAACCGCTTAATACGATTCCGATCATGAGCCTTTGCTATCATTTTTTTTGATAGCGCCAGCCCAAGCCGGGCATAACCTAAATTATTTTCTCTAAAGAGAATAATAAATTCGGATGTGACAATTTTTTTTGCTTGTTCAAACACACGATCATAATCTTTTTTGATTAATAATCGTTGTGTTTTTTTAAAAGCAAACACTTAGGCTGACAAACGCTTACGGCCTTTAGCACGACGACGTTTAATTACTAATCTGCCTGCACGAGTAGCCATACGCTCACGAAAACCATGATCGCGTTTACGCTTTAAGTTACTTGGTTGAAAGGTGCGTTTCATGATGAACCTGTTAATGAAATTATGAGGCTGGCAATGATAGAGAACTTTTTTTCTACTGTCAATTTAGATGATTGATTATTTTTTGCTTATTGCACAAATATTTCTAATATTTTGCGAGTTATACACTGCTGTTAATAATTATATAATTTTTTCTTTTTAAAAAACTTATGTTTGTTATATAGGAATAAACCTCTTGTGGATAACTTTATTTTTTATATTTAAATCATACGGTTAATTCGTTTTTTATCTTGTTTATAAACGCTATTTAAGCTTGTGATCTATTTGTTGTTTTTTTTAAAACTTTATTTATCCACGATCTTATTTGCATCTTATACTCGTTATTTGAGCTGTGTTATTCATAGTTTAATTGATCCATATTGCATTAAAAAATAGCAAAGAGATTCTTTTATAGAGATGTATATACGTTTGGTTGCTTTAATAGCCTTTAGGTGATGTAGCGTAATCACAATTTCTTCCAGGTATTACTCCTAAAAGATATTTTAGCTTTTGTAGTGCATTAAATTGTAATGAATAGTTTTTTGATGGCTTGTAGAAATTGAATTTTTCCTTTATGAAAGGCTAAAAATTAGTAGTGCTAAAAAAATTAAGTTCTTTATACAGTTATTTTATTCTTGATAAGAATTTTCATGCACTAAATATAATAATATTTCTTTTATTTAAAATACTTATGTTTATTATATATAAAAACATTATCTGTTGATAACTCGTTTAAATTGTTTAAATACAATTAGTTATGTTGTTTTGAAAGTTGTTTGTAAATTAAGTCGAAGCCTGTGATCTAAGTGTAAATAGTTCATGCTTTAATTAATGCCCCCAAGTTTATATCCCGTTTATCCCAAATATGTTTACTGATTTATCCATAGCTTATTAATAGCGCTGTTTTTGTTATTAATTGCTGCAAAGATTTATTTTCCGCGTATGCAAGTGAACTTAGCGAAGTAACAAGTAGGTAAGAGATAAGAATGCGGCTAATCGATTTAATTCTCATCATTAAGATTCAGCCATACATGTTATTGATGGTTTATACCTCGAATTTAGGTGATATATAACGAAATAGAGCCGGACAAAAGCGAGCCAGAAATGCGCCAAAACGCTCTTTAAGGCCTGCTATGACGACGACAGGTTTTTCATGATAAATGGCATGTACTATTTTTTTCGCACAAACAGCAGGCTTTATTCCGCGCTCGTGGCTTTTATCTTTTTTTCCAAAGGGTGCTCCACTGGCCAATAAAGAGTTTTGTGTGATATGTGTATTTATAAAGCCAGGGTAGATGAGGGTTATTTTTATATTGCTGTCCGCTAATTCATTACGAAGGCTTTCAAAATAACCCCGAAGTGCATGTTTACTGGCACTATAGGCTGAACGTGTTTGGATTCCATAAAGTCCAAGCATGCTGGATACAACCGCTATGTGTCCGTTTTCTCGTTGCAGCATTTTTTTTAATATAGGGCGGGTTAAGGCTATGGCACCAAAAAAGTTGACGTCCATTATTTTTTTATCTAATTCAAAGGCTGAATCGGCTACCAAATATCGCTGGGAAAGGCCGGCGTTATTTATAAGAAGATCAATGGGGCCATATTCTTCCCAAACAATAAGTGCTTGGTTTTCTAAATCTTGGTGATGCGCTACATCAAGTGGTACTACAATGTGTTTTTGGGGATCGGCGCAGCTGTTTTTTACTCGTTCTAATTCGGCTTTATTTCTTGCGGAGAGAATGAGCTTGGCTCCGGAACTTGCGAGTTCATACGCTAATGCTTCTCCAATTCCTGATGAGGCCCCGGTAATCCATACCGTTTTATTATTCATATTCATGATCAATCTCTCTATACTCTGTAATTGTAGCCGTATTAAGATTTAATTTAATTTGCTACAACCTACAAAAAGCACTATAAATAATTTTTGTTCCTGAACACGTCAGTTATAGCTTATTTATTTTGTTTGGGCAAATTATGTACTGTTTTCTGAGCGTGGATAAGTTAGCTAATTACGCACTTGAATTTCAGCTTCATGCGTTTTTTATTCACAGAATAGTAAATAGATTTATTAAAGTGTTACTTATTTGCTCAATAAACGCTTTTTCTTTGTGGATAACTTTGCCTTTATACTAAAGGCTGAGTATAATTGCCGCCTCGCAATGTAGAGTAAGTTGTAGTTGTTTCGCTTTAAATTTCATGCTTAGATTATCTTGTTGCCTTGGAACATTTAGTGGCAGTATTTATATTCATGGATAATTAGGTTCTGTTGGTAAATGCCTTAAAATCTTTATGGAGCAGTATTAGGGGCTGCAGATAGGTTGTGGCATGCTGTAGGGTATTCTCTATTAATTTAGAGACCATGGACCTTATTTAAATTTGATTTTCAGGTTTTATTTATTTTTACCTTCTTCATTAGATGAGGAGTTGTTTT
>NZ_CP071529.1 GCF_023921225.1 Legionella lytica
ATGAAATTAAGTAATTTTAATGAAAGGAAAATCATGCTTGCCCCTCAAATCATAACTTATGGTACAGATAATCCAGAGCAGTTAATGGATAAATTTTATCAAGCAGGCAACGAAATGCTACTAACATTGCGAAATTTTGTTGTTAGCCCGGAGAAAAGAAAAAAACCAAGAACTTGGGGTGCTATTGAAGCGGCAAAAATGGTTAAGGTATCAGATCCTACTTTCAGAAAATTATTAGAATCAAGCGAAGAAATACCAGGCGTCGTTATAGAAGATTCAGAAAATGGACGAAAAACTAAAAAATATACTTTGGCTGCTATCAATGCTCTTAGAGACAAAGCCGGAACTAGATATATAAGACCCAAAGGCACGAAGTGTTTAACTATAGCTGTTTCTAACTTAAAAGGCGGTGTTGGCAAAACTGAAACTACTGTTGATTTAGGGAAAAAAATAGCAATAGAAGGCTTAAAAGTATTACTCTTGGATTTCGATGCACAAGGAACAGCAACTTTAATTAGCTCAGGATTAATTCCCGATTTAGAATTACGTTATGAAGATACAATAACCAATGTGTTAATTTCAAATCCTAATAACGTTAAAAACGTAATACTAAAAACACATTTTGATGGACTTGATATTATTCCCGCCAATTTAGCCATACAGGACTGTGATCTTATATTACCTAATGAAAAAGAAAATAATCATGAACGCTTAGGTTCTCCGTTCATACGGTTATCAGAAGCATTAAAAATTATTAAAAATGATTATGATGTGATTTTAGTTGATTGTGGTCCCAACCTTGGTTTACTCACACTTAATGCAATTATTGCATGTGATGGAATCATTATCCCTATTCCTCCAAGTATGAATGATTATTCGAGCTTTATTATGTATACAGCTACATTACGTAATATGTTCAAAGAGTTACCTCAAAAAAAATTGGAATATCTTCGAATACTTATTTCTAAACACAGTGGAAGTAATGAAGCATTACAAATGGAGAATATGATGCGCGAGCAATTTGGCCGATATATTCTTACAAACCATATGTGCGAAACAGTTGAAGTAGCAAAAGCAGCTAATGAGATTGGTACTATCTATGATGTTGCAAAACCACGTGGTAGCCGAGAAGCTTACCGCCGTGCTTTGCAACACTTGGATGATGTAAATCTTGAAATCATTAATAATTTTAAAGACATTTGGGATAAACAATCTCATGCATCCTTTGTAAGTGGAGAATAAAATGGATAACAGTAAACGTAATGTTCATAATTCTGGTCCTTTAGGTATGCTAATGAAGAGCGGTCAAGTAAAAAAAATAGAGGCTGACGAAGAAGGTCTTGCTTTAAAACAAGCAACTCCGAAAACCCCTTCTTATTTCAAAACGCAATCCGGTATTGAATTTGCTGAACAAGAGTTAATTTATGTTAATCCAGATGAATGTGAGCCTTGGAAATATGCCAATCGTCATGAAAGTGAGCTTGGTGATATTGATGGATTAATTGAATCAATTAAATCAAATAAACAATTACAACCCGCTTTAGTGAGAAATCATCCTGAACCTCATGGAAAAATAAAATATGAAGTGATCTTCGGTCGTAGACGTCATATTGCTTGTACCCGCCTGGGGATTCCTTTTCTTGTAATTAAAAAAAACATACCTAATGTTCAAGATGCGATTGCATCTCAAGATGCTGAGAATAAATTACGAAATAATGTTAGTAACTATTCTAATGCGATACTTTATAAGCGATTATTATTAGATAATGTATTTAAAACGGAAAAGGATTTGGCAGAAAGATTAAGAATATCTTATTCATCGTTTAACGATCTAATGGCTTATTCAAAAATTCCCGAAGATATAGTAAATACTATCCCTGATATACATGGTCTCTCAAAACAACTAGCTGTTAAGATTGTTCAATTACTTAATAAATCTAAAGACAATTATAACAAGATGCTTTCTATAGCTAACCAGCTAGGTAAGACAATCACCTCTCAAGCTAAGTTAGAAAAAATATTTGAGCAAAATATACTGACCCAAACATCAAGCAGCTCTAAATCATATACTTCGTTAAGAGGAAAAAAGTTATTTATATTTAAGGCTGATCGACGTGGACTTCCTTCTATTGTCCTTAATAAAGAAATTGCTAGTATTGTTAACGTGGAAGATATGTGTGAACACGTTTCACATTATTTAGAAAAAATTCTTGAGCAATCCGGATATCCGGATTGAAGGATAATCCGGATATCCGGATTGTTAAGTATGGAGAGATACATGAGAAGCGTGAACACTAATAAGAAGAGTCTAGAACTCAAAAAACATATTAACGCGATACATTGTTCTAATAGTCTATCGTTGGTTCAACGAAAGTTGTTTAACGCACTATTATACAATGCATATCCAGATCTACCTCACAAGCAACAGTTCGAAATAAGGGGAAAAGATCTATATCAACTAATTGGGTACAATAGCAACGATACAGCAAAACTCAAAGAGGCATTAATTGGATTAATAACAATTGCTATAGAATGGAATGTTATAGATTGCTCAACAGGGCAAGAAAAAAAATGGAAGGCCAGCTCAATATTAGCATCTGCAGAGCTGTCTAATGGAGTTTGTATTTATGAATACAGCCAAGTAATGAAAGATCTTATGTATCAACCTGAGATTTATGGTCAGATTAATGTTGAATTAATGTCAAAATTTAAATCTGGTTATGGATTAGCGCTTTACGAAAACTGTATTCGATACAAAGGGCTTAAACAAACACCATGGTTTCCCATTGATATTTTTAGGAAGTTGATGGGGGTTTTTGATGGGAAATATGTTGTATTTAAGGACTTTAAAAAAAGAGTTGTTGATGTAGGAGTTAATGAAGTTAATTCTGTATCGCCCATTCGTATTTATCCTGATATAGAACGAATTAACCAGAGGGTAACAAGAATTCGATTTAAACTGGAAACAAATATTAATGAATCGCCTATAGCACTAAGCGAATTAGCAGTTGATGATAAGTTAAAACCAGTTCTTATAAATACATTTGGGTTTTCATCTCAAATGGTTGATGAGACATATGAAAATTATGATACTGAATATATCAGAGAAAAAGTAGAAATGATTACTCAATCAGAAAGTTTTTCTTCAGGAAAAATTAGAGGGCTAGCTGGGTACTTAATGGAAGCATTGAAAAAAGATTACAAGCCAAGTAAATCAAGTAAAGTGATAATAAATGAACGCCGTAAAATCTCAGAGGCTAAAGAAAAAGAAATAAATGATAAGATTGAAAAACAAGAAGATCGTTATAAGCAATACGTTAATAAAAAGATAAATAATTATCTTATGAATTTGACGCAAGAGCAAAGTAACGATTTGATTCGCGAATTTGAGCTTTTTATAAAGGAAAATCAAAATACTATTTTTAAATGTATGTATAAAAAATATGGTTTAGAGCATCCTGCAACCAAGTCAGATTTCCATAGGTTTATAAAAGAAAATAAACAAAATGAAATAGGAACTATTATTTCTATGGAGGACTATATCGAATTAATTGATTAACTATATATGTATTATTAATTTTAAAGGTGGGACATTTGCAGGAAGTGAGCGATTTAATTGACAGATCCAAGCGTATCGTGGAGTTGCACCTTAAAACCGGCCCACTTAGCCCGCTAAAGCTCTTTTGATAAATTATCTTGGTGTCATCATATTTAACCTTTATGAGCGCATCTAATGGATCGCTAAATGCGACATAATCTCTCTTAAACGTTTTACGAATGCTTCAGCCATTCCATTACGTTCAGGGCTATAAGCAGGCGTGGCTCTCACATCAAAGCCAAGTTTCCGAGCAAATGCTGCTGTTTCGCGCTGTAGAACAAGATCCATTGTCACTAAGCCAATGTATTGGCTTTGCTAATACGTCTATTTGACAAAACGATATTCTATACTTCAAGTAGCAAGTGTAATCGTTCTACCATCTATGCCGATAGTTGATGAAATGTAACTAATAACCTCCCGGTCACAGGTATCCATAGCAAAGGCAACATGAACTCTTTCTCCATTAGCACACTGAATGATAAAGTAGTCAGAGCCCCAGCGCGTATTACTTTTAAAGTAAACACCTTACCCTCGTGAGATCGTGTTGGCTTTTTCTTAGGAGCCAAAAGCAATAAATTATTGAGCTTTATAATGCGATATACCCGTTTGTGATTCACTTTTAATGCAGTCAATGGTTAAGTAAAACAGTGACTCTTCGATAGCCATAGCTGCTGCGTTTGTCCGTGATTTCGCGATTATAAGGGAGCAGTTCATTGTCCTCGATTTTAACGTAATAAGTCCTTCGTGGTTCAATTTTTTTAAGCCTTTCTGTTAGATTTGAACGAGATACTTCTAGAGCACGGGATATAGCTCTTATTCGAAATCGCTTATTCCAAGCAAGGTTGCTTGCAGCGAGAACAGGTTTTTTCCCGGCCTAGCTTTACCGCTTCACTTAATTTTTCGTTCTCTATCGATTTTTGCCTAACATTTGTTTTAATTGCTTAATTCGCCTTTTGAGTTCATTCACCCCGCTTTGGGGTACAACAGATTTATCAGCCTTTACTCCAGTCAATGCACTGGTCTCCATTAATTTACGCCAGTAAAATAATTGGCTAGGTAGTATTCCATGTTTTCGGGCAACGTAAGATACCGTCGCCCTTGAATGGTAGGTCTCATGGACTATTTTGTTTTTCTAGGGAGTCCAACGACGTCGATTACTACTTGAATGGATTATTTCATTACATTCTAATGATGTCGTTATAGTCATATTCCTAGTCCTATTCCTAGTCGTTAATTTAAAACTAGGTGGACCGGTTTAAATGGGGGCACTATATGACGCTACCATATTTTGACATCATCGTTGCTAAATATGAAGGCCTAGCCTTTAGAGTCTTACTAAAACCAGTGGATTTCCCGTATTAATTTATACCAAAAAAAGATATAGAGAAGGTAATGTTCACAATTCCAAGTTGCTGAAAATAGCATTTTTTTGTGGAATTTACTTGTTGTGATAATATATAAAGCAGTTATTATTCAAATAAAAAGTCCACTATGGATATATAAATTACAATAATTATTAATAGATTTAAAAATACTGAGAAGTTACAAATTGATTCGTTCTCAAAAAATCCTGAGACAAAAGGATTCGCAGTCATTTAAGCGGTTAAACATTATGGAAAAAAAATGAATTTATTTAATGCTACTATAACAAGTTTCTATCATCCCACCAAAATTATATTTCTTGATGATAATCAAGCTTTTCTTGATGCTATGGCTTTAGGATTCCATGAACAAGATAATATATTTATGTTTACAACCCCAGAGGGAGCGATGGAGTTTATAAAAAATAGTAATACAAAAGAACCCCAACTTACAACTATGGAAGAAGAAAATAGCAATTTGGACCTTAGTACTAACTCGGTAACAACAACCAGCAACATGATTAATATGCTATACGATCCAACCAGATTTGATCATGTGGCTGTTTTAATTGTTGATTACTCAATGCCCTCCCTGAATGGAGTTGAATTTTGTAAACAATTTGGGGATAAATCAATATTCAAAATTTTAGTTACAGCCGAAGCTGATAAAGATATTGCTATTAATGCATTTAATGAGGGGATTATAGATAAATTTATTTTGAAGACTCATCCTAATTTATTAGAACAATTGAAAACATATATTAATGAGCTAAGGAATAAATTTTTTATTAATTTTTCAAAAAATACATTCGATAATTACAGTGAATCTTTAAAAGTCTTGCTAAAAAGTAAAACATATAAGGATTTATTTGAAAGAGTTGCAAAACAAAACCATGCTGTTGAATATTATTTAGTGGATCGAGTAGGTAGTGTTTTGTTCTTAACAAAAGAAGGAAATCCCATTTGGCTACTTATGTCTGATCAGAAAAAAATTAAAAGCCAAGTGGATTTACTAAGGGATTATGGCTTTCCTGATGAACTTATTATAGGAATAGAAAATAAGGAAACACTATTATTTTTATTTTCAGAAAATGAATATAAAGAAGAGATTACAAATTGGAAAAAATATATTTTTAAATCAAAAAAACTAAATGATGACTATAGTTTTAGTATAGTAAAGGGAAATTTAACCAAATCAATTGATTGGGATAAAGTAGCCTCATATATAAAGTAAATACTATAGTTTACTTAGTCTTTCCTGGAATATAACTTCTATTTTCGATATTTCTTTTTGAAGTGAGGTCATTGCTTTTTTAAATAAGTCAATTTGACTTTCAGTTATACTACTGTCAAAGCTTTTATCAACAAAATTAAAAGCTGACTTGCTAATACTACGTATAATAACAAATGAATTAGTAACTTCATGAATCAAATTTTTTTTATCTTCAAGGTTCATAATGATCTCTTATTTAAAAAGGTGGCGATTTGCCAACAATAGCTTTTATCCATGGTATCTCACCAAACTCTCTGGGGGAATAACCTGTAGCAAGATAAATTTCTGTAAACCCAAGTTCAAAAAGTTTTTTTGACTCGATTTCACCTTTAATATTATTACCAAGATCGGAGTCAATATAAATAATGGTATCTTTGCCATAATCATTAATTACACTAAGGAATTCGTCTAGCGAGGAATATAGTGCGATATTTTTAGCTGAGTTATTGGCCGCAAAAGCCCAAGTTGTACGCATCATTTCGTCGTTATCAATAAAAACCATACTGCTTTGATTCTCAATGCTTGGCAGCAGATTTATTTCAATATAAGGAACATAAGATTTGGGTATTATTTTAACACCAATATTTTCACAGCGAGTTCGTATAGTAATATCTTCAAAACTGCTCGTAACTAAAATAGCATTGTCATTTAATTTAAGTTCTTCTATAACGTCTAGACCATTTTTAGCATCACCAAGTAGCTCATAATCAACTAAATATAATACCTGTTTACAAAGCTCAAATTCATATTGTAATAATTCGGAAACATTATAAAAATGGATTATTTTAACGAAAGAAATATGAGAAAATCTTTGATCCCATGCTTCATGGATAGATAGATCGTCATCTAATACTACAATTTTAAAGCCCTTTTGAATATTCAATGAATCACAGAACCAGCTAGGAGGAAGACATCTATTTAAGCTGATTATAATTTTTGTACCAATATTTTTTTCCGAATGAATATGCATTTTACCATCAATTAACTCTAAATATTGTTTAGCATACGATAAACCAAAACCAGCACCGTTTTTTTTATTGAAGCTAAATCCTTGTTCGGTAATTTTAGGTAAAATATCAGGTGGAATACCACAGCCATTGTCTTCAATAATAATTTCAACAGCAGTATCATTGCATGTTAAGGAGATGACAACCGAACCCTGAGAATTAACTGCCTCAATACTATTATTGATAAGATTAGACAAGACTCGTTTAAAAGAGCCGAGGTTAATATTGGAAAAACAATTATATGAACAGTCCGATCCTTTTAAAACAATGCTAACATTGGACTTATAATATTCATATCGTTTTTCTGAAACGATATTATCTAAAACTACAAACAATAATTCTGGAAAGCTGTTGTTATCTGTATTGCAATCATGAAGGTCAGAAAAATTATCTTTTGTCTGTAAGAGTAGGTTATTAGCAATATCATTGATTCTTTTAGCAGCATTTCGAATCATAATTCGTTTATTTTCTGGAATTGATGCTACATCAGAAACTACGGTATTTATTGCCGCTAATGGTGACCTAATATCATGGGCTACCTGTGTTGTTAAGTTAATCATGGCTTGTTGAACGCGTTCCTTTTGTTCTTTGATTTCAAATGCATCGACAATGAATCTTTGCAAGAAAATAAATTCTTGGGTAGTAAAATTATCGTCAATATCGTTTTTTCGATTTTGCGCTAGCAAGGCTTCGACATTATCAGTGAGTTTTTTAAAAGGCGCTTCAAAACGTTTACCCATAATAATAGAGGAAATCACCACTATCACGGAATACATCATGACAAAAAGAGGTAAGCCTAGAAGAAGTTGTTTATTAATGGCAGAAAAGAAATAAGCGATCGTAAAGAACAACAAGAAGCTTAAAATGGAAGTTCCAAAAGACCAAAAAGCCAATTCATTTTTAATAGTATTGGTTCGACTAAACCAGTTTGTAATAACATAATTTTTGTTAGAGAGAATAGTAACCGTACCGAATAAAATAAAAATCAAGCCTAATAGCCATAATAACTCACCATAAATCAACAAACTGCTGGTTTGTGACAGAAAGGAATAATTAACAAAACAATCTCCTGATATCAGGGTAATAAACCCATATAAGGAAATTGATATACCTATGTTTTCTGAATAGATTAAACATAAGATGGCGAAATCAAAAATAATGAACTCATTCATAAAACTTAATACATGTGAAACTCCTTCCCAAGATAGGTAATGAAATGCATAATTTACGGATGAAAAAAACAAAAAAATAATCAAAAAATTAATGAGAATGAAAAATGGCAATGATTTGAAAAAGTGCGATAGATTAAAAATATCCTGAATTAATATTTTCGACAAAAAAATAATGAGAGAAGAAATCCAAAAAAGATAAGGGATGTACCCCACGGCAAATGGTAAAAAGGAAGCAGATAAAATGTGATTGTTGGAAAAATAAACAGTTAAGTAAAAAGTCAAATCATTCCAAAATAAGCTCACATTGGCCAGTACGAACCATTTTAAGATCCCTCGATCCTCAACATTTGTTTTGAAATATAGAGAGAAAATTGCTATTAATGTAAAAAAGTGTATTACAAACTCTACTTGAGCTGAAAAATTACTGATTTTCTCGGAGGATACTCGTTGTGATATTTGTAAAAAGAATAATCCCAACCAGAAAATGAAGGAAAATATAAAACCATAAGTTATATAATTAATCCGTTTAAAATACAAAGGCATTGAAAATTTGATTTAAAATTGATCGATGAGATGCTATGTTACCATGAATTTTGGTAAATTAAACTTGGATATTTTTAAGTTAAATAGAATCGTACCATTCAAAAAAAGGTTTTTTTATGCATAAAGAAGTCCGCATTGCCACCATACATGATTATAATTTTATTTATGATTCCTTGCGAGAGGATTTAGATGAACAAGGAGTTCTTCATCGCTTCAAGTATTCAAAAGACGACTTTAAAAAAATCATTTTTGGTGAAAAGCCACTGGCTATTTTTTTAATTCTTTTGATGGATAATCACCCTGCAGGCTTTGCAAATTTCTCCATTGATCACCGCAATTTTACCGCGAATACGTTGCCCAATCTTTATATTAATGATCTTTTTGTCAAAAAACCATATCGCCGCATGGGAGGCGCAACCTTATTAACCGATAAAATCAAAGAAATTGCGAAACAAGAACACTGTGGACGTATCGAGTTTTTTGTGCTTGCAGAGAATACGGAGGCTCTCGAATTTTATGCAAAGTCTTTAAAGAGTAAAATTATAAGTGATAGGCTTCATTACATGCGTTTAGAATTAGATAAGTAGCTGATTATGTAGGATCATCGAATGATACAATATCTTAACTGAAATTTATATTAGGAATCATTTTCTAAAAAAACTCTGCGAATCCAAATGATAGGGGCTGCAACTCGAACAACTATATTTTTTATTTCTTTTTTTACAAGGCTAGGGTTAGGGTTAAGGCACACAAGATTAAATGCATTTTGATGTTCTCCATGTCTTAGAATTCTGATATATATGTCATTATTATCGTCAATAATAATACATTCTTTTCCTATAGCATTTTCTATTTTATTGTATATTATCCCAGCAACATAGTTGCCAGGAAATAAAAGGGGCGCCATTCCATCATCCTTAACTATAGCGCTTACGGAGTTATGAAGCTCACTGAAAAGAAGTAATTCTTTAGCAATATGATTTTCATCCTTCTCCTGGATATCCAAATCTTTTGTTAGGTGAATAGCCTCCCGTCCTATTCCATGCATTAACCATGAATCAGAACAATATACATTAAGTTGCTTAGCACGTTTTGCAATTTTTTCAGCTCCTTGCTGGGTTAATCCTCCTCCCCATCCCAACTCCCATCCTTTTATAGCTGCTGATGTAATATCACTGTCTTCACAAAATTCATTTCTGGTAAGAGATAGAAGATGGTCACGGACAAATCTTATTCTTTTTCCGCGTGCTTCTGCACTGGATGGGGAGTCAAGCAACGAATTTTTCATATATATAAATGACTACGTTAGTGGTTTTATTAATAGCATATTATACCAATAGAGTTAAAAAAGCACCGCAAAAGCTACCTCGTAAGCATTTCAAATATTATGATCTTGTAATTAGAGGCTAATAATTCAATCAATTTAATACCTCAATGGTTAAAATTGAGTTGACATTTTAACCATTAATTGGTAGGATTTTATCCTACTTTTAAAAAAGGAATTTGATGTGAGTTTTTTTGGAGTTTATAGAAAAGCAAGAATAAATATTGAGCGCAGATTTAAGGGATTGCAGTATGCGCACACTTTATTAATAAAATCATTAATGACACTTGCTGATCCATTAACAGGAATAGTGACGAATATTACTTATAGTGATATTTCAGCATTATTAAAAGTCAGTAAAACCCCTGGAAGAATAGAGTCAGGCGCTCCTCAAAAACAAATTGTAAGAAACGCCAGTATCACCATTGAGAGAGAATTCAATGACTACTTTAAAGTGATTTCAGAAGGCCAATCGCTCAAATTCTTCTTTCCTGAGATGCCTAAAATTTTCAGTAAATTATTTAATAAAGCAGAAAATGGAAGCGCATCATGACCGTACTACGAATCCATAAAAAACAACAAAATTTCGTCATTCTCGATAAGACTTGTTTGAATGATGCCTCCTTGTCATGGGGCGCAAAAGGATTGCATGCTTATTTGATATCTTTACCAGATGATTGGAAAGTACAAGTATCTGATTTAAAAGAAAGAGCGAAGAACGGTAGAGATGCAGTTCGTGGTTTTCTTTGCGAGTTAGAACAAGTCGGTTACATTCAAAAATCGACCACCCGAGATAATACAAGCGGCCGTTTTGGTGGGATTGAATATCTTGTTTTTGAAGTTCCTGTACCGAAAAACCAACATTACGCACCAGAGACTGAAAAGCCGTCTTCGGTAAAAAATGAACAAAAAACACCGCGCCCTGGAAATCCGTCGCCGGAAAATCCGACGCTAATAAATAATAATTATATTAATAACAACAATATCAAAAGCGATGCAAAAACGCTTGGAAATAAAAACACCCCAAAAACCGTATCGCAAGATTTTTATCCAAGTCAAGAAACAATTGCAAAAGCAATTGCCTCAGGACATCACAACGCAACAGATACCCACATTATCCAAGAATTCATAGACAAAAATACAGCCTGGGGTAGTACCTTTGCTGACTTCAACCCTGTTTATTTAAGCTTTCTTGCACGTCATGCAGAACGTGAAGCAATGAGAGCAACAACGCCACCCAACCCTATTACAAGGAGCAGTAACAATGAGCGTACACCCCATAAAATCCACTCTATTGAGGAAGCCCTGGAAACAGTCAGAAAACACAATCCAAACGCCCGCGCCCCATCAGAAAGCGATCTGCCTCCAAGCCCCGAAGTCATTGAATTTGACTACGACGAATCACATCTCATGGCTATGGATGGAATTAACCAAGATTTACGGACCATTGTTTCTTACTAAATTTGGAATCCAAGACAATGGAACATGGTTTGAAGCACTAAAGGGATTAACTCCTAAAGCACTGGAGAGCGGAATGCAGCGATTAAACAATTTGGCGGGTAATGGGAAATTTGCGGAATACCCACCTAATTGCCTGCAATTTAAAGCATTGTGCTTGGCATTTTATGACGATTTAAAATTGCCTAAAGCTTCTGAGGCTTACTTGGAAATCAAGAACAGCGCCTACAAAGAAACATGTAACTGGAGCCATCCAATAACGGCGTTTATCGCACAACGATTGCCGGAGGATTTTTTCTTAATTGAGCAAGAAAGTGTGGCTTATACCGTATTTAAACCACTTTATGATCAGGTGAGCGACCTGGTGAAACAAGGCCATGAAATTCCAAAAAGCACGATGACGCAACGCGTTAGAAAAACCAGAAATCCAGAAGTGGCAAGAATGCATTTAAACCAAATCAAACAACGCATAGGAGTGTAAGAAGATGACCAACGTAACAGAAGAGTTACTAACCATGTTGCAACAATGTGCCAACAAACTCTTATTGGCATATGACGACACCTTAAGACCCGATGTTTGGGCGGCATTTGAAAAAACAGCCGATGCCTGTTCAGCCCTGGCTTTAAATCTACGTCCAAATACAACGATTCACTAACAACAAAGGAAAAACAATGAGCGCTGCTCTGATGTATTGTCACAAAAAATTTAGAAAAGCCTTGAACACCGCGCATGAGCGTAAAGATATTTATGAGGCGTTTCAGCAACTCGAACTCGAGATGAAGCAACTGGACCACTTGGTTCAAATTAACCTGTATTCAGCAGCGACTCAATTTATTGAAAGCTTGATGCAGGACCCAGAGGATTCAATTAATGCCGTGGAAGTGTTTGATTTAAGATGCCGAACCATCCTGGATTCACAATATAACACCTCCTACTACATCGTGCTTGGTCTTTGTGCGATTGCGATTGCTTGCGCCACACTGGCCGTTGGTGGTGCGCTGGGGGTCGGCATTGGTATGTTATCGGGTCTATGGCAAACGCCACTTCTTTATATGGCCTCCCTGATGGCTTATGAAGTACCCGCTCTGAGCGTTGCGGCCTTAAGTACAACATTAGGCCTCGGGACTGGGCTCATTTCTGCCTACTCATTTTTTAAAGAGCCAGGCGTGGTCACCGCCAAAAATCAGTGCATTGATGTGGTTGATACCCATTATTTAGCAGAGCCCGTACCTGAAGTAGAGCAAGAAGAGCCTGCTCGTGTAATGAATCACTAGAGAAAAGGTAAAACCCTCTTTAGATGAAGTGCACACCTTAGTGCATGAACTTGAAGCGGTTCTAACGAACGAAACACACCATTAATAAAGGAGAATACGATGTTGATTTTTACGAGACGAATAGGTGAAGCAGTAATCATCGGGGATAACGAAATTAATGTAACCATTTTAGGAATCAAAGGGAATCAGGTGCGCTTAGGATGCCAGGCTTCGAAAGAAATCCCTATTCATCGAGATGAGATTTACAACCGCATTCAGCTTGAAAAACATCAAGCCAATGCAGCACAGACCTTGTCGATTGATGAATCCATCATCAACCAATTAGAGGTGAAATTTAAAAAAAACGCACATCGTGAGCTTGCTCATTAATCATTGGAAATAAATCATAAGGAACGTAGTAATGAAACAGTACATAGTTCACGGTTTTAAAGTAATGAACCTCAGCGCATGTGTCGGGGCAATTGTCTTATTAACCAGCTGTGCGGCCACGCAAACTGCTTTGGAGCACCGTAATTTAGAAGTAAACACCAAGTTGAGTAAAACTATTTTTCTCGACCCCGTATCACCAGCACAAAAAACCATCTTTGTTGCAGTTAAAAATACCTCCGATGAGGATTTTGAATTGGGTAAACCATTAACTCAATCCCTAACCGCTAATGGATATCGTGTGGTAACCAATCCTAATCAGGCGCATTACCTGATTCAGGCCAATATTCTCAAGGTAGGTAAAATGAGTCGGTCTGCCTCGCAAAATGCACTGGGTGGGGGTTATGGTTCCGCACTGGCAGGTGCTGGAACTGGAGCGGCCTTAGGCGCATTTGGCAATTCTAAAACCATGCTTGCAGGAGGGATTGTAGGAGGTGTAGTGGGATTAGCCGCGGATTCCCTGATTAAAGAGGTCAATTACACGGTCATTACTGACGTTCAAATTTCAGAACGTGTAGGAAAAGGAGTCACCGTAAAGGAGCGCTTTAATTCCGCACTGGAAAATGGAACGGCATCCAGCACCCATCAAACCTCGTATAAACACAGTGATTATCAACGCTATCGAACACGAGTGGTGTCTAATGCCAATAAAATGAATCTATCATTTGCGCAAGCGCGTCCGGTATTAGAGCAAGGATTGGTTAAAACAATTTCAGGAATTTTTTAACACCACGGACATTTCCGTCCGTCCTTAAAAAGACATAAATGAACTAAAAAAGACCAGATATTGTGGTTGATGGGATTTTTTTACCTAAAAAAAGGAGGCGAAGGAAAATGAAACAAAATTTATACAAAAAAGCAGCTCTGTTTTTAAGTTCAGTCGTGTTGTCAGGTGCTGTATTTTCAGCATCTGTAGATAAAGATGAATTGGCTAGCGAATGCAAATATCTAGGGGCTAGTTTAAGTCAATTAGCCAATGCCAACACAAAAGAGCATTGTTCCATTGATGTGGGTTATTCAGGAGTCATGATGCAGCAAACAGCTACGTATATTAACGCGAACAAAATACAGTCCGCACTAGAAAACCTTGGCTTTGTGAATCGAACTTTGGAGCGTGTCCGTTCGCGTTACGAGGACTGCAGCTATTTTTCCTCGATGATGAAGCCTTACATAGAGAAAGTAACCAATCTAGGGTTTGAATTGGAATCAATTTTTCGTGCATCAGTAAATGAATAAGGAACGAAACATGAACGCGGGTAAATCATTGCTTAATTTTATGAACAAAGGGGCGCTTATGGTTCTTATGTTCATCATGTCACATAGTCTTTTTGCTAAAGACCTATTGGTTAATGCATTGGAAGGGGATGTAAAAGATACATTCTCCAGTGATGCGAAGTTTTGGGGGATCTTTATCTTAATCGACATTATTGCTGCTACAGCGCTTGCGGTTGCCGCGAGAAACCCCAAAGTATTTTTTGGTGTGTTCTTTATCGCGTTTATCCCAGGAGCGCTCCTTAAAATTTTTGTGTTTCACTAAAGGGGCATGCGATGAATCCAATGCACCATCCGTTTTTGAATCATATTGATGCACCTAAGCGATACCTCACATTGACCCTAGATGAGCTGGTTGTGGCCGGTATTAGTCTGTTGCTTTTTGCTTTTTTAAGTCAACGAATATTGGTGAGCATTCTAGGTTTTAGTCTTGTTAGTGGGCTACGAGCAATCAAAAAAGGACAGGGGCCTAAGGCCCTGCTTGTTTTGGCATATTGGTATTTACCCCATGCCATAACACAGTTTTTCCTGCCTAGATTACCAAAGTCGTATTACCGCGTATGGGTTGCTTAAGGAGATTAATATGGATTATCGAGTGTATCAAAATAAACTGAGTCAGCTGTCTGCACGATTTAACTTAATGGTGTGTCTGGTCTTTGGGTTACTCATTGCTAATGTGGTTTTGTCCTTTCTGGTCTATATGGGGTGGAATCGACACAGTATTGAAATAACCCCATTTTATGGTAGTCCTGGATACATTAAGAGTGCTCAACATGTCGATGAGAATTATTTAAGTCTTATGACTAAGAATTTTGTTTATGCCCGCCTTAATGTGACACCAGAAACCGTGCATTCAAATCATGAGCAGCTTTTAGCATTTGTTAATCCAAAACATTACGCTGATTTCGTTAAGACGTTGAATGCCGAATCGAAAATAATTAAAGCGCAAAAAATATCGTCAAATTTCTACATTACCCATATTTTTCCATCACCTCAAACCCTTACGGTCAAGGTAAAGGGACGTTTGGCGCGGTATGTGGGAATTAAACAAATAAGCGAAGAAGCCAAGGTCTACAAATTAGCATTTCGATATGCTCAAGGTCGCTTATCAATAGTCCAATTTGCAGTAGAAAAGGAAAACAAAAATGGTTAAAAAACTAAAGATTGCGCTTATTTTATTCTCTATGAATAGCTTTGCGCAGACAGCAGTTCCGGTTGCTAATAACGGGGAGATTAGCTTGTCTTTGAGTGCAAATAACTACAATAGAATTCTCATTAAAGATGATGAAATCTGGGATTTTGCATTCCCACCCGGCGCGTTAGGTATTCAACAAGACAAAGGGGACCATAGTGTGTATGTGCTCCCTGTAAGGGCTCCGGTCACTTTATTTATTACCACAAAACTAGGCCGCCACTATTCGCTTACAGTGAACACTGAGGATTCTTTAGGAAAAACCATTGAACTAATTCCTAAGGAACCCGTCCCTGTTCTTGCTAAAGAATCTCCGGTGAAAAAGCCTGAAAAAGTGCTTGAGGAAGAGGTGCCACAAGCAATTACTTCATTGCTGTCTCATATGGAACAGCATAAACCGTTTACTGATGTTGCCGTGAAGCGTCATTTTGGACGGGTGGAACGGTGGAATCGTGGTCTTACCTTGCAAATAAATGAAACGTGGGAAGGAAAAGAGCTTTTGGGAGAAGCAATCACGCTTCGAAATGGAGGAAAGCATCCGCTGCAGTTGGCGCAAGATTGGTTTGTAAAAGACGGCACTTTGGCTGTGAAATTTTCCAAATCAACAATTGCGCCTGGTGAAACAGCAACACTTTATCGTATTCAAGGGGTCGGGCATGGCTAACTGGCAACTGAATAAATTAGTTAAAAAAGTCCAAATCCGCCGTCTTCTTCTAATTGGTGGCAGTTTGATTATGGGATTTTTCGTTGTATTTGCGTTGATGGCGGGTGGGCATGCAAAGAAGAAACCTCAAGCCCAAGAATCCGCCGATCTGACCGGTATTATTGAAGAATCATTTACCGAAGAGGTGGCTCAAAATGCGTTAACAGCTCAACAAACCGAAGTGGAATTACTTAAAAAACAACTAAGTGAGTTAACACGCAACATAAAAAAAATGAATGAGGAACATCAGTTTGAATTAAAAACACAAAAAGACGAATTAAGTGCTCAATTAGCATCACTTGCTACGGCGAAACAGGAATCTGCAGAACGCCCAGAGGCTGAGTCGCAATTACCGAGCGAATTAAATCAGGCAAAAAATTCCGGGTTTTGGCACAGTGCGAATAGTTATGCCATGAATTCATTGAATCAGCTGGGTGAGGCAGTTCACTCGGATGCAGTACCTAAGATTCATGTGGTGTCATTTCGTCCTAAGCCTAAGCGACACAGTAATCATTATAAAAATTACCTTAATCCCAAGCACTATGTTCCCTCAAATACATCCGTAAAGGCGGTTATTTTAGGCGGTGCGGATGCTGACTCTTCGGTTAATGGTCAGGCGAAAGAAAATGGAGCCATGATATTTAAGTTTATCGAAGATGCACGATTACCCAATGGTCAACGTGCGCGGCTACATGGATGTCGTGTCAGTAGTTTTACTTACGGAGATATTTCCAGCGAGCGTGCTATTCCTTCTCTTTATAATTTATCGTGTGCATATCCTGGACAGCCAATCATTGACAAACGGGTTACTGGATGGGTTTTTTATAAAGGAAAAGTAGGGATTAAAGGCACTCCGGTCATGAAGGATGGCAAGGTCATGAAATGGGCCGGTTTAAGCGGAATCATTTCAGGAGTCACCTCTGCGGCACAATATGCGCAAAGTATGCAAAACATTAGTCCTATTGGGGCAACATCCATTATTCCTTCGGGAAATATTGTGCCTTATGCAGCATACGGAGGCGCATCCAAGTCAGGCGATATGTTGGCACAATACTACATCAAACGTGCAGAACAATACCATCCCATTATCCCTATTGGAGCAGGTAATGAAGTGACGGTTGTCTTTAAAGATGGTTTCTATTTAGAGCCTGATGAAGACAAACAAGAATATGCCAAAAAACAAGTTCATGAAGCACGAGAATTAGCACAAGAAGTGGTGCAAGAGGAGCATTCAAATCAAAACAACGAAATGAACTTCACGGTTCCTCCCCAAGTTTTAGGACGAATCGATGAGGTTAATGCGGCAAGTCGCATGGGTGCAGGAGAACGTCAATGAACGTAATTAGGTCCAGTTTACTATTTCTGATGGGTTTAGGTTGTGTTGGATGCAGCTCAATAAGTACCAATACCGCATGTAAAGCCACGGCAACAGACAGTTGTTTGACCATTGAGCAGGTTGATGACATGACGCGTTTTGCAGATGAGCTCGTGCCTTATGTTCGAAAAAAAGCATACTCCACGAAATTTAAGCATCACAGTCAAGTTGGGTCTGGGCGTGTCGTTCAAAAGAGCAACGGAAGTTCATTATGGGTTTCAAAATCAGTTAAGGGGAAATCATGGAGCTAAAAATCATGAAGTTAAGGGATAAGGCGCGTGCTACCTTTCATCGCCTGAGTCACGCTTTAGGCGAAACGGAGGGAGTTAAGCCCGACTCTTTGGCGGACATTTATCATGCGAACGAATCATTAAATCTTGATTTGCCTTCGTTTTCAAAACTACTCCCCTACGAGTCAGTCGATGAGAATGGATTTTTTGTTAATCGCAACTCAATTGGGTTTGGACTCATGTTATTGCCTATGCCGGGCGCAGACGAAACCTTGATAAATTCATTGGCTTCCATGTTTAAAAATAAGTTGACCTATGGAACCGATTGCACTTTCATGATGTACAAGCATCCTTGGTTGGCCGGTTCACTCCAAAATAACTTTGGGCCAATTCTTGAACGTGGAGGTATTTATGCAGAACTTGCACGAATGAGCATTAAATATCATCTGAATGCCATACACAACGGATATAAAAACAATCGAAATATTCCTGCGGCCCTCGCGGATTATCAATGTATGATTTTTATTTCGCGGAAAAAAAGTCCTGGTGTAGAACATGAGTTGGTCCAATTACGTCATGATTTTGAGTCCGAACTTAAAGTAGCGAGTTTTTGTTTCTCTCGCTGTGATGCTCAGGATTTTCAAGTGTTTTTACGTGCAGTCGTTTCTCCAAATTTTAATGAGTTCTCCTGGCCTGAAGTACATGATTCTTCGGATAGATTAAGTGACACAATCCCTCGACCTTCTACGGTATATAAAGGAGGAGCTAATGCAGTCAACGTTTCGGTGTCTGATGATGAGGGCGTGCTTCATAAATCACGGATCGTCAGTTGTGAAGTGGTTTCTTATCCCAAAAATTCCTTTCCGTTATGGCAAACTCCTGATTTATTTGCCAATGTGTTAAGACAAGAACAAGGCATACCCTGCCCCTTTTTATTGTCGTTCACCATTCGTGGGACCAGTCAGGAAAAAATGAAAGCGCGCGCTAAAAGTCGTGCTAGTTCTGCTGATGCGAATAACAATAGGGTGCAATCGTTTATTAATCCAGGGATAAGCGATGAGGCAAACGAGTGGGGATTTGTTCATGCGCAGGCCTCCAAAGGTGATCTGCATTTAATGCCCACGTTTTATAATTTAATTTTATTTACGGATGAAAAAGACGAGCGTCAACATGTCGCAAAAGCCATTTCATGTTATCGAAGCTTAGACTTTACCCTAATTAGAAGCCCCTGCATCCAATGGTTGCGATTTTTAGCAAGCCTCCCTTTTATGTTAACGGAGGGGCTTTTTTCACCTATGGAGCTCCTAGGGAAAACGAAACTATTAAGTCACTACAATGCGGCCAATTTAGCCCCTGTTGTGGCTGACTTTAAGGGGTCAAATCAAGGCTTGTTATTGCCTACTATACGTAATCAACTCTTTTATTTAGACATATTTGATGACAGGGCTTTGCCTATAACGAACTACAATCGATTAACTGTTGCAAGCACGGGTTCAGGTAAGTCGTTTTTTGAACAGGCCCAAATTTTGGATGGCTTATCACGGGGGCAGCAAATTTATGTCATTGATTTAGGGGGATCCTACAAACACTTATGTGACTTGGTTGGTGGAACCTATATTAATGCGAAAACACTCACATTAAATCCATTTACTTTATTTGACTTTGATGGTGTTACCGAACTTGAAGATGAAACGGTCAATGATTACACCCAAATCCGTGATTTATTAGCGATCATGGCTAATCCTCATGAGCCTATTAGTGAAGTTGAGCGTGCCTGGTTATTAACCGCGGTATTGAAAAGTTGGGAACAACATGGACGTAAGACACGAATGGATGATGTGTTAAATGCACTTCGTCATTTGTTGGAACATCCAGATTCAAAAAACGATCAACGCCTGAAAGATTTGCTTATTTTATTGGACAAATACGGAAGCAATGGAATTTATGGCCATATTTTTAATAGTGATACCCCCTTGCTTAATGGATCTAATTTTGTCGTTTTGGAGTTAGGAGATTTACAACGTGATCCAGAATTAATGAGCATTGTGATGTTTGTCATGATAGTCATTATTCAAGGGCAATTTTATAGTTCCGATAGAAAACGCCAAAAGCGTTGCATTATTGACGAAGCATGGCGATTTTTGGCTAATGGAACGAACCCAATTTGTGCCGCCTTTATTGAACAAGGATTTCGAACTGCGCGGAAACATATGGGGGGGTTCTCCGTCATTACTCAATTTCTTAAAGACACAGTCAGGACTGTTCAAGGAGCTGCCATTGCAGCCAGTGCAGATACTAAGATCATCATGCGACAAGGTGATTTTAAACGCTTCCTTACTAAAAACCCTGATTATTTCTCCTCTTTGGAATCCACGTTAATAGACTCGTTTGGCGAAGCAAAAGTACAAGGATATTCTGATGTCATGCTGCAATTTGGTTCAGTAAGTAGTTTTCATCGTTATTTTTGCGATCCGTTTTCGCGCATTTTGTTTTCTACCTCAGGGGAGGAGTACAGTGATATTGAAGCACTGCTAAATCAGGGTGTTCCAATGGCGGGAGCAATTAAGGAAGTCGCCTATAAATATTATGGAGCCGAACTATGCGCATAACATGGAAGTATGGTTTAGGCATTGGGTTGTTTGCTCTGGCTCTAGGTGTTGGAGGGATATGGAGCAGTCGACCCCAAGTGGTGCTTTTTGATACGGACCAAGTCCAGGCTCAACTAATTCGTCAATTGGCATTGCATCAGGCCACCGAGGCACAAATCGCTAATGCATCTAAAAAATTGAAAAGGATATTACCCAAAGTCATTAATGAGTACGCAACCAAACATCATGTTCTTGTGATTGAAAAGCACCGTGTTTTAGGTGGTGGTGTGGATGTGACTTCTGAACTCATGCTGATGTTGAGCACGGCGATGAGGAGCTCGGTGTGAGACGGATTCTTTTAGTAGGGCTTCTCTTTCTTGAGTGTTCTGCACTCAATGCGCACTCATTAGGTGTTGCGGGTGCGGTATTTCCAATCAAAGAGAAGAGTTTCCTTAAACTCATTTATGAACGCTTAACTCAGTTAAGCACTCAAGGAGCAATTGAGAAACTCAATCAACAATGGCTACAAACGGCTGCAGAACATGCAAATCGTCCCAAGCCATTGAGTTTAACCCGTGTGAGGTATTCACGTCGTCATGAGTACACACCTGAGCTGACCCTGACACAGGATATTAAAGACAGTACTGGAAGGATGCTGTATTCCAAAGGGACGCGAATCAATGCATTAGAGAAGCTTCCCTCCTATCAACCGTGTTGGTTATTTTTTAATGCAGATGATGAGGCTCAAATTCGTTGGGCCAAGAAAAAAGCATTAGGGTGTATTAACGCCAAATTCATTCTCACGGGTGGGGCCATTTCACAGGCCGAAAGAACGTTAAATGCGCCGATTTTTTTTGATCAAGAGGGCCGCATCACTCGAAAGTTACATATTGCTGGTGTTCCCGCGCGAGTGAGCCGATTGAATCATCATTTGGTTATTAATGAGGTCGCAATCAAGGAGAGCGGTGATGAGAATTAAGGGTGTTTTGATTGTTTTGGGGATGTTGTTCTCTTTCCAAATATCCAGTGCTCCATGTAAGGGACATTTTGTAAATCCCATTAAAGATGTGTGTTGGCGCTGTTTGTTTCCGCTTTCGATTGGAAATACCAAAATTGTTCACTCCTCTTTAGAAGATACTGACAATGCCAAATTACCTGTAGGCATGTGTCCAACGAACATCGGGATGAGGGTAGGGCTAAATATTGGGTATTGGGAGCCCATGGCATTAACGGATGTCACGGATACGCCTTATTGCTTGGTTAATTTAGGAGGAACCAAGCTCAATATCGGTCTTAAGTCGGCTCAAGGGGGCAGGCATGTTGTCGGAATGGGGCAGCAACATGCGTTTTTTCATGTGCATTGGTACAAGTACCCTTTAATTTATTGGTTAAATTTAACTACCTCGGTGGGGTGTTTGCAAGGAGGGGGTTTTGACATCGCTTATTTAACCGAGCTTGATCCAACATGGATGGATTCGGAAATGAGTTTTGTATTAAGTCCTGAATCCATCTTGTTTGGTAATCCCATTACGCAAGCTGCCTGTGCTGCTGACAGTTTATCGTCTACAGTGCGCAAAATGCCCATGGATAAGCTGTTTTGGTGTGCAGGAAGTCAAGGAACACATTATCCATTAACAGGACATGTGAATGCTCCGATATCTCCTGTACAAACCGCATTACTGCTGACTGAGCGCATGAATTATAAGATGCATCGAGAGTTTCTTCTATCTGATTCAAGTCCTGAGTCCGGGGCCATTTGTAAAGAGCAATATTACCCAGTCACCCCAAAATCACGATACCGCTATGAGTTGGTTAATCAAGTAGCCGATGGAAAACACTGTTATCCAACAGGATACAGCACCCTTGCTTGGGAGGCTGGGAAAATCAGAGCGGATAAACCCTCTCAATATGGGTTTTTAGTTTGGCGAAAACGTAACTGTACCTTTTTATAAATGGAGTTCGAAATGAATATTAAGTTATTAAGAAATTCGGTATTGATTGGATTGTCGGGATGTTATTTCGTATTAATCAGTGTTCACACGGGTAGTATCCTGTCATTAGTTACCTCAGAGGATGTCACATCGCTTTGTGCGTCCAGTACAGTGGTCCTGATTTTTTTATGTATATGTTGGTTTTCTGGGCTGTTATTGTTTGGTATTTCTCTTCCTCGAACGTTCCTTGCGGTTAGAGATTATTGGCAATCACGTAGTTACCATGATTTATTGCATGTGATTCGTTATTTCACCCTTAATTATTGCCTATTTATTTTTCCAGACTTCATTTTACGCTACGGCTCATTCGCCCATAAAATTTTTACCACGAGCTCATTGTGCCTCGTCATCGCAGTGATTGGTGTTTTTTTAGCTTGGAATCGTTATTGCGGGCTTGATTATAAGGAGATAGCAGAATGCCTCTAATCATTGGTTTATTCCTGCAGTTCATGGTGTTCGTAGATTGCATGGCACATACCTTTTCAGTGTATGTGAGCTTTTCGATGCCCAAGCAATTATTAATTGAAACACTCCAAGAGAGCGTTCAGTTAAATATCCCGGTCTACTTAAACGGATTACATCAGGATTCTATGGAGAAAACGGTTCATAAAATTATGAACTTAACTCAACGTGTACCAAACCTCAATTTGCAAATCGATCCCACCGCATTTGAACGATACGCCATTACGTCAGTTCCCGCGTTAGTCGTGGACAATGGCAAAGAATTTGATGTGATTTATGGGAACTTATCCTTAACAAAGGGATTGGAACGAATTGCACTGCAAGGCGTTAGCGGGTTGAGCCTGAACCAATTGCGAGGCCGTGATGAACGCTAAACGATTTCTTATCATTGGGTTGTTGAGTGGTTGTGCCTTGGCTGCGAATAAAAATGATGCTTTGACGGCTCGCGAAAGTGCTATGAATGCGCTAAAAGGATTGAATCCTTCAGTGATTATACCTGGTTTTACAGAGAGTCCTAAAGAACAAACTTTAAAGGCCAAGGAATTAAAACGTTCAGGGATTAATGCATTAAGTTCGAATGCAACCGGACAGGAGATTTATCGTAATGCAGGAAGGCATGCGTCTCGATTATCGCCTAACAGTCCTGAGGTTCGTTATGCGGAACAGCTACTCGATAATCCGCAAGAGGTACTCAATGGTGCATGTTATATCCAAAAAGCGGAGTGTAGCGAAAACCGCTCGGATCATACTTGTTTCGAATCCATTGCCTATAAGGGGGCAACTTGTGCAGAGGAATTGAAGGTTTCCGTCCAACCGATTAGTCAAACAGTGACCCGAAAAATCAAAGTATCCCCTTACGGTTTAGAAACCACAGTCGATCTAAGTCATTGTGCTAAGGGCGAATGGCTTTGTTCTGATGCGCATTTAATCAAGTTTTTAGACCGATGTGAGGGAGTGGATGTTTCTGTTACTACAAATAACAGAAAGAGAAACCTTACAAAAATCCCTACCTGTACCGATCCCACATTCAAAATAAAACGTTCTCATTGGGAGCGCGAACTCAAATTAACCATCACGCTGACGCAAAAAATTACGGATGACGAGTGGATGCATCGTGATTGCGACAGAATCCAAACTCAAACGAATCAAGGACAGTGCTTCATTAAAGAAGCCAATACGTGCTTGGATGCCAACCAGACGCGATGGATTAATGGGGTGCTCGTCTCACGTCCTTGCTGGAAGCAAGAATATCACTATCAATGTATGTACATCACCAGCAGTGGATGTACTGGTTTGATTAATCAAGGATGCTCCCAAGTCGGGTCGCAATGCAGTGCATTATCACAGAATCAATGTACCCAATATGAACAAACATTTCGGTGCATGGAACAACAATGCCTTCCTGAAAAAACCGTTTGCCCAGGAACTGTGGGCTGTGCCGATGGTAAGTGTGATGAGTCTCAAATAGAAGAAAGCACTGATGCCGGGGAAGGCATTTCTCGACTGGGTGTTTTATTTGGTGCTGCAGGCGATGTGGCTGCCAATCAAATTCGTAGTGGGGTTACGGCAATATTCAAAGGGCATAACTCAACGTGTAGAAAGGTATTTGCAAACATGCGTAATTGTTGCGGCAGCAGTTATCAGATGACGCATTGCAGTGATGATGAAAAACGTCTTGCTAAAGCCAAAGAGGAAGGACGTGCATTTAAGGTGGGTGAGTATTGTGCTAAGCGAATGATGGGATGTGTGGAGACGAAAGAATCATGGTGTGTTTTTCCGAATGCTCTTGCGGCCATTATTCAAATTCAAGGACGTTACAGCCAGTTGGGAATCAGTTTTGGCCGAGCTAAAGATGACGACAATGAGGCGAATTGTCGGGGGGTATCTCCTGAGGAGTTAGAACGCATTAATTTTTCTGCGCTGGATATGTCGCTCATTGAAAAAGAATTTGTCGAGCTAATGACTCCTCCGAATAATGGGCAAATTAGCCAGGTGAATCAGTCTCGCATTCAACACTTGAGTGCACAGGGGAAGGCTCATGACTAAAGTGTTATTTATTATCTTAATGGTGTGTAGCTCTTGGTGTTTTGCTGAAGAGGAGCCTGTGGGCTTTCTTTGGTACAACATAAAAAAAGAAAAATCGCTCCAAGCGAAAAAAAGAGCCCCAGAAGTTAAAAAAGGTGTTCCGTTTAACCAACTTAGTTTCACTCAGCGGGATGCGGTACTCAGGTTCTACACCATGGAAGCCTTGCATAAAGCACGCCATACAAAACGTGTAGAGGATATGCGCGTGTTTTTAAGCTTACAGCATTATTGGTTGGAAGAATCTTCACGATTTAAACAACTCTTTCAACAAACGATGCTGGCTTATCCCGAATACGATTATACCGTAACCCATCCTACTTCAAATATTGGAGCCAAAATAACGGATGAGTTTCGTGATAAAGCACGAACACATTTGATTTCTAAAATGGCACAAACCCATGGGGTGTTATTTTTTTATCGCGGTAAAAGTCCATACGACATCAAGCAAATTCCCATTATTTCTGATTTTTGTAAGCGATTTAATTTAGCGCTGATGCCAGTGAGTGTGGATGGGGTGATTGCACCCGAACTACCGGGTTCACGGGTGGATGTTGGGCAAGCCAATCAGATGAAGGTGCGTTATTTCCCGGCTATTTTGTTGGTTAATCCAAACAGCAAGAAGACTGCTCCGCTGGCTTTTGGATTAACCACGCAGGATGTATTAATGGAACGATTTGAACAGGTGGCAACCCAATTTAAAGGAGGTAGTGTATGAGCTCGGTTCGACTGTTAGGAATTGTATTGATGTTTTATTCATTGGGTGCTTCGAGTCAGGCGGCATGGTTATCTGATTTAATTTCTGAAAAGGAGCGTCCACAAGTTGAACGTCGGGGCATTCAACCTATTCAATCACCAGAAGATGGGTTTTATAAAAACCATGGATTTATCTTATTCTACGGCAGTCAGTGTCCTCACTGCAGACAGTTTGCCCCGATTTTAAAACAATGGGCAAGCCAACATCATGTGCGTATCTTGCCTTTGTCATTAGACAATCAGCCCTTGGCTGAGTTTCCCCAATTTATTCCGGCAACTACCGAATGGATTAATGCGGCATTTCAAGGAAATCCGATTAATTACCCCGCTCTTTTTATGGTAAATCCTGATACCAAACAACTCTTTCCCGTGGCATTTGGGGCTATGAGTTATGTGGAGCTTGATACGAGGATGGAACAACTGATACCTCTAATTAAGGCTCATGAGCATCAAGGCGGTGCCTTATGAGCGCACTTTTATTATTACTTATAAGCTTGGCCTCTAATCCGCCAGAGGATAGGAGCCGGGAGCACTTTTTTGATGATATTCAATTTAAAGGTGCAGTTCCGAGCAATGGGTTTGCTGAGCGAATTGCTGATGAAGCTTGGCCTAAATCACGTGAACTTTCTTCGCATCCAGAATCTAAGCCGAAGAGGAGGGGAATATGAAGCGATTGATGGCCAGTTTCTTGTTAATGGGTTCAAGCGCACTTCATGCCAATGTTGGCTCTGATTTGGATGCTTTTTTTAATGGGATGGGGTATGCCTCCAACGTGACCTCACCAGCTGCTTATGAGTCGCAGGCTGCAGGGTTTTTTGGTGGAGGCTCTTTATATGCTCGCAATCAAATAAGGCAATATCAATTGATTCAGTTGGATTTACCCAGCTACCGAGCGGGATGTGGGGGGATTGATTTATTTACCGGCAGCATGAGTTTTTTAAGCAGTCAAAAGTTGGTGGATTTGGGTAAATCCGTGATGACCAATGCGGGAGCCTATGCTGTGGATGTGATGTTGGCCTCAACAGTACCCGAACTCAAACAAGTTCGAGACTTTTTACAACAGTTAGAGCAAATGGCCAATCATTCAAGCATTAACTCCTGCCAGCTTGCTGAAAATCTAGTGGGTGGAATGTGGCCCAAAACAGCGGCAAGCCAACAAAAGGTGTGTAAAGACCAAGCGGCTATGGGCAAAGAAGGGTTGTACAGTGATTATGTTCAAGCGCGAATGGCGTGTTCGGGTAGAGGTTTTGATTCGGTTATGGATAAAGCATCTAAAGATGAAGAGCGTAAGAAGCAGGTTGTACTTAACAAAAATTTAGTTTGGTCCATTTTACAATCCAAGTCATTTCTCAATACCGATTCAGAACTTGCAGAAATGGTGATGAGTTTAACAGGGACGCTCATCATCGATAGGCAAGGTAAGGTGACGAATGTGCCTTCATTGGCTGGAAATGCAGATTTGATTAATGCGTTAATAGGAACTCAAGCCGGTGTTCATACTGCAAAAATTTGGCGTTGTACTGACTCTGGAAGTGCCAGTCAATGCATGACGGTCAAATTATCAGACGTAACCATTCCTGAAAAATCAACATTAACTTATAGAATTCGAGAAATGATCAACAGTCTTCGTAACAAGCTAGTGTCTGATCAAGCACCGGAAGCTCAGGATAAAAGTTTTTTGAGTATGATTTCTTTACCGGTAATGAAGTTTTTGCAGGTTCTTTTAAGTACCCAATATGCGAGTGCCGCGGTTGATGTAGAAGAATATTCAATGTTGATTGCTCAAGATCTACTGACTCACTATTTAACCGAGTTGCTTACGGAAGTGGATAATGCAACATCCGGCTCTGAGCTGAATGAGGATTTAATCAAACAAGTTCAAAAAAGAGTACGTGAGGCACAAGTTAAGGTTGCATCAATCGAGCCGCAAATTGGCAAAAAACTTCAAGAGAAACTTGCGTTAATCGAGCGCGTTGCACGCGTTGAAAAGCAAGTTGCATCGAATATGAATAGCGTGGGGGCTTAAATACTATGGTTACGATTCATGTGCTTGCTTGTGGCGAGTTGTTTGAGCTAGTCCTCAATGCACTGGCGGCGTTTCTTAAACAAGACAGTTTTGAAGGATTACTGCGGATTACTGCTCTTGCCGGGATCATTATGGTTTCTGCCGGCTTTTTAAAAGCACGCGATCCCATGATATTTGCTCGTTGGTTTGTTGCCTATTTGCTTTGTACGAACGTGGTTATTCTTCCTAAAACTACAGTAGAAATAGAAGACATCACCGCGCAAAAAGTTAAATTAGTGGATAATGTCCCGGTGGTTTTTGCCCTAACCGCCTCTCTAATTACTACGGTAGGCTACGGGCTTGCGCAAACTTATGACATGTTGATGAGCATTCCAATCGGAAATCGTAATCCCATGCCGCAGGAGTTACTTTATACACGTACCGGAGCTTTGTTTGGTTCACGTCTGGTACAGACTGCCACCTCATTTCGCATTACCGATCCGGTGTTAAAAGAAGAAATGAACGATTATTTCCGCGTTTGTGTCGTTGGGGACATTCGTATTAATCGTAAGTACAGCGTAGGCGAGTTGTCTGAGTCAAAAGACATTTGGAATTTAATATCAGCTAAAGCCTCCCCATTAAGGATGATTCAAGTAGGCGATAAGTTGGTGACGTGTAAAGAGGCCGCTTCAGAAAAAGGCACTTACAGTTTGCGTAAAAAATTAGAACAGGAAATTAATAGAGCATATAAAATTTTTGGCGTGAGTCTTTTTGGAAAACCTCAAAACACGACGTATCAGAACTTATTTGAAACTCATCTAAAGTCTTCTTTTGAGTATTACCAAGGCTTAACCGATACCTCCAGTAATATCTTTTTGCAAAGTATGATGATCAATGCAATGCGAGATGGAATAGGAAATTATCAAGCATTTACTGATGCGACCGCCGGTGTGGTGAATCAGCAATTCTCTAAGTCTCAAGTACAGCATCGTTGGAGTTGGCAAGCTATGGAGCATAAAGCCCTATGGATTTTACCCATTATGCATACCTGCTTAACCATGTTGCTCTTTGGTGTCTTTCCATTGATTCTCGTATTAACCAGTCTGCCCAATGGCATAAAAATTTTGTCAGGATACCTTCAGTTTTTTATCTCATTGCAATTTTGGCCGGTTATGTTTGCCATATTAAATGTGGGGATGACTGCGTATGGGGCTTCTTCCTCAAGTGAGTTTGGTCAATTTTCCATGGTTAACTTGGATAAAATTGATGAATTACATGCCGATGTAGCAGGAACTTGCGGATTTATCATGATGATGATTCCCTTTATTTCCTTAGGCTTTGTCACCAATTTTAGTGGCGCATTTAATAATTTAGCCACCTCCATGATGAGCCATATGCAAGGTTCTAGTATGTCGGCCGCAAGTGAAGCAGCCAGTGGGTCGTTTAGTATTGGCCAAACCAGTTTTTATAATACGAATGCGAATAATATGTCCGCAAACAAACATGATTCGAATTGGACCCATTTACATGGAATGCGTACAGAGCAAATGGGAAGTGGGGTATTAAAAACAGTAACAGGAAGTGGCGAAACCGTATTTGATATGGGTCCGGGAATGTCTCGAAATGCGGTATCCATTAATTCATCAGATGGTTTAAGTGCCTCATTGAATGATGCTTATGAACAGACTACTCAAGCCGCGCGCAATCAAGCGGCTCATTACCAAACGGCTTTGTCTAATGCAGCACATCGTGGATTGCAACTGTCTCAACTTTCGGGACACGATTTGCGATTGGGGGATGGGGTTTCTCAGAGTGACTCAGGGCAATTTTCAAAAGCCTTATCGACCATGAAGCATATTGCTGAAGATGTCGCGAGTCGAACAGGAGTGAGTACCGAAGAAGCATATTCACGCCTTATTTCTAATGGGATTGGTGGTCATGCAGGGGTTCGATCCGACAGCAGTCTTGCTGGCAAGGTGATTAAATATGGAACAGGCTTTAGTGCGGGTGTTGATGCGCATGTTAAAGCAGAAGGTTCTTCTTCGGACAGTGCACGTTCTCATAGTGGCGCGGATGCATCCATTTCTGCACGGCAAGCTCAAGACTTTAATAATGCGATGAATTATGTCAAAAACTTTGCCCAAACGCATCATTTTGATGAGAGCCATTCGACTGCAGCCAGTTTAAGTTCACAACTCGGAGCGGATTTACGAGATGCCCAAACAGCAAGTCATAGCTACGATGCAAGTATGGCCAAATCACAACGTATTAGCCAAGCTAAAAGTTATGTGGAATCCCATGGCTCACAAATTACAACAGATTTAAATCAGGCGTTTCCCAAATATGTGGAGCAGCGTGTTGGTCAATCTCAACGAGATGAGCTCTTTAGCCATCCTGGTGATTCCCAGTCCTTACATCAATTAAATACGTTGGGACAGGATTTTATTGCCCAGCGCCGAGATGCGTTAATCTCTGAGTTCGGAGGAGCTCAACATAAAGATGAGGTTCATGCTTATTATGCTAAAGAGAACAATCGCCTGGAAGGAAAAGAGCACGAGTTGGCAACTCAATATCATGGGAACAGTAACCGAATGGGACAAAGCGCCAGCACCTTAGACCTGGGAGTAGATTCTCAAAAAGCTCACGAACTGCAACAGCAAGTGGGTCATAATGTGTTGCAAAAACAGGTTCAAATAGACCAAGGTAATCAACGCATGACGGAACAACATGAGGTTATTGCTCATGAAACACAAACCACTGTTATGGGCGGGAGGGAGGAGGCTAAGAAAAATACGCTAAATCCTAAAAACTGGCTCAAAGAAAATCAATTACATCCCAAGGAGTAATCTAAATGAAAGAAATGGAATTAAAACAAGCGATAAAAGCGGATATTGCGCTATTGCCTTCACTCGATTTTGATGTGGTTCCAGTGCGCGCTTATTACTCGGGACTTTTAACACTCATTGGCGGTTGTTTTTGGAAAATGGGCTTAATCGTTTTGTTAGCGACATGTTACGTAGAGTCTTCACTTAGAAATGGTTCTATTTTTGCTAGCAGAGAGCTCGTATTTGATATCTTATTAAGTTCTTTTTTAATAACTTTTGTCGGCGTAGTGATGCTCCTTCCTTCGCTCACACAATACTATCTAATCAAAATCCATTTAAACCATCGGATTCAAACTGGCTCTTTATTAGTCAAAAAGTTAAAACAAGTCGGTTGGGTTTTTATCGCCGTGTTTGGGGCTTGTTGCTGTTTTGTAATGCAATGCCCTGATCCTTTTGCGTTCCGAATATTTCTTGGCTTTTCCTACTTCGCGGCCTTATTTGCATCCTACATTGTATTAAGCATGGAAATGAGCCGCGTTGGAGCCAGTGTTTTATTCGATTTGGTAAATCAATGGGTGAATAAAAAATAATAATCAACCGCCTAATCTAAACACCAACAAATAGAGCTTATTTTAGCCATTTATTCTCAGTGGCCGCGTAAGCTTTGTCTAAAAAAGGAGAACTAACTGATGCAGGCCGAGCCTAATTTCAAACATTATACCCGTGGGGGGCAAATAAGTTTTCATAATTTGAGGATGTGGGATCAAATCACCAAAACGCTAGTGACCGTATGTTTTTGCTTGTGGGTTGTTTTTACGTGTCTTATTTCTTGGTTGCTACTCCCTACAGAGAAACTCACTCATGCACTGGCTTATTACTATGCTTCTTTGCTCGATTTTTCCGGTAAATCACACACCTTTACGTTGTCATTTAATGGGAAAATTTATCACCAATCTGTAAAGCAAATCATGAACTACTCCTATTTTGAGACGAATGCGCGCCACATGGTGGATAGGGTAGGCCAGTCAGCACTCATTGGGTTTGTATTGGCTTGTATCGTGGGGCTTTGTTTGGCGGCCTATTTTATTCGAAGAGGAAAGTCTCAAACCGATAATCAATTTATTCGTGGCGCATCTCAAGTTCCTGCTTCCGAACTGAAACAACAAATCATCAAACAGAAGCAAAACTCAGACCTGAATCTTGATGGATTACCATTAATAAAGAATTCCGAAGTACAGCATTTGTTAGTCCATGGCACGGTGGGTATGGGTAAAAGTCAATTCATTATGAAATTGATGGACGTGATTCGTGCTCGGGGGGATCGGGTTATTGTCTATGACAAAGGGTGTACGTTTACTCAAGCTTATTTTCAAGAAGGCCATGATATTTTACTGAATCCGTTTGATGAGCGTTGTGCGAATTGGGATTTATGGCGGGAAGCGCCCAAAGATGAACTTTTGGAGAATATGGCAGAAAGCCTAATTCCTATGCATGGAGAAAACGATCCCTTTTGGGTAAATGCGGCGCGCACCGTGTTCGCGTCAGTAGCCAGTCGCATGAGAGAAGATAAAGACCGTTCTTTATCGAAGCTATTACGACTCTTGGTCACTGGAGAGTTTGATGAGCTTGAACCCTATCTTGTAGGAACGGCTGCGGCAACCTTGGTCAGTAGTAAAATTGAAAAAACCGCCATCTCGATTCGGTCAGTGATCACGACTTATCTTAAGTCCCTCCACTCGTTGAACGGACTGGAACAATCAGGACAAGAAGTATTTTCAATCAGAGATTATCTCTTAAATAAAGAGTTATCAGGATGGCTTTTTATTTCTTCGAATGGGGAGCAGCACAAATCGTTAAAACCGCTTATATCGATGTGGATTGCAATGGCATCGTTGACTCTTTTAAGTCTGGAGGAGGACTCTAATCGCCGTATTTGGTTCATTTGTGATGAGTTACCCAGTTTGCATAAATTACCCTTACTGGGAGAAACCATAGCAGAGGTGCGAAAATTTGGAGGTTGCTTTTTATTAGGAATGCAAAGTTATAGTCAACTTGAGAAAGTATATGGACGAAGTGGGGCTTCTGAAATATTTGACTTGCTCAATACGCGTGCTTTTTTTGCAAGTCCTAGCAGTCAGATGGCGCAACTAGTGAGCAAAGAGTTAGGTGAGGAGGAGATTGATGATACACGAGAAAACTACTCTTATGGGGCAAATTCAATTCGTGATGGTATTTCATTAGGGAAAAATAGAATTACTCGCCCTTTAGTTACCTACCCCGAGATTATGAATTTAGCGCCACTGTCTTGTTATTTGCGCCTCCCTGGAGAGTTTCCCATTACGAAACTCGAACTTAAACTTCAAAAAAGAAAAGCCAAATCAGAAGGATTTATCCCTCGTGAGCTGCCTGTCGAAGTAGCGCAGCACACTGCATTTGAATCGTTACTCGAAAATCTTGAATCAAGTGATTCACGTTTAGAAACAAAGCCTACCTCTTCATCCAAAAGTAAAGAATCCGAATGGGATATGGAATCAATTTTTTAATCTAAGGAATCAATGATGTTAAGTCTTCGTGTGCAGCCAATCAAAAAAGCGTCTTATTATTATGACAAGGAAAATTATTATTTCTCAAACCAACTTACGACTGAATGGGTTGGTTTCAGTGCAGAAAAACAAAACTTATCTGGTGAGGTAGAGGTTCAGACCCTAGAACAACTTGTTGGTGGTGTTTTGCCTAGTGGGGATGTGATCGGATTCCAAACCCATCAAGGTGAGATCAAACACCGTGGAGGCTATGATTTAACTTTTTCAGCACCTAAATCGGTTTCCTATCTTGGCTTGGTTGCAGGACATAAAGAATTTATTGATTTGCACTTAAATGCAGTAAAAACGGTATTAAAGGTGATTGAGAAAGAAGCCGCACAGGCACGAAAAACAGGAAAGTCCGGGGTGGAATATGAACATACCGGAAATCTTTGTTTTGCAACCATTCTTCACGATACGTCAAGAGAACTCGATCCACAACTTCATGTCCATGCCTTAATGATGAATTTTACAGAGCGTCTGGACGGAAAATGGCGTGCTCTTGCTTCAGATATTAGTCGTAATCACGGAACCATGGAATGGATTATGAATAATCAGATTTTATTAGGTCTGATTTATCGTTCTGAGATTGCATTAGGTTTGAATGAGATGGGGTTGGAAATAGAAAGTACTGGTGATGCCCATGGGCTTTTCGAAATTAAACACTTTGATAAAGGCCTTTTAGAATGTTTATCAAAACGGCGAGGACAAGTTAAGGAAGAAGTTAAAGGAATGCGCTCTAGCTCATTAAAAGCATACGATAGAGCAACTCTTGATTCTCGAAAAGAAAAAACCGTGGTTTCCCCTGAAGCATTGCGTGAGCGGTGGACCAATGAAAGTAACGTTTTTGGTATTGACCCTTCCTCTTATTTTTCACAATTAAAAGAAAAGACGGCTCAATCGCGCTCGGTAAAGGATTCCCAGGTGAGCTCGGATGAATTGGGTATGAACGTGATGTATGCAATTAAGCATTTAGAAGAAAAGAAGTTAAGTTTTACTCATCATGAACTCTTGCAAACTAGTCTGTACTTTTCTATGGGTGAGCATAACTTTGAGACATTATTAGCTCAAATAGACAATGTACTTAAAGAAAAAAAAATTATTCCGCTTAATGAAGAGGATACTCGTTTCACTACTCCAGATTTGATCAAAAAAGAACACGAACTTCTTAATCGAATTAACCAATTTCCATCGCAAAAAAAAGCGATTCATTGGGGAAAAGAAAAAGAAGGGGGCAATGAGCATATCCAAAAAGTGGTCACTGAGGCGTTGTCATCCAAAGACAGCCTTGTGCGGATAAGGCAACAAAGTGCTTTATCCCGTGAAGTATTAAGCACGCTGATTGACTGTGCGGAAGAGTCTAAAAAGGTTCGAATCTTATCCCCCACCGCACTCACTTCTCAAAACATCAATCAAGAATTTACGAAACGGCCATCCACATTATGGCAGTGGGTGCTCTCTATAGGTAAAGAAGATTTATGTGATACGGTGTCTGGTTTTAATTACCGTCACGAATCGGAACATCGTCTGCCTTTTTTTAACAGTAAAAAGGAACGTGAATTGCTGATTGTTGATGATTCGCAACGCCTGTCTCCAGATGACTTAAATAAATTGCTGTCTATTGCGGAACAACGTTTAGCCAAAGTCGTTTTTTTAGAGAAGTCTCAGTCCATAACTGGCTTTAAATCGGATATCCCCGAGCTGTTAGATAAAGCCCAGATGAATACAATCGATGTTAATGATAGACCGTTACGTCAAACCAATATTACCTTGGTGGAGGCGCGAAAAAAAGAAGATCGAATCCTTAAAACGGCACAACTCTATCAATCTCTTACCAGCACTCAGAGAAAAAATACCCAAATACTAACTCACTCCAAATTGGAGGCAAATGAAGTGAATCAGTCTATACGTACTCAGCTCAAAGAACACGGTGAGCTATCAAAGGAGGAGCGTATTATTTCTATATTAACGCCTATTTCGTTAACAGAAAGTGAGAAAAAAATGGCAAAGAGTTATCAAGAAGGGATGATACTCATTCAAAAAACACGTTCTGTTTCGCAGAAATTAAAAGTAATTGGGGTTAATGAACAAGCAAACCAGCTCATAATACGAAATGCGCATGGAATGAAATCCATGATTTCGACAAATAAATTATCGAAAACAACACAAATCTATGAACCAACCCAAATGCCTGTGGCTATTGGGGAAAAACTTGTTGCTACTGGAAATCTTGCGTTAGAAGGGATACGTTTAGGGGCTCAATATGAAGTATCTGAATTTACTCCTCATGGGATTAAAATCAAGTCAGGTAAAGACACGATTCATTTGGATCTGGATACTGAAAAGCATTTTCCTATGAATTATGCGTATACGAAGACAATCTATGCCCATGACTTTAAATCCACAGATCGAATCATCGCAACAATGCCCGCATACTCACTACGCCAAAATATTGTTTCTTTGCTGTCAGAGTCAAGCAAGGAAGAATTGCATATTGTTACTGATGATGTAGATAAAGCCAATCGTTATGCCCAAAAGGCTTCACCTAAACAGACCGCAATTTCTTTAACGTTAGAAGCAGCACAAAGGCACCATGGTGCTCTAGTGCTCGATAATGCCAGCAGCAAACAACTCATTATGGCACTAGAAGATGCATTAACTCGTTTATCCTTAGAAAAACCAATTAAGGAGGACAGTGAAAAAGCATTGGCCTTTGCAATCGCTCATCTTGGAGAGCGAGAAGCGGCATTTAAACGTAGCGAATTACTTGAAGCGGCTATCCATAAGGTCATAGGACGTGTGGATTATAAAGAGTTAAATGAAAAATTGGATTATTTACTTGAAAAAGGAGAATTAATCGCAGGTGGCAATGACTTTTTAACGACAAAAGAGGCAGTGTTTTTCGAAGAGTCAATAATCTCTACGGTTAAATCCGGCATTAATTCGGTGAAACCGTTAATCACTGAAGAGGATGCCCGGAAACAATTAGTATCGGCTCAATTAACTAAAGGTCAAAAAGAAGCCTGTGAACTAATCACAACATCCCCAGATCAATTTAATATGATTCAAGGATATGCGGGTACAGGAAAAACTACGATGACCAAAACGGCGATCGATACCATTCAATACGCAATTTCTATGGTTAAAGAAGAGATGCAAATCATTGCAGTGGCTCCTACGCATCAAGCGGTAAAAGAAATGAGGGCTTTAGGGATAGAGTCTCAGACCTTGAAAAGCTTTCTTATTGCTCAAGAGCAAGAACCTACTTTATCTTCGAATGTCCTTGTGCTACTTGATGAGTCGTCAATGGTTTCCAATAGGGATTGCGCCAGTCTTGTTCAAGTAATTAAAGATTCAGGAGCTCGGTGTACCTTATTAGGTGATGTAAGCCAACATCAAAGTATCGAAAGTGGAAAGCCTAGCAAACTAATGATGCAAGAGGGAAGCATACGCGTAGCGTGCATGGACGATATCGTGCGACAGCAGGTTATCGAATATAAAAACGCCGTTGAAACCTTAATCCAAGGAGATCCAGAAAAAGCGTTAGCGCAATTAAGCGCTCTCCCCCGTGATCTTATTGAGCGAAAAGATACGAATAGCCCTTACCACGAATTAACCTCCTCGTTAGTAGTAACGGATGAGTCGTTAGACAATCGCTTATCTGCGGTACAAAAAGGAGAGAACAGGGAAGAAGGATTGAATGACAATATGTGTCTTAAAATGGCTGTGGGCGATTATTTGTCTCGAACGAATGAGGTTCGGGACAAAACCATAGTGATTATTCATGAAAATAAAAAAAGAGAGCTCGCAAATAATCTTATTCGAGAGGCGTTAATTCAAGAGAAAACGCTTGGGGCAGAGAATATCTCATTTCCCAGGTTACTGAGCACCAACTACACAACGGCGGAGCTCTATTTTTGCGAAACATATCAAGAATGTCTGAATAAAGGCACATTTTATTTAAAACGAGAAGGCGAATATTTTAAAGTGACATCGATTGATGAGTCGAAAAAGGTAGTTTTGCTAGAGGATTTAAAAGGAAATAAATCCTTTTTTGTTCCTGAAAAAGAAAATAAAGATTGGAAAATTGAATTGTTTCAATCAGCTCCGGCAAAAATCTCTGTTGGTGAAAAAATTCACTTTAAGAAGTCAGATAAATCTTTGGAACGATTTGCTAACGAGCGCTTACAAGTAACTCAGGCTAAAGAGGGGGCTATAGTTGTTAAAGACAGTTCCGGTTCAGAGCACCACTTGAGTAAAGATGATATGAAAGATGCTCACTGGGATTACAGCTATACAGCAACCAGTTATTCAATTCAGGGGGCTTCTTCTCCTTTTGTGATTGGAGTAGCTGAGACAGGCAATGATAAGGTAAATCACTTTCGTTCGTTCTATATCATGTTAACGCGAGGCTCATTGCACGCGATGCTCTACACCGATGACCGAAATAAATTACAAGCTCAGCTTCGTGTTACTCCTGAAAAAACTTCAGCCTTAGAAGCGTTAAATCGTATTAATCCCAATATTAAAACCAGTAGTAAAGAGGTGCAAAATAGCCCAAGAAAATCCCAGGACATTAGACAGAGTAAACCTGTTAAGTTAGCGAGCAGACCTTATTATGATGCAAATATCATTTCGCAAAATCTGTCGAATCATGCCGAAGTGATTCTCGAGAATTTGCTTGGGCAACCTAATAGGGAACTTTCTTCTAAGAACGAGTATCGTTATGGTACTTATGGAAGTTTGGTCATTTGTTTGCATGGGGATAAGAGAGGAGTTTGGTACAACCATGAAACTTTGGAAAAGGGAAATTTGCTCCATCTGATACAAAAAACGTTAAACTTGGATTTCAAACAAAGTCTTTCATATGCCGCTAAATTAACAGGAGATGATTTAAAGGAGCAGTTAAAAGAAAGGGGGAATAGACAGTACGAGCCCAAAGAAATCAAGAAAAGTGAGCCCAATAAAACTCAAGATTATGCATTGCAATTAGCTCGCGAATCAAAACCAATAAATGGGACTTTGGCTGAAAAATATTTAACGGAAATTAGAGGGATTCATCATGTGTCCGGTGACAATCTACGATATCACCCTGGAGTGTTTACAAAAAAAACTGAGGCTGAACACTATAAGCCTGCACTCCTATATTTGTCCCGAGATAAAGACAATAAAGTGACAGCAGTTGAAGCGGTGTATTTAGATAAACTGACAGGGAATAAAGCATCTCTAGGAATAAAATCAAAAAGGTCTTATGGAGATAAAAATGGTTCGGGTGTTATCTTAAATAAAGGCGAGAAGGACTCAGTTACATACTTAGCAGAGGGAGGCGAAACAGCCCTTAGTGTCCGCGATGCGGTGCCTAATGAACGTGTTATTACAACGCTAGGTAAAGGCAATTTTAAAACTATTCACATGGATCTTTTAACTGATAAGGTTGTGCTTTGTCTTGATAATGATGGCAAACCCATCGGTAAAGACAAGGTAATTATTGAAGCTATTGAGCGTTTAAAACATCATGGGAAATCTGTGCAAATTGTAATTCCCCAACGAGAAAAAGACTTTAACGATATAAGTAAATTAAGGGGTATTCCTGGTGTTGTTGAGGCTCTGAGTAAGGCGGTAAGCATTGATAAATTTATGAGTAATACAAATAAAATTGAAGTAACCTCAGAAAAAATTGCGGAGTGCTTAGAGTCTATTTCCAGTAAGCTTAACTTGGAAATACCTAAGGAAAAAACCATGTCAATTGATAAAATAAAAACGCTTCAGCGAGAGGAAATGCAAATATATTAAATTCGAGAAAAACTTATTACCTAGGAATTAAATGAAAAAATTTATTGGATTAATGACTTTATCCTTAGTAAACGGGGCTGCCGTTTATCTTATATTTCTGTATGTGGCAATCGCTTGTTCAACGAACCCGGATAATTTCTTTGGATTTTCTTATGAGCCATCTGGAACGCAACTATTATACTATTTATTTTCTTTGCCGTTCTTTGTGCTTTTAGTAATAATAAATGGTATACAAAGTTATTATTTTAGCATTAACAAATGGTTATCATACGTCCTTATTGGGATATGGATAATGTATTTTTTATTATTAGAATTTGTAGATAAAGTACTCCATTTTACAAATTGGAATGAACTTTTCTACTGGGGTAGTTTAAGCATTTCCTTAATGGCAATTATACTCATTGTGTACATCAGTTATTTGCAAGTTAAGCAGTTATTATCACAACCATCCTAAGTTATTTCGGGTTCATTTTAGCAGATTTAATTGAATTAATTTTACAAAATTAAATCTGCTTCTTGTTTTAGTTACTGATATATCCTTCGATAAAATTGTCTACCTTTTTCTTAAGTTCTGCGATGTGCTCGTCTGCTGTATTTGATTCACCTGCCAATTTATTTTTGTCGTAAACGCAACGGAAAATATCAGCGCTAATTCCTAATAATCTTAATAAGTGTGTGGTGTGCTGCTTATTAAGTTCGGCCTCTTTTTCGATACGTAATTTTTCGTCTTCACTTAAGGGAGGATTTTCTTTGTTGTGTAGGTAGACCTTAATACCCAACTCGATCATTTCTTTCATGGTTTGAGATGATGAGGAGTGATCCTCCTCTTGTTTGATTGCATCTAATTGATCGATTGTTTTTTGTGTTAAGTAACAATAAGCCTTCGGCATATGACCCTCTTTATGGTTTTGAACTAGGTTGATCTCATATTAAGTACTAGAATTATATCATGTGAGGGTGGGTGTCTAAAGGGTGTGTTCCATTAAATTTTACTCCATTAGCAATCATTATATAGGTGTGGATTAGGTGTTGACTAATCATAACATATTGATTATTATTAAAGAGTGGATCAACACCTTGAACTTTTTGACTTATTAAAAAGTTTAAAAACCAATTACTCTCGTAACTATATGATTTATATTTGAAAAATTAAAAGCAATGACAGTTGCGAGGGGTGTGTTACTTTCAAAGGAGTTATATCTTCTTACCTTTGTTGCTTATAGGCTATTATTGTTTTGATATGTTTTATTTGAATTTTGGTTAGCGCATATAAATTGCGCGATTGTGATTGGTTAATTTTATTCGTGAACCGCGCTCTCTAAATGTGGAGAGTTTAGGTAAAGGAGAGACATATGATGAGCTTAATAAAAAAGATTTTAAAACCAATTGTGAAAATTATTGCTGTTCGCGATCTTACAGAGGACGAAAGAAACAATTTAACAAAAAGATGTTTGCAGCGTTCAGCCTTAACTGAAACAAGAGTAAATCCGGCTACTGGATTGCCAATGACGGGTTGTCTTGATCTCAATGGTAGCTCATATGGAACAAGTAATTCCTTCAACGACTATCATCGAAGCACCGATCACTTTCGTTCTAATTCATTCGGATCTTATTGAAGCTATGATTCATTAGGTAATCATTATTCATCGCGATGAATTCCTCTTTAGTTAACACGAAGCATTCTAAAGCGAAAGGTGTGCTGCATTTTATATTAGAACCTTTATGTTAATGTTTGTTCCCGTGTAACTTTTCTTATTAGATGATTTATTAGAGCGCAGGGAAATTGCGTGTTTGTGATTTTTAAGTTTAGGCGTATTTGTGTATTTCACTCAAAAGTATCATTAATAAAGTTAATCTAACTATATTTAAACCTGCTACTTATTTAAGGATTTCATTGGGTTTAATATAGTAAAATATAAGCTAGATTTTTATATGGTCATATTTACCTTTATGTTAAAATTGAATCTTTAAAAATACCTAATTTTTGGAGTTTTATTATGGCTAAAGTTAAAAGGAATTTATCAGATATGGAAAAAAGTTTGCAGGAAACAATTGCCGATGCTCAAAGCAAGCTTACTGCAATACAAGAGAAGCAGAAATTGAATTTAGGAAAGCTAGCCTATAAGCATGGACTCAACGAATTTGATTTGGATTTACTAGATAGTGAATTCAAAAAGCTAGCAACCGCTTTAGCTAATAAATAATAACTTTGGTTTTTATTGGGATGGGATTTTCAATAAATGCTGATTATTAGAATTAGCGTTTTGTTATATCGCCAAATATTTGAAAATAGGAACTGTAAATATTCATGATGACCATAAACATTAGATCGCTGCAACGTAAAATATATTTAGCAAGTTTATGTTTTCATTTTCTGAAGAGAAAGGTGTTATTTTTAGTGCTTATTATTATTTTAATTAACATGAAATCTATTTTTTCTTATATAAAAAATCTTTTCCTTCCAATTCTCAATCAAATAGATACTTTGATTTCAAACCATGAAACTATTTATTACGCAGTTATTTTAACAATTAATGCAATAGTAATAATCCACGCATTTACTAGGGGCAGGAGATGAAATAAAAATATGGACAACTAACTTTTTTTCTATCTTAGAACAAAAGCCCCGAAGGGCTTTAACCTCTTTAATTCTCTTCAAGAGTTTTTAGTATTGGTTTAATATAATGCTCATAACTGAATGCTGCATTTAAGGTAAACTTTCGCACCCAGGCATTATTTCGATTTCGTGAAAACTTAAATGCTTTTTCTTTAAGTAGAGTTCTTATTTCCTCACTTGGCTTGAAACCAAAGTGAATGCAAATCTTTTGATCGTCACTAATTGTTACCTTAATCCCATTTTCAAATTCGTCATCTATCGTTTTAGAATTTGTCTTTTCTACCTCGTTTATTCTTTTTTTATAACGAGTAATATTAGCCCCTAAATTTTGCAACTCCCATCTTTCAAAACCTATAATTTTTCCACGATAATTTGGTTTCAATAAACCTGCTATTTGTGTTTCATTTAAATTGAATTCCGTGTGCAATAGGCTTTTAAACTCTGCTAGTTTTTCGGGTGATATATCTGGACAACCATTTTTAAAATACTTTCTAATCAATTTATTGATAGCCTTCATTTCTTCACGTTGCGCTTCCAATTTCTCAATTTTATTCTCAATTTTTTCACCTGCATTTGGATCGTCAGTTTGGATTGATGAGCCATCACCATAAGGTAATATGAACTTTAAAATATTTTTAACGGATTTGTTTCTAAATTAGGTTATTGCTGTTAATTTGGCATCCGCATAGTTAGAAAGTTTTTGATTTCTTGCAATTGGGAAGTTTGCTGGACCAACAATAAAACTTGACGCAACCTTGGCATATGCGAGCAACCATGAGTTGTATCCAGTGCTTAATTTTTTACGATGAGACTTAAACCATTCCTCAACAATAACATCAAAATCACCTCTTACTTCTGCGCCTCTTTTAGAAGCTTTACAAATTTCATCCAGTACCGTTTTTTTGTCTTTTAAAAGGGATTCTACGTATTCGACACGTACTTGTACCGCTCTTTTTTCGGGTGAGAATGAAGTGTTAACAAAGGCTAGTTCAGCTGCAGATTGGTTAATATCATTTAGAAGGTCTGCTGCTTGAGGAATGTGTTGAATGAGTTCATTTTCTATGTTTGTAACGTAAGTCATGATTTTATCCTTTTGTGTTTTAAACATGTGTGTCTGTAGTAGACATTTATATAATAACATAGTGCCGACATATGTCAACAAATAATTGTTGCAAATTATTGTTCTCAACTCCCTTTGTTTCGTTTCTTATTCCTTAACCCTCCCTGCGTGTATGGCAGCGTTTTATTTCACGTTAATCTTTAACACATAGGACATCATCAACCGTTGGTTTCGTTTTCTCTTCAGAGCATCTAATGTTTTTTGAAGGGGTGCGCCAAGCTTTCTAATTATTTTTTTAGCCATTTTTTATTATCCTTATTGTTTATAATTTTTTTGATATGCCCCGATATAGGGGGCATGCAGTTAATCAATTGCAAGTAAAATCAAGTCTCTCTCAGGATGCTGAATGGCAAAGTCACGTAATGCGTAATATTTATCAATTAAATAATCATCACCTTGTTGCCCAGAAATGCCATTAATCGAAAACAATGTGACAATAACGCTCAAGGCTTCCGGGCTAACAAATCCGTTAAAGCCATTTCCATCAACAAACATTTCCAACGGCTGCTCTAATGCCGGAGCAAGAAAGAATCCCTCGTTGCTTAGCTCGTAGAAATTCCAATACCCGCCGCTGTATTGATAGCACATAGATTGAGCAAGGTAATAAATAATATTTTCAAATTGAATGACATGCCTTTTTACATGTTTGGGGAGGAAGTTTAGGCGATTTTTTTCTACAACGAGTTGCTTATAAATGACTCTATTACGGTTCATTATTAAAAATCCTTATGTGTGTTTCAAACGTGTGTCTTTTCTCAGACATGTATAGAATAGCATATAATCATATTTATACAACAATTATTTGCAACAAATTATTGTTGTAATATCATCGCGCCTGTATTACACTATTTATAATCGAGAAACGTAACTCTTGAGGTTATTTTAATTTATACCTATAATAACCTTAAAGGTTATAATTTGGACAATTCCATGAGCGAATCAAGACGGCCAAGTTATAATTTAAACGATATTAAAAAAGCGTTTAACAATGAACATAAATTACGAATGACGGTATCAGCCAAACAAGGGCAACTAGCGCTTGGCTTCTCCGATCATGATGTAGTAGAAGCCATACAAAGCTTAACAAGTACTGATTTTTATAAATCAATGGAACCAATAAACCCAGGTTTTACCGCTTGGCAAGATGTATATAAAGCTAATTATAAAGGTGTGCATCTTTATATAAAGTTTCAAGTAAACAGTTATGGCGAACTTATTCTCTCATTTAAGGAGAAATAATATGAAAAAAGAACTATGCCCAATTTGTGGCGAACTGGCAGCAAGCCATGAAGAGCGAAGCACAACCTATAACTATAAAGGACACGCATTTTACATCATGCAGCCAGCCCTTTGGTGCGACTCATGTGGGGAAGGGGTTATAAGTCCTGAGGATAACAAAGCCACTGCCTTAGAAATTCAAGGGCATCGCTCACGAATTGATGGTATATTAACGCCTAATGAAATTGCAAAAATACGAAAACACTTAAACCTGAATCAAAAGGATGCCAGTCGTCTATTTGGTGGTGGCATTAACTCGTTTAACCGATATGAACGAGGAACCAACCCAATCCCTAAGCCGTTAAGTATGCTTTTAGTGCTTTTAGACAAACACCCAGAGCAATTACAAGAACTATTAATGTCTCCCGTAGTTAATCCATCGGAACAGAGCGCAAGGAGGCTATAAAATGAAAGAAACCTTACAAATTACATTAAGAAAAAACAGGAGGTCTGAAGATTTAATTCAGATCGCTCGAAAAACCAAAGGTGAAAACATTTCATACAGTTATGGGCAGTCTAATCCCCCCTTACCAGAAGAGGCGATTTTTTCAGAAGCCGAGCTATTTGAAATTTCATGGTTTGACCAAATGGTTAAATTCTTTCATGAGCATCAAGACACTAACGCAACCGATTTAGAGCGCTATAGACTCTTTCTGCCAGAAAATTTTTATCAAGCCATTTATGAATTACACAAAAAATGCCAAGAACACAAAATTGACTATAGACCCGTAGACTCATTGCTTAAGTCCATCATCAACAAGATTAAGGCTACAGAAAAAAGCCTGTATGAAAAAACGGGGATCACCAGTAATGTTCTAAAAGAGATTCATTTTAAAGATCTTTCAGAAAATGCAGATAGACTTAATTCCTCAACCCTGGAACTATTCAAAAAATTGATTGAAATTCCTGATTTTTATAATCAGTTTAAGCAAATTGCTACAAATGAATATAAGAAAAACCCCAATATAAAAATTGGCCATTTTAAGGGTTATGCACAAGGACATGCGCTACCATCAAAATGGATCTGCGCCTGTGCAGTGGATGTAATTTCAAAAAGCGAAAGCCCGTTCAATATTCTCAACTCAGAAGAACTTCTTGATCTTTGGATTAAACCTAAATTACGCTCAGGCTTCGAGCTTTCCCAACTTTTATTCCGATTAAGAGAGATAAAATCGTCACCAGAGTTTATTAGATGCGTAGAAGATATATCCCAACTTTTTTTATAAACATATTAGAAAGGCAATCTTAATGAAAAAATTATCTTGGTGATAAGCTGTTACTTGCTTTTTATGTTCTTCATGGCAATTAGCTTGAGCCTGCTTTTAAATCATTTTGCATCGTCAGGTGTTTATCTTTTTTCCAATTTTAAGCATGAATTAGGAAGTTATAGCAATTTTGTTATAAGTAAATTTCCGTATTTTAATGGACATGAGTACTTTGTAAGTTATGTTTCAGCAGGTATAGGCTTCATATGTTATATGCTGTGCGGAAAAATAGATTATTAGTTGTCGCGCCGTTTATCTAAGCCAGCTTAGCTAGACATAAAAACCAAAAATAATATGAGCTAAATACAACTGCGAGATAAATGACAGCTATATAATTTGTTGAATTGTTTTTATTACTTAGCTTTTACGCAACCAATTTAAAGCTGTTTAGCTCACCCTCTATTTCAATTTTTGTTGTCTAATCGACTAAAAAACTCCGTTGCCCTAGCCTGATTTATTTCCAGCAACCGCCGTTGAAATTGCAAAAAAGTCATTGATTCACATTCGTCTAATTGAAATCTGCTCACGGGCTTAGCATTGTCCAAACATTCTCTAGTACTCCACATCACCCCAACAAGATACTTTTCTTGGTGCTGCGCATAAATAATTTCAGCATGAAGAGGCTTGCTGTTATTGGGAAAATATTTTTGGTGTTCTTGATAGTCTTCACTGCCTTCATCAATTGGCCAAAAGAGTCGTTTTACTTGATAATTTTCGTAGCGATTTTTCCCCCGAGTCACATCCCTTAAAAAATTCTTAAGCCCATTATCTCGTAAATAAGTATGTCCCTCATCACCATAATGCTTAAAAAATAATTCGGAAATTCGATCAATGGGGCTTTTTTCGGCAATAAAAAAATAAGGCCAAAAGATGGGCTTTAGTATAAGATAGGATTTCAGGCTAGGGCGAATTTGAAAGACATCAATATCCATAGTTCTCTTTACTTCATTATACTTCAGCAAGGATTGAATAGAGCCCAAAATATTCATAAATAATCCAGCCACATAAAACGCAAGAACCCAATGAAACAACTCTAATGACATTTCTCAATTACTCCTTTTTAATAGCACTCAATAATTCACCTACTCGATGACGCAACATCGTTGCATGAATGTTATGCCCACGAAACTCATAGTGAGGCCACTTGGAGTGGCACTCTTCCAGTGCAGACAGCATTTCATTGCGAGTCATCGGGGTTTCACTATAGCCAGGCCAATCTTCGTAGTGATTGGTTTTTACATCAACTCGCCACTGAATGACCCACGCTTTTTCTTCATCTGCCTCGTTCATTAAATAACCTATTTCCTACGATTGGTGCCTATTTTACAACAGGGAAGCTCTAGGCGTAAAATAGCGTCTTTAGTTCCAATTATATAGCGCGATTTAATGTCCCATTCTTATTTAGAGCACCCCTTACCCAATCAAGAGCATCCACAAGGATATTGGAAACAGCCCATACCGCTCGTTTATACTCTAAATAATGAAGCCCCTTATCCTTTAGACGCATTACCGAACATACTCCAACGTGTAGTTCACTCCTATCAATGCTATGGACAACAGCCGTTATCCCTAGTCGCGAATGGTGCTTTAGCAAACCTCTCTCTAGCCTGTCAGGCTCATGCTAATGTTGCTCGCGACACCTATTTAACTAGTCCTGTTTCATTATATTTCTTAGTGATTGCCAGCTCAGGAGAGCGTAAAAGTGCTGCGGACTCCCTTTTTTCTAATGCCATTCGTCAGTGGGAAACTAACATAAGAAAAAAACGAGAGCCTGAGCGATTAAGCGCGTTAACTCAGCATAAGGCCTGGCAAATGGAGCGAGATGGCTTGCTCACCCAAATCAAACGCGCCACCTATACCGGTGAAGACAGTGAATACTACAAAGAATTACTTGAAGAGGTAGTTCACCAAGAACCAGACATCCCCATACAGCCTACCTTGTATTTTGAAGATGCAACCCAAGAAGCATTGGCCATTCATTTGGCACACGGCTGGCCAAGTGCCTCCCTATGGTCTGATGAAGCCGGAATCATACTCGGAAGCCACAGCATGCAATCAAACCCGTTGCGTTTTGTTGCCCTGCTCAATCGCTTATGGGAGGGAAAGTCCTTTGCGGCACATCGCAAAACATCCCAAAGCTTCATTATTGAACATCGGCGCTTGACGCTAAATTTAATGATGCAACCCTTGCTGTTAAATCAAATGATTCATCAGGCTACGGGTGTTACCCGTCAAAGCGGTTTTTTGGCGCGTTGCCTTCTCGCCTTCCCTGACAGCTCCATGGGAACTCGTTTTTATCAAGAACCTCCAGAACAACTGATGGGTTTAATCGAATACGAGCAGCGTATCACGCAATGCCTGGAACACTCTCAACGCTTAACCCAAGTGGGGTGTATTAATCTACCCACACTAAAAATGACCGCCGCAGCAAAGCATTTATGGATTCAGTTCTTTAATAGCATTGAATCCGGTCTTACAACCCAAGGGCAGTGGATGGAAATCAAAGATTTTGCCAGCAAAGCCGCTGAAAATGCAGCGCGTCTGGCAGCCCTATTTCATCTTTTTTCAGGACGACTAGGGGACATCGCAGCCGAAGAGATGGAGCAGGCCATTATATTAACCCGCTGGTATTTGTGTGAAGCAAGACGTTTATTAGAGCCTAAGTCGGCAAAGCCCTATCTTGATGAGGCGCGTAAGCTACTTGATTGGCTCTTAGTACGAAAACCCGAAATGCCAACCCCAAGAGAGATACTGCAATTTAGTCCTTTACGTACAAAAGAGCTGCGCGATAACGCATTAGAAACACTCATCGAACATCAGTACATTCGCCTCATCAAGTCAGGAAATAAAACTCGCATTGAACTCAATCCCTACCGCAAATAATCGATATCCAATTCCAATATTTGCTACATCTGCTACATGGGGGCAATAAAGAACTAAACACGCGCCCCTGCCGCTGCACCGCTTAGCATGAATCCAGTAAACACAAGAAGCTCTTGCATTCCCTCTCCACTAAAATTAAGAAGTCCTTCCGTAGCAAAATAAAATCTACGTGAACGCTACACCGAGCTACACTTTTTAAAACTTTAAAAAGACACCCTCTTATATACAAAAGAGGATGTCATTAGCGCCTATAAGGGTTATCAATGTAAGTTTTATCTTTATTTGGCAGAAAAATTTAATTTTAAAATGACATGTTTTAGTGATTACATGAGCAAAATGAAAATTGCATATCCGTCTGTAATTTCTAATGTAATATCTCATTATATCCAATTTTGAGTAATTTCATTTTAGAATCTAAATCTGGAATTACGGTATAAGGTCTTGGAAGTGAGCGTATAATACAAGTCGCGTCTCCTTTGAGTTTATCAACAATTGTACTATCTTCATTAGAAATGATAATGTTATAAAAGGCTTTAAAATTATCTAGTGTTTGAGATAATAAAACCTCCACAATTTCATCTTTTTGTATCGGAGTGTCTTTCCGCATATATTGCTGCATAAAAGTATTATGAAATTTTGAAGATTCATCGTTATAAGAGTTTTGAGCTATATGCAATGCATTTAACACGTCAGGAGAATTAACATAAACTCTATTAATAGTATTAACGAGTAATTCTCTAGCTTCAAATAAATAAGGTAAAATGTCTAGGTTAATTCCTCCTGCACTATAAACGTCATTAATTAGCCCATCGATTTTAATCCGAAATTCATCAAACTTTTCCATTGTGAATATTTCATTTTCTAAAGTAGCGCTTTCTTTAGTAATAACGTCATATTTATGTCTGATATTATTTGTATCTAACTCATCTTTTAAAATGGCTTGATTTATATCCTCTGGTGTAATAATCCTCTTATTCTGAGGAAAAATGGGATTGTTAAATTTAATTTTTAGATAGCTTTCAAAACATCCTGGGTGTTCGCTCCATTTCATTTTGTTAACGTCTGGGCTAGTTATTGTCCCAAACATTTTGCGGATCAATTGAAAAGAAGAATCGCGCCCATATGCAACGTAAATAATACCCTCTCTTATCAAAATAATTATTATTACCGCTATAAGATTTATATATATATAGATAGGTTCGTGCGCAACATAAGCCCCTAGCAGGCAAAATCCAGTAACTAGAATAAGTAGAATCACAGATACAAAGTTCACAAATCTATATAAAACTTTATCAGCCAAATTCACTTTAATTCCTTTTGAAAAAGATTTGCTTCCTTTAATTATGGCAGGTGTTTTTAAAGATTATAAATTTAATGGCTTATTGAGCGTAATTGTCTTTTTTTAATGTAGGTATTGAGGCCTATATGATTGCTATATCCTAAGAAAATCGCGATTTTTCTCACGGATAAACCTAATGCCAATAATTCTTTAATTTTGTCACTATCCTTGTCAAATTTACTTTTCTGGATTGTTGGCTTAAATTACAGACTCGGTACTAATGCGAACTGGAAACTCAATATTGCTCATATATAACACTAAGCTGCAGTAAAATTAATCACCTCATCTAACGAGTAATCCGGGTCATTTGCACTCAGTAAATTACTAAAATCATACGTCCCATATAGGTTTACATGTTGCCAGGTTAGGATCGATGCGCTGGTAATATTCTCGAGCAAGACTTTTCTCATCTCATTATCTGATCGCATAATTATTTTTGTCAGTTCTATATAATTCCATAGAATGATGATGTTCTGGATAATGGTTTTGCACATAGCTGATATTTCTTGATCCTCTCGATAGGCTTCAGTGATATCATCACCTACAAATGAAACGGCAGATGCGAATTTATTAGCTAACTCGCCTTTATTTAATTGTTTTTCAATCGTTTGTCGCAAGGTGACATCATCAATGTATTTCAGAATAAAGATAGATTTGATAACTCGACCAAATTCTTTGATGGCTTCTTCCAATGGATGTTGATTGTCATATGCACTGAGCCTTTTCAAAATCGTTGATGCTCGGTGTTTCCTAAGCATAATGGTTGCAATCAATCTCAATATGGTATCCCAATTTCTTCTGATTTTACTTTCTTTGATGTAATGACCTGGGGTGACAGGATATTCTACCTTGGCTGATTTTGGTTTTATTTTGTTAAAACTGGCTAAATTTATTGATGAAATATCTTTTATTCGCGGTGCAAAAGTTACTCCAATTAAATGAGAGACTGCAAAAATCATCTCAGTATAGCCGTGTGTATCTGTGGAATGCATATCACTTTGGATGCTGTCATTATGCAGTAAGCCATCAATAACAGAAGCTGCATCCCGCTCTGAACTACTGAATACCGTTGTGTAAAATAAAATACCACGCTCATCAATAAATCGATAAACATTTGCTCCTTTGCCATTGCCAAAATATTTGTAAGAGTGATTAGCATTTAATGATTCTACTGATACACATTGTTTTTTGGCATCACTGGAGGTATGTAATAAACTTTTCTCACGTTTAAATTTATTTGGTAACCATAATTTTGCCATTAAGTCGGTTAAGGTCTGGTTAACCATGTGTAAATTTTCTAATGAGAAATACCAGTTGACGGCATTTGAGAGGGTATTGTAATTAATACCAACAGCCGTATTAGCAAGTTTATGCAGCCCTATATTGCTCCCTAAAGCAAAAATTCCTGCATAAAATATTTCATTCTCAGGATTTTCTTTGGAGTCTTTGATCTTATGGTGCGTAAAGTTTGATGTGAATTTAGAAAGCCCGTTCATTTCCGCCATCATCTGAAGAATTGGTACATATCTATCTTTTCCTATGATTGTTGTAATTGAATCATAATCTGGTTTTTCAACTGCAGGGGTATACACTGAAAAGCCGCCTTCTTTTTTAACGGTAACATACTGATTCTTACCATGAAGAATACGTTCATTTACATCAATATATTGTTTATTCAGCAAAGTACTGAGTCTCGGTAGGACTTGTTCTATATCACTGAAATTAGAAAGTCCAAATTTTTCAAGAAGCGCCTGTTTGTTTTCTTGCCAGAATTGTTCATCGATTAAGTAACCTTCAATCGATAAGTAACGATAAGATCGTAACAGACTGATTTTTCCAGATTTAACGGCACTAGCTATTTTGCAAAACAAGAGTGCTTTATAAAGCGAGATGTTAAATTTATTATTTTTATAAATTGCCTTGTACTCATGATCGTCCAAGAACTCATTAGGAGCCGTTGAAGTAATATTTTTCTCTGATTGATAGTGGGCTAATGCTGAATACAGGGGATCTGCATTATTACCTACTTCAAAATCGAGGTGCTTTACAATATCCGCAACCCGGTTTTGTAATTTTACTGAAAGAGTGGTCAAAATATCAAACTGGTCTGCCTCATCGTCCTCGCTGTTTATCTGGTCTTTAAGCTTATCGGCATCCAATACCGCTTGAATTAATGATGGATTAACTATTTTTTCTGGGACTATTTTATATAGCCTTTCAATTTTTTCATTATCATTCAATAAATTGTCATGTAATACTGTCCTGACTGCATTCACCGTTGATTGGGTTTCATTAAAGCCAGACAAAACTGAAGCTGATAATTTATTTTTATCAGGCGCACGATCTTTTATTATATTGTCTAACTTTTTAGCTGCTTTGTTCAATTGTTGTTGGACACTTTTTAATAAAATATCAACCAGAGTATCTTGCCACATCCTATGAGTATGATCGATGAATGCAACCAAATATAAGTAACGTTTATTGGATTCAACCATATCCGTTATCTGTGTCACCTTTGCTTTAATGACCCATTGTGCATAATATTTAGTGGCCTCTGCTGATAAAGATAGAGCATCTATGATCGGTTTTATCTCGTTGAATAATTTTTTAATGATAAGAAAATTTCGAATACCATGCTTGATTTGTTTGGGTCTCATAGATTGCGTTATGGTTTTTAGTTGCGTCAACAAGGGGCGCTCGTAATATTCTCCAGTTGTAATTGTGAGATGATCTAATGCTTCCTGATGAACCGGAGTGATAACATTGGACATTGTCTGCAGCGTATTTTTTTCAAATGCATTAAATTTCTCGGTAATTGTTTTAACAATCCGGTCATAACTCGGTAATTCAATTTTTTTGTTGCGTAACCTTTCAACGATTAAATAACATAATTTTCGCGGATGCATTTGCTGGTTAACCATGTCTTCAACAGCTTCCTCAAAAAAAGCTTCCGCATTGGAAAACTCGACGTGGCCACAACCTTCAAGAATCAATAACCTGTGTTTTTGACGTGTCCTATCGATATAATCCGAAAGAGAAGCACTTGATAATTCAATACCAAGGGTTTTTGCTACAAATTTAATATCACCTACTTTGAACAATTTTTGCATATAGAATTTACCGCTTGCTCTAAAGTAGCCATATTGGAGCAATAAACCTACTTTATTGCATGGATCTTTTACATTTTTCAGTAATACAGAAACTATTTCATCCAATTTGAAATATTGTTTCCTATCTTCAGCGACAAAAACGGGTGGTCTACTAAATCGTTTAACTTCATGATCTGGAAGAACTTCTATAAAACTCATTAATCAAGCTCTCCAATTCGCTCTACTGCATCACTAAGATCAGCAAAAGACGGATGACAATATAATTTTGTGGTATCTAATCGCTCGTGACCGGCAAGTGAGGCTACTTTTTCCAAACTAATCCCTGCATCCACCAGATTTTTACAAAAAGTATGTCTAAACTGGTGTGGTGATATTGCTCCCAGCTCAGCAGGAATATTTAGCCTTTTTAACAGCAGCTGAATAGCACGGGGGGATAGAACACCTCGTTGACCAAGGAACACATAAGCATCGCTACCGGCATGTGTTTTTTGATCCAAATCTAAAAACGCCTGGCGTGCATCTTTATTTAGAGGAACTTCACGGTACTTACACCCTTTGCCAGCATTCACTAATAATTTCCCCTTTCTATCACTCATAACAATATGCGCCCATCTTATACTACATAGTTCGCTAACACGTAAGCCTGTATTTAATAGAATTTTAACAATAGCGAGATCTCTTGTATTCCCATGATGTTCTATGTGGCGCAGTAATTGATTCTGCTGAAGCTTCGTCAACCATTTAGGTATTACCTGAGATTGTTTTACTGTCTTTGGTAAGGGAAAACGGTATTTAATCCGCTTAGTATCCCATCCCCATTCCAAAAAATATTTCAATGACAATAGCCGGCGGTTGATGGTTTGTGGTCTGAGATTAGAATCAATTAACTGTTGTTTGTATTGGCGCGTATCGGTTGGTGTAATATTGACCAGCCCCATTTCAACCTTATTAATAGATTCAAACCAAATGGCAAATTGCATTAAATCGCTTCGATAGCTTGCTAGGGTCGCTGGAGACTTATCAGTTGATTTTTGGTAGGCCATGTAGTTTTCAATATAGGTATTTTTAGTCATTAATAATTATGCGATTAGATTTTATAGAGATAATTTACCATAAAGACACGAGTTATACGATGAGTTAGCATCAAACTAATCGTATAAGGCGCATTATACGATTAGTTATTCTAGGTGCAGCCGATTCACTATCAACTATCTAAATTAGAATTAAGTCGATTAATTAACTGATTAAATAAGGCTCTATCATTGTCTGTGAAGCCCCTCAATGAAAAATCATTAAGTTCTTTAGCACAGCCTAAGATAATCTCCTTATATCGTTTGCCTTTATCAGTAAGCTTTATGAATAAGGCGCGTCTGTCTGTGGGACTTTGCTCACGTAAAATTAATCCATCTCGCTCCATCCTATCTAGAGTTCTTACAGCGGTGGGTTGTTCAATACCAATGCGTTTATGCATCTCGGACTGGGTTAACCCATCTTGCTGATAAAGCTCCATTAGAAAATAAGTATAGGCATGGGTTATTCCGTGTGGCTTTAATAATTCATTCGCTTTCTTAATTAGGAGACGATTGGCTTTTTTAAGTAAGGTAGATGTATTCATTATTATTTATAACCTCATTATATTAACATAGCTTGCTATATATTAGCAGGCTATGTTAATATAATCTAGTCAATCTAGGAGACTTTATGAAAAAACAACCGATATACCAAATTGATGCTTTCTCTTCCGAATTATTTGGTGGAAATCCAGCTGCAGTCTGCCCATTGAGTCATTGGTTAAGTGATGATCAAATGCAATCGATTGCCGCTGAAAATAATCTTTCTGAAACTGCTTTTATTCTTCCTGAAGACGAACATTATCAGATTCGCTGGTTTACACCTAATACTGAAGTAGCATTATGCGGTCATGCGACACTAGCAAGTGCTTTCGTTGTTTTTGAATTCTTAGGTCATAAAAAAGAACAAATTGTTTTTAATAGTAAAAGTGGTGAACTGCGAGTGAAGAAAAATGCCAGTTTATTACAGATGGATTTCCCGGCGCTGCCGTATACTAAAATAACCCCATTACCTTCCTTATTAAAGGCTCTTAAAGTTCGACCGGTGGAGGTGTACGAAAGTACCTTTGATTTGTTGATAATCCTTGAAAATGAACTCGATGTAAAAGAGGCCAGACCAGATTTGTATGCAATTAGCGAGCTAAACAATCGTGGTGTGATTCTATCCGCACCAGCAAGTCAGGCGGATGTGTACTCACGCTGTTTTTACCCTGGCTGTGATGTGCCCGAAGATCCGGTAACTGGATCGGCGCACTGTGTTATAGCGCCTTATTGGAGTAGTCGTTTAGGTAAGAACAAAATTCATGCAATACAGGGATTAAAGCGAAAAGGAGAATTATTGTGTGAAGTAGCCAGGGATCGGGTTTTATTGTCGGGCTCATGCCAACTATATTTACAAGGTCATATTTTTTTACCATAACTAGATCTGTAAAGTCGTCAGTATATTTATAAAAATAGAGGGGAAAAACGAATGAGCCTTCGACTGTTATCCTTAGGTGAAGTAAAACAAAGTATCACTATGAGTCAGGCAATTGATGCAATGGAGCGTGCATTTACTCAATTAGCCAATCAACAAGTCAAGTTGCCATTGAGAACAGCCATTTCTATTGATGAGGAAAAAGCGCTAACACTGACAATGCCAGCTTACTTAGCACAGGATAAGACTTTAGGTTTGAAAGTGGTTTCTATTTTTCCTAATAATCTTGCTAAAAATATGCCATCTATTACTGGCTTTATTATGCTACTCGATGCAAGCACCGGTGAACCAAAGGTCTTGATGGATGCAGCCTATCTAACGTCCTTGAGAACAGGTGCTGTTTCTGGATTGGCAACGAAGTATTTTGCACGGGACAATGCAAATCATGTCGCCATTATTGGATCTGGAGCCCAGTCACTGACTCAACTTGAGGCAGTGACTGCAGTCCGTAATATTACGCGTGTTTCCATATGGTCACGAAATATGAAGAATGCGGAAGAGTTTGCTAAAAAATTAGAGAAGCAATATGACATTAAGGTCTATGAACATGTTTCACAGGCCGTGAGAGATGCCGATATCATCTGTACAGCAACCAGTAGCACCGAACCATTAATTCATTTAAACGATATTCAACCCTATGTCCACATTAATGCCATAGGATCGCATTCTAGATCTATGCAAGAAATTAGTCAGGATGTCTTAGGTCATTCAGTTGTTTTTGTTGATCAATTGGAAGCTGTGCTATCGGAGTCTGGGGAAGTAATCAAAGCTGTTGAGCAAAATACATTAAAAAAAGAAACTATCATTGAGATTGGTCAATGGCTATTGCGTAAAGATATGGATTATAAAAATCATTCCACGGTATTTAAATCGGTTGGTCTCGCAATCCAGGATTTAAGTGTAGCTGAAGTTGTCTATCGAAATGCATTAAAAAACAGTCTCGGTATAAATTTTTCCATTAACTAACTTTATTTTGGATCAATATCTGATGAAACCACTCCATATCAAAACACCATTAATTCAATCGCAACACCTTAAAAACATTTTAGGAAAACAAATTCACTTCAAGCTGGAATTACTTCAACCACCTGGTTCGTTTAAACTCCGTGGTATTGGCAAATTATGTCAACATGAATGGCAGAAGGGTGTCAGGTCTTTTGTGGCTTCATCAGGGGGCAATGCAGGTGTTGCCGTAGCTTATTGCGGAATGAAATTAGAGGTGCCAACGACGGTTTTTATTCCAAGTAGCAGCCATGCTATCTACGTTGACGCAATTAAATCATATGGTGCGGAAGTTATTGTTGCAGGCTCTGTGTGGGATGAAGCCCATCAGGCGGCAGAAGTTTTTGCTAAAAAACATGCCGCTGCCTATATTCCTCCCTTTGATCACCCGATGTTATGGGATGGACATGCGACAATAATTGAGGAAGTTGTCTCGCAAGGCATTCAACCCCCTGATGCGGTTATTGTGTCAGTAGGCGGTGGTGGATTAGCTTGCGGTGTTCTAAAAGGCATGCGTCAACAAGGTTGGAATGATGTACCATTAATTGCTGTTGAAACAGCGGGCGCTGATGCATTTTTTCAATCAGTAAAGGCCGATCACCGAGTTACATTATCGACAATTACTAGTAAAGCAACTAGCCTAGGAGCAAAAAGTGTTACACCAAGACTCATGCAATGGACAAAAGAGCATGTTATTAAAAACATAATCGTCAGCGATACGGACGCAGAACAAGGCAGTCGTGCTTTTGCAAAAGATCAGCGTATGTTGGTAGAGCTTTCAAGTGGAGCTTCGATGTCTGTGGTCTATGATAATCACCCGATTATTCAACCATTAGAATCTATTCTTGTTATTGCTTGTGGGGGTATTAACATTAGTCATTTTAATTTGTAGTACAATCGCATAATTATGCGATCAGTTATTGGTATGCCATTGCTTAATTTCATCAATACTGATACAGCCATAGCCCATATAAAATCTATATTTTATAGTAATTTACTTGTTTTAAATAACTCTGAATATTTATTAGATAACGTAATTAACTTCAAACCGAATTAGTACTAAATTAAATCAAAATCACGTTTCCAGTTCGCATTTGTACCGAGTCTGTAATTTAACCCAGTTCTACATGATTATATTAGGGGAATAGCCAGTTTTGAGGGCTTTGATAACTGATATTAATTTGTTTTTTCTTAAACCGTAAATTTTGACACGAATGGGGGTAATACCCCACTTTGTATTTTTGTGGTTCATTCTCCATCGCAAGGAGTGGGTAAGTCATTACGGCTCACTGGGGAAAGGAATCTGTTTCATGGAGGCAATCGACAAAGGCCACAAGTGACCTTTATTTTAGATGATACGTCAAATACTTAATCTGCTTTCTTTAATACAAGTTATAGTCCCCTAAAAGCTGGGTTGTTTATCACAGCCAGATATCAGTGGATTAGAGCTTTTAGAGAAACTAAGGCAGCAAAAAATATTTTTACCCGTAATCGTCATTACTGGATATGGGGAAATCCCCAGGGCCGTAAGGGCGATGAAACTTGGTGCCAAAGACTTTCTATTGAAGCCATTTAACGAACAAATACTTTTGGATAAAGTGTAAAAACATATTAATCGGTCCGTTAGTAATGAATCACTACATCTACTCAATAAACGCTTCAGCATTTTATCTAAACGAGAACAGCAAATAATCAAACTCATTATCGACGGGCAAATTAAATAAGCAAATAGCTCATGAGCTTTCTATCTCTATTTCCACTGTAGAGCCACATCGCTCCAATATTATGACAGGAGTTCAAGCAAAAAACCTACCACAGCTTATAAAATTATATCTTCAAGGCTCCGTAGGTGCACAGGCCGACTACCGTAGTTTTATTCAGAGTTTGGTGGAATCAGAGAGAGCGTGGATTACAGCATCAATAAAATACTAAGGGGCCGTCATTACATGCGCGGCCATGCGCATTATCATTGCTCTAATCCCTCGTGTACCCATGAAAATCGAGTCCACTTCAGTTGTAAAGATCGGGGCTGCAGTGCCTGTGGCAAAATTGCACGGACAACTGGCTGCAAAAGAATAAAGAACTGCCTCCACCCTGCCCATGGCAGCACATTACCTTTACCATGCCCAAAGCCATAAGTGATTTATTTCTGGTAAACCGCCACCTGCTGAATCAGCTGCCCGGGCTTGTGGGAAAAATTTTCAATAAATTAGCCAAAGCAAAGGGGATCTTTATGGCCCTACATACCTTTGGTAGAACGCTTAACTGGCATGTGCATCTTCATGTTTCTGTTACGCAGAGCGGATTAACAAAAGAGCAGCAATTGAAAAGCCTCTTTTTCAAAAATTCGACAATTTACATCCCATTTTGGGGTAAATTTATTCTTGGTTCTATCCCTCTTCCCTGATTCACAACAAAAACAGTCATAAACTACAATAATATTGCTGTACAAAAATCATTCTTTTACTATTTGAATTTTCTATACCCTCAAGAAGAGTATGGCACGGCTCCAGAAATTGAAGTCCATTAAACAACATCAAAGTGGCTGTTGAAAGCCAACTCCTGAGGCCATGTAGCCATCAGTTACAGGAGCGATAATGGGCGTGCACGTTTCCAAGCACTAAGCGTTTCATGCAACTGTTTAATGCACAAAAGGGGCATCTCCTATTTGTTTTAATGCTAAGCGTTCAGTCCAAGGTTTAAAACTCATGCGTTCTTTGGGAGGTAAATTCAATAAATATTCTTTTAAGGGACCTTCTGAAGCTATTTCATCAATAAAAACTATCCATTCAGCATCCATCTCCTTTTTTATTTTTTTCTCAAGCGTGTTGTCCTGGTGTTGCATGAAGAAACTTTGAGAGGCTTCTGTCCTAAGGGGCTCACTTTTTCCTGTTAACGACAGGATATGTTCTTTCACCTCAGATAACACCATCTGTAACGCTTTGTTCTGTTCTACTAGTTCAACATGGTTTTTTGTTTCCTCTTTAAACGCATCAAGGGATGCTTTATGGCGCTGATAAATCAGTGGATGCGATAACTCCAAGGGCTGTAATTCATCTTCAATAGCCAACAGAAGCTTTTTTCTCTGGTTTACGCGCTCTGTCAGTAAGCAGCGACCCAGCCTATCCATTAACGTAGATAAATCCTCTTCAGATCCACTGCACGTGATGCGGCAAAAGGCCGAGCTAGGCGCTAATCCAAAATATTGACTCGGGGCAAGCATGATGGATTCTTTAAAAAGTAAGCTATACACTAACTCCTCACAGGTGTTCACAGCCCCCCCATGCCCAAGGGCCGCGGAGGCTTCAATAGGTATGTCCATCCCTATTAAGTCACTTAAATCAGCCATCACATAAAAAGTGCCCTCAATCCTATATTCTGGATCCGGCATTAACGCGTTCAGTTCACCTAACTTTTGTTGGACAAAGCGAAGTTTCGGTTCATAAAAGACGCGTAACTCATTGGCTTCTTTATCATTAAAATGGCTCATGGCAGAGGCATATGCTATTTGCGCCGAGCGTGGCGCATGGCCAATCATTGAAATATTCTTAGTACGATATTGGGTCATACGTTCCGGATTAAAATTCATGAGTAGCGCCATTCGCTCTCCGGCCGTTGAATGTGCTTTTGTTGCCGAACGTAAAATAGTGACTCTCTCTTTAAGGTCTGGAGCCAGCTCAAGGATTGAAGTCGGTTTTTCATCTAACCAAACCATTTCGGCATACGCCTCGTCAATCACTAAATTTAAATCAGGATGTTCTCTTAGTACAGTAGCCACATAACCTAACTCGTCTACCGATAACACCGTACCCAAGGGGTTATTGGGATTACACAACAATAGGACTTTCGGGGGAATGCCATCGAGTTTGGCTGCTTTTTTCGCATCTTCGATGCTTGTTCTAAGGTTATTAAGACTCAAACGATATCCAGACTCATTCATCACCTCAATGGGATGTAATATGTGACGCTCATTTGCATATAAGGTGTAATAAGGAAATGGCGTGATCACTCGATATTGAGGTGAATGGGACCCTGGTTCATTAAATGTGTCAAAAATTACTTTTAAAGCACCCGCACCTCCCACGGTGAACAAGAGGTCTTTTGTAGAGACTTCCGTGGAATACCATTGGGTCATTGCTTTAGCCATGTCCAGCAAAGCTTGTTCCTCTCCACGAGGATCTCCATAATCTATGGCAACATGCTCATCCGTTGTCTTATTGATAAGATCTCCCAGCCTTTTTTGGATGCAGTCCCAATAGGCAACAAACGCTTGAACCATATAAGGATTGATACGAAAGGTAGGCTTTCCCATTCCAGCATAAATCAGTTTTTGCTTTATCTGTTCTGTATCCAGGTGTTTTGCCCACATCGATAAGAGCATGATTCTGTCTATATTTCCTGCATCTGATCCTTCTGGTGTTAACATAATTCAACCCTGTTCGTTAAAGTCTTGTAATCATTAATTATAACTTATGTGCTAAAATTTAACTAAATTAGGATTAATGACATGGATGCTTATTCTATGTTTCTACTCAATTTAGATAATGTCGGTGACTTTTTATCAAAATATACCGAATTCAGTGACCAAGTGTATTGGATTAGCAGTCCTGATTTCAGTGCAATAAAATACATCAGCCCCTCTTATGAAAAAATATGGGGAAGGCCAAGACAAGAGCTTTACCACAACCCAGAACTATGGATTACTTTTTTACATCCCGAAGATGCAAAAACCCATCATCCCATTCATGAAATGGCTAGAAAAATTCAAGTTGAAGGAGAAAAGGCTCGCTATGAGGAACACTATCGCATCATCAGACCCGATGGTTCTATCCGCTGGATACTGGATAGAGGGTTCCCGCTTTTTGACACACAAGGAACCTGCTATGGGGTAACTGGAATCGCTGTTGATATCACCGAAATAAAACAAAGAGAGTTAGAATTAAACCTTGCCAAGGAAGCTGCTGAAGCAGCAAACCAAGCCAAAACAGAGTTTATGGAGAACATGCGCCACGACATCCGCACTCCATTAACCGGGATTGTGGGTTTTGCTGAGTTATTAAAAATGGAATCAGATAGGGGTCCTGTGGAAGAACTGACAAAAAGTGGGATTTCAGGAAAACCCCAACAATTAATTCGGTTTTAATTAAAGCGCTAGGAAATAAAAATAATAGCCATTGATATGTATTATTTCCATGGTTTTGGTGTTGTGTGCAAAGGACTAAATTTTTCTCTTTCTTTTGCCTTAGATGACTCTGTAGGTGCCATATATCCTGGCTCAGGTCGCCTCATTTCTCTAACATGATCTCTATATTGGTTTGTTTTTTCTTTCTCGGATATTAACTGTGGTGTTGGTTTAGGGAGCAACGTTCGCAACGCCGTTGGTTTATCAGCTTGCCAAGAGTCGTAATTATGGTCTCCTCTTTTAATTTCTGTTTTTACAATATGTCCACGTTCGGCTAACTGTAAACTCAACCCCTTGTTTAATGTAATTGCTCCAGGGAATGATTCACCATTTAAACTAGGAGTTTTACCTTCCTCAATTTCACCACCACTTAGATAAAATTTTATTGGCAAGCCATCTTTATGAGGTATTTTACTCAACCACGCCATCGCCGTTGCTTGTTTAGTTGTTTCAAGTATTGATGTTTTGGCTGCCTTTCCCCACTCCTCAAATTTATCAAATCCTTTCCAATCTTTATTCCACCAGAAAGCACCTGATTGAGAAAGAACATTACCAAATGTTTCAGGATTTGTAAGTGCAGCATGTGTTGCTGCAAGCCCACCAAAGCTGGTGCCACCTATTGTTGTTTGTTCTCGGCGTTTACTACATCCAAATGGAGGTTCTTGAAGCAGAGGGACAAGTTTATTACTTAAAAAATCAGCGAATTCTTTATTACAAGCGTACTCACCTATCCTATCCTCCGGTGCAGGAATATATACAGTGACTTGTGGAGATATTTGTTTCTTTTTACACAACTCATCTAAAATTGCAGGGGTAGATTTAACAGAATCCCCTGGCCGCATTTCTTGTTCGCCATCCATGAGTATTAAAACTCCTGGTTGAGTTTCAGTAGAGGGTGGCTGATGAATATAAAGAATGCGATCACCTTCCATTGTTTCTTCCACCGTGTCTTTAGGTATCAGACTACCCAAAGCATCAGCATTAATCTTCCCCTTGGAGTCGCGAGCTTGTCTATATATATAGGCAATAGGTTCAGGCATGGTCTTTCTCTGGTTTTGTTTTGTAAGAATTATTCTATTATTATAGTAACTATACGGAGCTTTGTTTCCTATCCCTGGTTAGAAGCAGGTATCCATCGATACAAAGTTGGTATAGATATCCCAAGATTTTGTGCAACATCCCGAGGTAACGAGCCAGAAGACAGTAATTGTTTAGCCGACTCAATTTTGCTTTGAGTCATTTTTCGTTTACGACCACCAACTCTACCTTTTGCTTTCGCAGCAGCTAAGCCCGCTTTAGTTCGTTCGGCCATTAATTCACGTTCCATTTGTGCAAGGCTTGCCATAACATGAAAAAAGAAACGGCCTGCTGGTGTGGACGTATCGACATTATCGGTAATGCTTTTAAAGTGGATTTCTTTCTGATGCAAATGATTAACTAAGTCAATCAATCCTTTAACAGTTCGTCCTAATCGATCTAATTTCCAAACAACCAAAGTGTCATTTTTTCTCAATACTTCAAGAGCTAGATCGAGACCTGGGCGATTTGCTTTGGTTCCTGATATGTGATCTTGATATAGCTTCTCACAGCCCACTTCCTTCAATGCAGAAAGTTGAAGTTCCAGATTTTGATCAATTGTTGAAACACGCGCATAACCAACCAACATAACAAATCCTCTATGATAAAACCCAGCGACCCTTTTGTTTGATTGCATCGTGCATCGCATCTGGTGCTAAGTCAATTTCTCCAGGCCAAGTTAATACCCCATATTCAAGATGGGCTTGATTAAAGACGTCTCTATCTTTAAGTGCAGCAAAAATGCCCGCTCGCTCACTCATTATTAATGTAATCATTTCAACAAAACCATGTGTGCCATCATTGAATTCGACTTCAATTTCATAATTTTGTAGTGGTTTTACTTTTGTTAAACGCCAAGGAGCAGTGCATACTATTCCAGGGGCGATATTTTCTTTGGTGACTGATTTTGTTCGCATAATGTCCAATCCTCAAGTAACTCTGCGCGGTGTGCAAATGCCCATTCCAATACTAAAGCCAATGCTCGACGAGGCATAGAGCCCCTAATTACTTCAAGTGTATGTATATCAATGAGCACTTCATATTCTGCATATAAGGCATGAAAGTGAGGTGGCGCATGATCACCCCAAAACATTTGAATCAGTATTCCATAAAATGCACTAATTGTTGGCATTTACTCGTTGTCCTCTTTTCTCAAAACTCATATCAAGTATAATGCAGTAAGAAAGCAATATCAAGAATGGTTATTGAGAATAACAGAATCCAATAAAAACGGGGATCTACCCTAACGTAGTTTAATCTACTCAAAAACGAACGTTTTCAATAATAGGTATCCAAGTAATTAATGTATAGCCCTAATCGAATAAACCTGTTATCTGATCAAGAAATTGAAGCCATTTATGCTATCCCTGAATTTAATAAAGCTGAACGAGAGTTGTATTTTTCAATAACGGATGAGGAAATGCTCATCGTCAAAAAATATCGCACTACGAAGGCACAGATTTATTTTATTCGATTGCTTGGGTATTTTAAGGCCAAGCAACAGTTTTATAAATTTAATTTAGGCCAAGATAATGACTCACAATTTATTTTAGGAAAATATTTCGGGGAACACCTACTAGGACTTACAGGTCAAATCGATTTTAAAACTTATCAAAAACAAAAAACTGATATTCTCTTGTTGTTTGGCTTTAAAGATTGGCAGCCACCGTATGAGCCCAAAATTCAGCTTCATTTAAGTGAGCTGATCAAGCTGTACCCAAAAGGACATGATGCTCTACGACAATTATTAAACTACTTTAGTAATCAACAGATTGTTTTACCTTCGTATCGCACCATACAGGATATGTTTACCAATGCATATTCAATAGAAGATGCTCGACTTGATGCACTTATTTCAGTTATTCCAGAATCAAAAAAAGAACAACTGTCGGTTTTAATCAATAAAGAGGATGGGATAACTCCATTGAATGTAATCCGGTTGGATCAGAAGAATTTTAAATATAAGGCTATCAAGGCTGAGGTAGATAAGGCCTTGAGACTTGCCGAATTATATGATTTTGCAAAAAGCTTCCTCCCAAGACTCAAAATATCCAAGAACTCTATTCGCTATTATGCTGATTTAGCGGAACAGTACGCGGCTTCTAGGCTCAGACGTTTAAGTAAGCCACAACAATGGCTTCAAGCTTTGTGTTTTGTATATCATCGTTATCAACAAATTATGGATCACTTAATTACCAGCTTTATATATCACACCAGAGGTATAATGAATGAGGGTAAAATATATGCTGAAAAGGCAATGGCTGAGCATAGTTCAGGTTTGGTTGTTGACTTACCAAAATTGGCTCGATTTCTAAAATGGTTTCCAAATCGTAAGCATAATTTAACCCATGATGAGCTAAACCACCAAGCTTATAATATTTTACCAGTGGAACAGTTCCCTGCTCTTGCACAATTTTTGGAAGGCAGTGTATTTGATAAAAAAGCAGCCAAATGGGCATTTTTTCTGGAATCATCAAGGCAAATTGCATTGTATCTCCGGCCTATTATGTTAGCAGTACCGCTCGTATTTTATAAAAAAGACAGCGATATTATGAGGCTTATCGATTTACTCAAAAAACACTATGGTGCTGATAAAAGTCCATCATCATTTAAGCTGCCAAAGGATTTGGAGGACGCCATCTCTAAAACAATGATTCCTTACTTGAAAGCAAATCCAACTGATGAGCATGTAGATCCCCATTTATTTGAATTTTTTGTCTATCAAAAAATGTATCGTCGTTTAGATAAAGGACTGCTCTGTTGCAATGAAAGTGTCTCTTATTGTGACATAGACCATGATTTAATTGATGATGCGTTAGTGGATGATGTAGAAAAAATAGCCCATGAATTTGGTTATCCAAATATTCCAATCTATTGCAGTGAGCACTTAGATGAAGTGCTTAACGTCCTAGATAACACGTGGGATAGGGCAACAAAACGCATTAGTCTTGGCGAAAATCCTGGATTTCTGATAAAAGAAACTAAATCTGGTGAGCAAGAGTGGAGTCTAGGCTACGATAGCCTGGATAAGCTAGATGATGCTTTTTTTAAGACCCTCACACAAGTAGAAATCCCTGATATTACTATGCATATTGGTAATCACGTTGATATGTGGCGTGCATTTACCCACATGAAAACCCGTTATCATAAAAAAAGAAAGCCTGTTCCTTTGGTTGTTAATGCGTGCGTACTGTCCGATGCCTTTGGTATTGGTGAGGAAAAAATGGCTGATATGTCAGATCTTAGCCATAATCTTTTGCGATCAACTCATGAAGATTTCATTCGTGTGGATACTTTATGCCCTGCGAATGATATAGCAAGCAATTTACTCCATTCATTGCCTATTTTTAAACAATGGAATTTAATGGATTTACAATTATTAGCTGATGCAGACGGGCAAAAGCTTCCAACTAGTGAAAGTACAATTCAGTCAAGATATTCAAAAAAATTTCTTGGTAAGGAACCTGGGCTTTCTGTGTATACATTAATTGCAAATTTTGTTGCTGTGAATGCCAAGAATATTGGACCTAACGAGTATGAAGGACACTGTCTCTATGATGTAATCTTTGGCAATAAGACAGACATTGATATTGACATGGTGACTGGAGACAACCACTCTTTAAATCAACTCAATTTTGTTATACTGGATTCAATAGATATTGAATATGTTCCAAGTATAAAAAATGTTAAAGAAGCGACAAATGATTTGTTTTCAGTTAAATCAGTTGATCACTACACTGGAATTATTCGTCCTAGTGGGGTTATTAATAAAGGTCTGATTAAATCTGAGGAAAGAGGGATATTACGGGTTTTACTCTCCTTACTTTTGCAGGAAAATACTCAGAGCATCATCGTTAAAAAAATAAACTCTTCTGCTCGGTATGGAAGATTAAAAAAAGCACTTTTTGAGTACAATAAAATATTAAAAACTACGCATGTATTAAATTTAATAGATAACATGGCGCTTAGGAAGGCCATACGTGCAGCAAGAAATCGAACAGAGGCTTATCACCAATTGCAAGGTCTCATTAGGAAAGTTTATCGTGGGGTCTTTAAGGGAAAGAAAATTGTTAATAATCGAGTCAGTGCACATGCAGTAAGACTTGTTGCAAACTGTATCATTGCCTACAACGGTATTATTTTGAATACTATTTATGAAAAAATGCTTAAAGAAGGAGTTAGCCAAAACATTATTGATGAATTTATTAGAATATCACCTATTGCTTGGGCGCATATTGCCTTTACCGGAAAGTACAGTTTTAAAAAAAGTAATGGTGATATTAATATTGCAACAATGGTTGAGGAACTGGAAAAACATTTAAAGCAGCATTTTTGGAAAGTTACTTAAGTAACGCGTTCATTTTTAATTATTTGCAATAAAATTGCACGGATTGTTGGGCTAAATCTTGAAATCCCACTTTTTGTCAGTTCTTCCACAGGACCCCAGATAATCCTCACATTAAAGAATACTCAGAGAACCTGGTCGCATCAAGCCATGCTCTGTTGTACTTATTAGATGAGGTACTAGAAGCAATTCGAGTGAGCTCGGGTGCAATCCCCAAATTAAAGAAAAAATTCAGCCTCGAAAACACATTAAACCAAGTGATTGCACTCAATCTCGCCCGCTCTTTAGAAAAGGGGCTTTCCTTAACCCTGAACATGGACCGCGACCTCCCAAAGTATGTTATTGGCGATAAGGTGCGTCTGCACCGTGTAGCCTTGGAACTAGTGGCCAATGCGTTGAATTTCACCGACAGCGGATTTGTTACACTAAGCGCCCTAATCGCCAAAAAAGACGATGGAAAATTAATATTAAAACTGATGGTGGAAGACTCAGGGATTGGGATTCCCAAAGACAAACAACAAGAAATTTATGTGCAGTTCAAGCGCCTTACTCCCTCCTATCAGGGAATTTATAAAGGGGCAGGACTTGGTCTTTCGGTGGTCAAACAATTTATCGATGAATTAGATGGGGAGATTTATGTGCACAGTGAAGCACGATGCGGCACGACATTTACCTGCCTTATTCCTTTACAAGAACCGCTGCTTGACGATGCCACAGGCATTGATTCGCAGATGGAAGATCTTATTGATAAACCTCTGGAAACACCCTACGCCCAAGAAATTAAGCCAACCGTTTCCCCTCAACATAGCCATAAATTTCGTGTGCTGGTCGTTGAAGATAATCCTATTGCCCAAACGGTCGCAAAAGCTATTCTCCACCAACTTCACTGTGATACGGATCTAGCAGACACGGGGGAAAAAGCAGTCGAACTCTGGAAAAAGGGACACTATAATCTCATTTTCATGGATATTGGATTACCCGATATGGATGGTTATGAAGTCACCCATCAAATTAGACTGTACGAAATCACGCAAAAAACATACAGCCCTATTATTGCCCTTACAGCTCATGCCGGTGACGAAAATAAACAACGCTGTATCGAGGCAGGCATGAATGCTGTTTTAACCAAGCCGCTGACCGCACAAAATTGCATCGACATACTCGATGCATTTATTCCAGGGTATCATCAACCGAATGCGACGCCCCAAGAAGTCGCCTATCGTTCTGAACTACCCCAACACAATGACTCCTTATTTGATTTAGTACCCTACCCTGCTTTGGATATTGACGCGGGCATTAAAGCAACCGGTACCGTTGAGGTTCTCGTTCAAATGCTGCATTTTATGGTGAATGACTCGCTGATTCCCGATGTCCAGCTAATGAAACAGGCGCATGACGCATTAGATTGGGATAAAGTCCAACAAATAGCTCATAAAATCAAGGGTGGCGCAGTCTATGTGGGTACGGTAAAAATTAAAATGGCCTGCCAATACTTAGAAAGATATTGGAAGTCAGGGCAACGTGAGTTGCTGGAAGCACTCTATCAACAAACCCTTCGGGTGATTGATGAAAGCCTTCTCGACATTAAACGTTGGTTGCATTCTCATTAATCGATTAAGCCCCGCAAACACCGGAGTTGGATTACGAAAACACCAGCAAAAAACGTTCATTAAATTGGAGCCGTTTTTCTCCTGGACTTTTGCATTAAGCATGAGTTCTGGGAGGACTTTTCTATCTAAGCCAATGACATTAATGAACTTATTAAAATTCAAATTAACCCATTTTTCACCCTTTATGCTCAATTATCAGTCTATAATTAACTTATAAAATTTCAGTGGATGAAGCTTATGCTAACGCAGAATTTTTCAGTGATTATTCAAATGGTGAAACAAAAACTGGATACGAACACGATAAACCTGCTCTCAGCCGCGTTCCGGAACTTGCGCTGTGACGCAAAGTTCTGACTAAGAAAGGCTAGAAATCTAACGCTATTGATTCCTATTTAACTTTTGTGGTTGATATTTTTATTGGATTTTGTCATTTCTTCGAGCGTATGTACGCCAAAATAACTAATTGAGTTCCTACTCTCACCGTTCTAGGAACTAGCATCAATATTTCAGTTAAATAATAGTTCAATATGGGCGACTATTGCTTGTTAATTTTGCATCACAGCGCAAGTTCCGGAGCGTAAGGCCAACAAGTACATCGGGCATTAAATCGCGGAGAAGCTTTTCATCAGCTGCGTAAGGCGTTGTTGCAAGTTAGTGGTAAAAAAATATTAGGAAAATCAGAGAATGCCTTGGAAATCAGTAACCAATGTAACAGGATATTAGCTTGTTGCATTATTTACTATAATGCTTCTTTGTTATCAGAGCTATTAGTACAATCTGAAATGGCTGGTAATGCCGAGTTAGTCCGTCAAATTAAAGATGGTCACCCGTTGCTTGGCAGCATATTAGCTTGCATGGAAATTTTATTTTTTCCACAAGCGATGAACTTTTTAATATAAAAGGAATTATTAAGAATTTACTAATGGGCTTTAAAGATGGTTACAATACCCAAAACCCTTATTCTATAAGGAATGCAAAGGTAGATCAGGACAAACCAGTGCTATCTGGATAAAACCCCTTTTATGAGAGCAACCCATCTCATCTGCTCAATAAAAAACTACTGTATTCAAAACTCAAGGCTCTGCGCCGGATACGAGGGATCGCCCACTAGTTCTTGAATTCGTTGGATACTTGCTAGGTCTAGTTGCATAGACGAATGAATCATAAGCATAATGAGTTTATTCGTTACTGTATTGGCAGGCGCCTTCTTTTTGAAAATAGAGCAGCAGTTAACAGGTTCATGGTTCTGCGTAGAATGAATTATTTTAATTTCATTAAGAAATGAAGTGGTATTATTGAGGTAGCTTGAATAATCTTTTAAAAACTTATCAAACACAGCTTGATAGTGTTTAAATTCTTCTGACTCAGTGCGTTGCAAAATGGGAACTGTATTGTATAATAAAGAATAAATCTTATAATTTTCTTCGATTTTTAAATCAGTATGCGTTATTTCATCTGTCTCATTCGAACTGTACGCGGACCACCAGTCTTCTGAATGAGCTTCGCTTGAGTAGCTCACTGAGGCCGATATGGATTCAGGCTCAGATTCATCTGCCGCATTACTTCGCTCTTCCATAATTGGAGCCAGGCTGGGAACGTAGATCTTTTTTTGACCATACCCAAGTTTGTTTCTTACTAATTTTATAGGCACAATATTCACTATCCTCGACTTTAAAATATATATGAAGCGGTCTATTTCAGCCAGATTGAGGGTCGGCCGGAATTCTAACGAAAAGGCCCACTTTTGTACATAATTTAAACATCTGTAATTTTCTTGATTATAATCAGCATCTAAGGAGTCTATTTATCTCGGTTGATGACAGTTATGTATCCTGGAGTCAAATACAGCTTCAATATTATGTCCATTCGGGTCGATTATAAAGGCAGCATAATATATTTTTGTATATTGTGGCCTTAATCCTGGAGCGCCATTACATTGGCCATCGGCAGCTAACGCTGATTCATAAAATTTTTCGACCTGTTTTTAGCAATTGGCTCGAAAAGCGATATGACATGGCGTTCCCCTCTCACCGTCTTTATATTGAGCGATTTCGAACAGAGCTCCGTTCCCTATGTGGAATGCCCAAAATTTTCCCTCATCTCCAAAGGATACCTTATAATCAAAGGTAGGAAAACCTTTTCGTAAAAGCGTTTGCTTTTCAAGAGATCAGTTACATAAATTGTCACATGGTCAATCATGCTTTTTCCTCAAATCCTTGGTTGCTTATCAACGAGCAAGTTACTTTCAATTCCGCCAGTTTGCTCCGTAGATTTGGGTTCTAACAGCATTACATGCGCTTCCTCATCTGCAACAGGTTTATGTTCAACTCCTTTTGGGACAATATAAAATTCACCTTCATTTAAGGTAACTATTCCATCTCGAAATTCAATTCTGAGCGTGCCTTTTACTACTAAAAATAACTCATCTTCTTTGGCGTGGCTATGCCACATGAATTCTCCCTTGAACTTTGCCAGCTTGACATATTGCCCATTGAGTTCTCCAACAATATAAGGAGACCAGTGCTCATTAAAAAGGTTAAATTTTTCGGCCAGGTTCACTTTTTTCATTATACCCCTGCTAAATTTGTACTTGTCTCGTTGACCACGATTAAGTTGTTATGAGTTAACTTCCCTTGTTCTGTAATGAGGCTAATAGCTCAATAATTTTTTGAACAGACTCATTTACAGTATGTTTGGAGGTGTCAATAATCATAGATATTGATTCCCATGGTTCATAATCTCTATTTAAAACATCTTTCCATGTAGGTAGTTTATGACCGTTTATATCTGCCACTCTCTTTTCTATCCTGCCTTGATGTTGTATTTTATCTGAACAAATTAATTCAATTTCTACATAATCAGTATCCGCTTCTTTAGCAACCTGGCGCCAGTCGTGGCGAGTAATGGCAATTGGATTAACTGAATCAGCAATAACATCCAGGCCCAACGCCAAATTTTCTTTCGCGATAGCATAACTTATTACATAACCTTCAGAGCCTATTATCAATGAATCAGGGTAGCCCTCTAAATTTTTTAATGTTTGCTCAACAGTATCCACTCTCAGGTAAACAGCCTTCAAGCGGCTGGCTACTTCCTTTGAAATTGTTGTTTTACCAGTTCCTGGCAGTCCACCAAAAATAATTAGCATTCTAATTCCTGTAATTGTGCGGATAAAACTCGTCTTACCGATGTTCGGCCAATGCCAAGTCTTTTAGCAATTTCAGATTTACTAAATCCTGATTTAAATAATGTATCTATTTCACTTTCGTATTTTTTTGTTGTTGCAGGTCGACCGTGATTTTTTCCTTTTTGTCTGGCATGAGCGATACCGGATTTAACACGTTCCCTTAAAATTTTCCGTTCAAATTGACCTCCGACCGAGATCTTTGTAAAAAAGGGTCATGATCAAATCTCACTCAAATTATGCACTTTACACCGTAGGTATACTATGTTTTTTTATTTTATCTCAAAGCCCAACCATTTCCATATTGGGTTAATATCGTCAAGGCTCGCCTATTATAGGCAAAGAACCTCTTTGATTTAGTTAATCATAGAGTCTAAGTATGGACATGACCCTTTTTTACAAAGATCTCGGTCGGAGGTCAAGGTGAACAATGTGCAATTGAATGAGGCCTAATCTATCTCAATAGGAGTAAATATGATATCCAATCTCATAAAAAGCAAATAAATCCTCCTACCGATGTGGGGGCCGGAAATATAGTTATAATAGTTTCTTCAAAAAAGTTCGCTTTTACGCTCATCCCGATCCGTTTGAAAAGGACTAAGTCGAGAAAGTACTTTTGCGCGAACATCCCCTTACTCATATCCAAAGGGATGGTATACGAACACAACCCATCGTCCCATTTTCTCAAAGTATAACCCTATGGCAATTCTTCTTATTGTTTTTAATAGTCTAAAATTATCTAACCATCCATTTGGAAAGGTGAAATCTCCTTCGGTCTTGTTTGCATCCCAGTATCATTAGTGTCTATAGAAGAAAACAATGAGCTCAAATTCCATCTTTTAGACTCGAAAACAAAATCTCGCGTGCGCTATCAACGAGTCAGCGAAGAAACCGGAAATGATGACGAAGCGTAGTTTTAAGCCAGGTTTGACAGCATATCTAGCCCAGAGTGGAAATGAACTAAATATGCTTTAGAAAATTTTAGTCTACCTTAAATTGGAAACTTGACTCTTGAACTGTTTTACTTCCAGTATCTAAAGAATCAAGATTTGAGCTGCCAAATAATGTTTGAGGTGTAGATATAAGTAGTTCGGCCAATTTTGCTTCATTCAGTTTTATTTCTTCCTCGGTAATAGAAGAGTCCTCTGGTGCAAATTTCTGAGCGTGGCTAAGAGCCTCTTCAGCCTTCCTCCATTTTTTCTCTAATCTGTAAGTACAAGCAATATTTAACCATGCATCCGCAACTTCTTGTTTATCGTCTGTTTTTTCCAAGATGGACGAAAAATAATTTCTGGCCTCAGAGAAGCAATTCTGTTTAAAAAGAGACATTCCAATTTGATTAATGACAATAAGGTGTTCTGGATCAAGATACATTGCTTCTAAATAAATTACTTGTGCATTTTTATAATCTTTATTTTTATACAAGTGATGGCCATATTGCGCTAAACATTCTGTAAGGTTAGATGAAATAATATTTTTTAAGGCTAGGTCTTGCTCGTGACATAAGGATAATGCTTTTCGGTAATATTGTATTGCATAACTAAAATTGCTAGTGATATTTTTCTGTATAGCCTCCACATTTTCAACCGCTCTTTCAAGAACTTCGATGTATTGTTCATACCAACTGGCTGCAGTTTGTAGAAATACAGGATTGTCACTACATAGCTCCAAGGCTTTTTTGATAAAAAACAGTGCTCCTTTAAAAACTTTCGCGCTGCTTGCCAGATCTGTTTCAAGATAATGCAGAGCAGATTTTATATAAAACAAACCCATGTTGTTCCAGGCTGAAGCTGCGGATGGATAAATCTTAGTTGCCGTTTCGTAACATCTTAGTGCTGCAGTGTTCTTGTTTTCCGCTTCATAACATTGACCTAGTAAATCGAATGCATAAGAAACATTGGCTACTTCATCTGAATTATTTTGCCTTAATTCAATGAACTTTTTTAAGGGGGATAGAGCTTGTTGTTTTTCATCACAAAAAAAGCAACATTTTCCTAAATAAAAATAGCTTTCTGCTACTTCTGGATTTTTTTCAATTGCTTGAAGGAAAAAATCTTTAGCTATTCCATAATTATGTTCATCAAGTGCTTTTACTCCATCTGCATGGAACGAATTAAACATACTCAATCCTAATTTATCACTATTAAAAAATTGCTTCTAATTTTATCATGGAAGATAACTTAAGTAATATAAGATTTAAGAGATAAGTACTTTCCATAACTTAGATGTGTGTGTATCATTTTTGGTTTTAAAGAGGTTTATTGAGCAAAAGTTCATATTGGGTATAAAAAATTAAACGGTTAAATTGATGGGCGCTCGTATTATGAAGGATTCAATCCATCTTGTTTGCCCACACTGTTAAACAACAAATCGCTTGCTCTCTACGCGATTGGTCGAGAACCCAAAATATGGGAAATGTCAAAAAGCACTCTTCGAAGGAAAACCTGTTTCTTTAGACGCAGCACAGTTCGATCTTCATTTCCAAAAGAATGATATTCCAGTGTTTGTTGATTTTTGGGCCGAATGGTGTGGCCCATGTAAAATTATGGCACCTTATTTTGAAAAGGCTGCAACACTTCTGGAGCCCTAAGTTAGGTTTGCTAAAATCAATACGGAATCACAACAAACGTTAGCTGCTCGCTACCAAATCCAAAGCATTCCCACTTTAATACTCTTTTATCATGGAAAAGAGCGCGCTCGACTGTGGTACTATGCGTGTCATTATGTTGCCTCATAATTCTCTCCTTGATTGGATTTCCATTTGCTCCTTTTTATCAGCTCAACGCTTCTGTTTACATGTCGGCTTACCAAAACCGACTCTCTGCCTGTAAGAGCAATAATAAAAATAGTTGTTTAATCATTCAAATTTGCAATCAGGTTTTCTCTTTGACATAGATGCTCAAGAAATGACTGGCCCATAGACCAGTCATTCAGAACGAACTAATCCGCTTTATAGCAATAAATTTCTTTATCACCGGTATTTACTGGCTTTAATACTAAAGGTTCTTCACCACCACCTTCTGTTTTATTCATAAGGCAACGATAGCCAGAGAACGTATAGTAATAATTGCCCTCAGGCATTAAATACCCTTTTTGGGTCGTATATGTTTTATTATCTTCATCAACAGTTATTGGGACACTTTTCCATGTATTAGTTTGAGTATTAATAATATTTTCGGCACAAACAGAGGAAATAGATGAGATGAAGAGGACACTTAAAATAATTTTTTTCATTAAAATCTCCCTTGTAATATAAAATCCATTTAAACTACTCGGTCAACTGTACAAACTATAGTATGAAATTTCACTTTTACTAATTTTAATTCTAACGACATGAAGGTGAAGATCAATGACCGTTCTTGTTATTTAGGAAAAGCCTCAATGAAGTGCATTTCTTTTAGGCCAAATGGATAAAGTAAAAAGAAAGCGTTCCAAGATATCCTAAAATGACGAAGGCCACCTAAGTGGCCTTCCAGCAACCAATATCTTTTATAAAAAAGAACATGGTTACATTCTAATTATAGGAGAGCAATCTAATTGTGTCAAATTTGACCAGAATTAATGGCTCTTGCTTCACCTCAAATGATGTTCATTAAGTTTCATTTGGCCCAGGGAAATCAAAATAAGAAATTTCTTACATGATAAGCAGCGGTTTTGACTGTAATTTACTCTAATTGTTCGCTATGATTAGTTCAGTACGAGGAACGACAGCGGATGTCTTTAAGGATGATTCGAGCGCATCAAGGATGATGCATACCACAAGGATGTGGTTTGTCTCCTCGGAACACGAATTAATCTCCGTCTCTGTAAATAAGCGCTCACTCTTCTGGTAAAGTTATTACCAGTGTTCCTCAGTACATTTATCCTTAGCTATTAACAGTTCTGTGAGAGTGGCCGTGGGTATCTTTAGATGCAATTTCCATCTTTATTATGAATGATAAGTTCAGCCCACCTTTCTTTTACTCAACATTTTTAAGGCTAAAAGCTTTCACAAAGACAAAGTCATGCGTACTTTAAACACGTTATACCAAGAATCTAATTGAGGATAATACTAAAAATACCCTAATTTACTTTCATTTCAGTAACTCTTCACACTAAAAGATTATTTTTTAATTAGTTATTGTGGCTCCAGTACCTTGTATCACTAACAAAAATTGAAGATTAGTCTAATTAACATGCTACTTAGTTAGACATTCAATAAACAAGCTTCTAGAATTAAAGTGATTGCCAATATCGAAAATTACTACGTTTGAATCAACCCAAGCGCTGACGTTTTATTGTAAATACATAAAATATATCACGGCTAGGTAAACTGACATCGCTTTATTCATGACCAATCTCTACATTATTCACTTACAAGAGATTATCGATCAAGGACTACTCTAGGGAATGATTATGGGTCTTAGTCAATATAAAAAAAAGAGAGATTTCTCAAAAACACCGGAGCCTAAAGGAAACGTAGGCAAAGAACCTTCACGCCTTTTTATTATTCAAAAACATGCAGCCAGTCATCTTCATTATGATTTTCGCCTAGAGCTGCATGGGGTATTAAAAAGTTGGGCCGTTCCTAAAGGTCCCTCTTTAGATCCCAAAGTAAAACGCCTAGCCATGCACGTTGAAGATCATCCCATTCAATATGGCAGCTTTGAAGGAATTATACCCAAAGGTCAGTATGGAGGTGGGACCGTCATGCTATGGGATAAAGGGACATGGGAACCATTAGATGAAAAACCCTATGAAGCTTATGAAAAAGGTCATTTACGATTTCTGCTTCATGCAGAAAAGCTTCAAGGAAGATGGGATTTAATTCGTTTTAAAGATGAAAAACATTGGTTCTTAATAAAGCACGAAGACGAATTCGCACAAAGCCAAGAAAAATACGACATTACTAAAGCACTTTATAGAAGTGTAGTTTCCAATTACACCATGGATGAAATTACTGCCAATTATGAGCGTATTTGGAATAGTGCGGGAGAACAAAAAGTAAAATCCCCACAAAAACCGAAAAACATGAAACAGGCAAAACCACCTGTGACCTTACCTAAGGGTTTAGTACCCAGTGAATATCCAGGATTTATTTCTCCTCAACTCGCCACATTAGTTGATAAACCCCCTCTTGGAGCACAGTGGATTCATGAAATCAAATTTGATGGTTATCGCATTCTTGCTTATAAAAATGGTTCAGAGGTCAATCTTACCTCCAGAAATAATAATGCCTGGACTAATGATTTTCCCTCCATTGTGGAGGCTGTCAGTCGTCTACCCTTTAAACAACTCATTTTGGATGGGGAGGTGGTTGTTCTAGATAAGGACGGTCGTTCCGATTTTCAACTACTACAAAACTCTTTAAAAAGTAATAATGGGGCATCATTTGTCTATTTTGTGTTTGATCTTCTTTATTTTGAAGGGTATGACTTAAGAGCACTGCCTTTATTAGAGCGTAAAGCAATTCTAAAAAATATTTTATCGTTTACTATCCCCGGATTACATTACAGTGACCACATTATAAAAAAAGGTAACGATCTTTATCAGTATTCTTGTGCTCAAAATTTGGAAGGAATAATTTCTAAACTCAGTACAGCACCCTATCTCTCTAAACGCAGCAAAAACTGGTTAAAAATTAAATGCTTAAAACGACAAGAATTTGTTATTGGAGGGTACACTTTACCCAAAGGAGAACGCTCACATTTTGGGTCACTTTTTTTAGGTGCTTACAATAAGCACGGAACCTTAGATTTTACAGGCAATGTCGGTACGGGCTTTACTGAAAAATCCCTAAATGAGATCAATAAACTCTTACAAAAAAACAAATCCCCCAAAAACCCGTTTAATAACAATCCTCCAGGCTATACGACGGCTCATTGGCTTGAACCTAATTTGGTATGTGACGTTGAATTTACTGAATGGACTAAAGACGGTCACATTCGTCACCCAAGTTTTAAAGGGATACGTTTAGATAAAAAAGCTTCTGAGGTGGTACGTGAGTTAGAAATGCCCATAGAAAAGATAAAAAAACAGAAAGCGGACTCAAAACACTCAGAAGCACCTTTTGTGATTACACATCCCGATAAGATTCTTTATCCAGAGGATGAAATCACTAAAAAAGATTTACTTAACTATTACGAAACAATCAGTGAGTATATTTTACCTTACATTTCGTATAGGCCTCTAACTTTAGTGCGATGCCCATCCAGTTACGCTAAATGTTTTTATCAACGCCATTTTAATGAGTCTACTCCAGAAACATTACTCCCATTTGAAGATCCCAATGATAAAGAACATGAACGTTATATTTATCTTAATAATCGGGAAGGACTATTGAGTCTGGTACAAATGGGCGTTTTAGAAATCCACCCTTGGGGTAGTCGCATCGATCATATTGAACAACCCGACACTCTGGTGATTGATTTAGATCCCGCAGCTGGGATTCCTTGGAAACAAGTGGTCAGCGCTGCCCTTGAAGTAAGGGAGCATCTAGCCCAATATCAGTTAAAATCGTTTGTTAAAAGCACGGGCGGTAAAGGGCTTCATGTCGTTATCCCCATTATTCCAGAATATGATTGGGAGATAATAAAAGAGTTTACTCATACGTTTGTTAAATTTTTAGAAAAGCTTAAACCTAGTGAATACATCAGCACTATGACTAAGTCCAAACGAACTGGGAAAATATTTGTAGACTATTTAAGAAATCAAAGAACAGCTACCGCGATTGGAGCTTATTCAACACGGGCCAGGCCGCATGCCCCTGTTTCAACACCTCTTGCCTGGGATGAGTTAAGCAATCGCATTGAAGAAAATAGCTATACTATTAAAACGTTGCCCAAACGGCTTGAACAATTAAAAGAAGATCCGTGGAAGGAATATTGGCAAATTAAACAGTCTTTACGATTAAATGAGCTCTAAATAGTAATTTAACAGAACTACGTAACTGATTGAAAGAAAACATTTATTTTTTATATGAACGAATAGCTATTGACCAGTCTGGGTGCTGAAATCTTTTGGACTTTTCTGGCATCATAACTTGACGATGCCAGAAGAGCCCATCTTTTATTTGACAACATCACTTAAAGAAAACTTAAGATCTTTTCTTTAAAATATTTTAGTACTAATTCAGCCTCGGCTTCAGTTGATAAAGTCTGGTCATAAACCAACCCCATCATGTGATTTACATGACTACTGCGAATCAATAAATTAAACTGTTCAGGACGATTATAATTCCATAGTCCTACCTTATTTCCGCTGAGATTAATTAAATTCTCAATCAAATAATCGGCGCAAGAAAGTAAACCGCGTGAGGGCTCCAGATTGTATTGATTAAAAATAAATTGCGGTTGCAGGTATTTAGAATGTTCAGCATCTTCTCCACGTAAAGGATATTGAAAACGCTCAATCAACTGGAGTACCTGCATCTGGGTATTTTTCAGCGCTTGGGTTGTTCCGCTGTCTGTTTTGACTTCAAAAAGAAAAGGAATACTATCCGCATAATATCCAATCATTTCTGGATCATTTAATCGACCTCGATTAGATTTCACCATGCTAATATAAATTTTATTGTGCTTATTTATCTCAGCTAAAGCAAGACAAAAGACATGGAAATAAAACGCATACAGGGAAATATTATGTCGTCGGCAAAACCCATGTACCCTTTCTGAATCTTCTTGAGGTAATAGTTTATAAACTACCCCGCCAACATAATTTACTGTTTGGGGTGACTTATTGAAATGCAGTGATTCCAACTGCTGATTCATTTCACTATAGTAGCGATTATATTCTGCCTTATTACTCTCATACAGCATCGCTTCTTGATGATGATCATGCAGATAATTATTTTTCTGCAGATGGATCTCTGAGGTATGGTTTTTCGCAAGATATACATCTTCCAGCTTCTTAAAAAATAATTCTGCACCTACACCATCCGCAATTATATGATGAAAACGAATTAATAAAATTGATTTCTCATGGTCCTCACAATGAACTAAATAACACCTAAATAAAGGTGCTTGTGTTATATCAATTGGGTCAACAAGCAGGCCGCCTATGGTTTGACAAAGATTTTTCTCGTTGATCACGCACACTTCTGTATTTGCTTTAGGATTAAAGTTCCATTTAAGCGTCCCGTTCTCCTCAATAAAAAACACTTGTAGTGCGGGTGTATCACTAACCACCTTATTGATTGCTTGATTAAGGCGATCAATTTCCAAAACGCCATCGACCTCTTTGAATACCGGAACATAATATGGAGTTCTATCAGGATGTCCTTTAAATAAAGGCCATAAATTGCTTTGCATTACTGAAGCATCATACAACGCCAAGGGTTTCTCCTTAACAAAATGAGTATTATTTTGCTCCTGAGTTTTTAAGGTATTCACCCAGTCATCTAATAAAGTATTAGCTAATGATTCATCTATCCTATCACGTCGATATTTCAAGCTTAGCTCTAGGCTTTGTGCTTTTAATAAAACTTTAAACGACAATAAACGTGGCTCATCGCCCCATAAATGATTTTGTATATTGCCACTTTTTAGTGCTTTGATTTGTAAGTGTGTATTAATGTTTAAGTCACTACTCCTTTGGAAGTCAAATGAAATCATAGGTGTAGCCAGGCCTAGTTCCTTGAATACAGGGATATGAAAATATTGTTTTTCATGTAAGGAAAATATTTGTTGTTGTAATCGCTCCGCGAAACTAAAGATATTGGTATCACGAGCACCAACTAGCAGAACATCATTCGACGTATCGCCAAAAACTGTAGCAAAATCGCCATTTTCTCTACCCGAGAAAAATACGATGATACCCTGCTTATCCTGTTTAAACTTATCGAACAACATAGTAAACAGATTTGCTAAAATGTAGTTACTCAATGAAAGTTTATTCTGTTCAATTAGTGCTAAAGATGAATTCATGTCGGTAAGGGGTATATTTGCACGAATCACTCCAGCTTCTTGGGGAAGCTTTGTCTCAGTCGCTAAAGGAACGTCTATCGAAACCCCTTGTAATTGCTGTGACCAAAAAGTTTCAATTTCTTCATCAAAACGATTTAAAACCTGATCCCATTGCCAACTAACATAATCGCTGTAGTTGACTACTTCATCCTCAAATTGCTCATTTTCATAATGAGCAATTACTTCTTTTATAAAGGATGTCGCCGTATTCCCATCACAAATTAAATGGTGGAAAACAAGCAGCCAGCGATAATGATCATTTCCATCTCGGATTAGACAGGTTCTGAGTAAGGGGGCTTTACTCAGATTAAAAGGCATATTAAAAAAGTCAGTAACCTGTTGTTCGTCATAATTATCAAATAACTCTAGAGTAAGCGCACAATCATCATGCACATGCTGATTGACCTGGTGTACAATTTCATGAAAACTGCAACGTAAAATATCATGACGCTTCAACACAAAGGTCACAGCTTGCTGCAATTTTTCTACTGATAATTTACCCGTAATTGCAAGTTCCATTGGTACCTGATAGGCCAAACTTTGAGGGGAATTTTGGATGAAATTCCAAATTTCCTGCTGTTGTAAGGACAAAGGAAACGTACTTCTACTTTTATAAACAGCAGTATGAACTACGCTTTTATCTTGCTCGCTATCTTTAGATTGCTCGTTTAGTTTTAGCGCCAACTCTTGTGCAGAAGCATGGTTAAACACATCCGGTGCTGAAATGCGAGTATTAGGATAGCGATGATTAATTTTATAGATAAGTTGAGTTGCCATAATGGAGTCCATGCCAAACTCAAACCAATTATCGGTAACTGAAAGTTCTCCTGAAGACAGTTTTAGAACTTCTTCCACTATCTGTAGGATTTTTTCTGCCGTACACAATTTATGATCCCGAGCATTCACAGAATCATCTGATGTCTCATCAGTTAATGCGGTTAGGGGAGCAACAATCAGTGATGGCTCCCTTGAGAAATGATTCACGATTAAATTAGGCTCATTAATCTGCTGTTGAAAAATCAGTTGTAATTCTGATCTTAGCAATGGAGTAATCCCCTTTTCAGCTAAATAAGAAGTTAATTGCAACTCATTACGTTTAAATAAGCCGGTGTTTTTAACTGGCCCTAAAATTAATGATTGTGCGGGTAGATTTTTTTGGTGGCGATACGTACTTAATGCGTGCAAAAATGCATTGGCTGTAGCATATGCTGCCTGTCCTTGATTGCCTAATACCGCACTAAGCGAAGAAATGGTAATAAAAGCTTTTAGTGGATGGCTCAGGGATACTTGATGCAAATTCCAGGCTCCAATCGCTTTGGCACCTAGTATCTCTTGAATATCCTCTTTTGTAGTTTCCTGCCACGGTTTGTCATGTGCAACTCCCGCCGCATGAACAATCATGCCTAAAGGTGGAAAATCATCAGGAATTTTCTCTAGCAATTGCAACAGCTCTTCGTAATCTGCGATATTACATGAGTAATATTTAATTTTAACGCCTTTAATTTGTTGCTGTACTAGTTTTTCACTCCAGGTTGGGTCCTGCTCTTTGCGTCCAATTGCAATAATATGCCGAGCTCCTAACGCAGATAATGATTCAATGAGTGCTTGGCCCACATCACCACCTGCCCCGGTAACAAGATATGAATAGTCGGCGCTAATCATTCGTTCACCGTCAATATGTTCTGCTTCAACAGGACTAATATCCTGACGATAAAATAGTTCTTGCTCCTTGCGTAAAGCCCAATAATTTGCGTCCTTACTGCCAATAAATTGCATTGGATTATTATCTGTATCATTTAAATTAAATTCTAAATAATGCACAGGCCATAGTGGGTATTCTTGTTTTACTGATTTCAGTAACGCCAATAGAGAAGGAGCAACCAAAGAATCATTCTCTGCGAGCAATAGAACTGGCTTATCCGGGTAGTGCTGCACTAGGTATTGGACAAAATGGGTAAACGAAGTTGTCTCAGAGATCAGCTGTTCAGGCTCAGACTGGCAAAAATAAACAATCCAGTTTGCTTGCTGTAAGATATTCTCATGAGAACGATCCACTACCTTTTTCGCAGGAAGGAAACTCATCGTCTTACACAAAAATAGGGAGTTAGGCTCGACTAATGTAGTACCACTCAAAAGTACATGCTCATCTTTTAGGCTAATCAAAGGCAAATGAGGATCTACTTTTAACCATTGTTCACGATATAAATACGTCTTCCACATCTCATTATTGGGGGAACTAAACGCTCCATTTTTTGGAAGCCAATATTCTTTACCACCAAAGGGGTATTTAAGTAATTCTTCATGGACAAAAGATGCATGCTTATTCAGTTGTTGCCATTTGATATCAACCCCTCTTAAATAGAAGGTTCCTAATGTTTCCATAATTCCAGGCCAGGGATTTTCTGGTTCACTCACTGACGGTACAATGACAAAATCATGCACCATTTGTGCTTGAGCTACTAAAATAGGTTTGGGCCCTATTTCTTGACATAACTCCACTTCATGGGCCACCAAAGTATGAATTCCTTGCAAGAACTCCACGGTTTGTAGCATGTGTGCACACCAATATTCCGCAGTAATTTGTCCATCGTACATTAATTCGCCAGTCACATTAGAAACAACGGCCATTTTGGCTGGGTGATAACTAACTTCAGCAGCAATTTTGGCGAATTCATCAACAATTGGTTTCATGAGCGGAGAGTGGAACGCATGAGAGGTTGCCACTTTTTTACATCGAATTCCATGCCCCTCACAATAATTTTCACAGGCTAAAATTGCAGCATCTGTTCCTGAAACTACCGTTTGTGCTGGGCCATTTTTTAAAGAAATCACCAAATCGTCAAAACGAGAAATAAACTGCTCTACTTCAGATGCTGAAGCATTAATCGCTAACATTCCTCCAGAAATAGGTAAGGAAGAAATTAGCACGGCACGTTTACACACTAAATATAGGGCGTCATGAAGAGTTAATATCCCCGCAATGCAGGCAGCAACATATTCTCCCAGGCTATGCCCCAGCAACACGTTGGGTTTTAACCCTAAATGTAGGTACCATTGTGCCAAGCTATATTCATAAACAAATAAAGTCGGTTGAGCATATAAAGTATTATTAATATCCACGTCCTCTGGGGTATTTAATAACATGGCGCGTAAATCATAAGGAAGCCACTTTTGCGCAATAACACAACATTGCTCCAAGACCGCAGCAAACTCAGGAATCGTCTGATATAAAGACGTCGCTACATTGGGCAGCAGACAGCCCTGCCCCGTAAATAACCAGGCTAACTGGTTGCTTTTTGCAATGCTCCCTTCATGCCACTGCTCCTGCTGTAAAGCTGACAGCCAACTTGATTGATCTTTTGCACTAATAAAAGCCCGATAAGGAAAATGTGTTCTTTGAGTCAGCGATTGATGACAGAACGAAGGAAAATGAATTGCAGAATTCTGTTCACCATAAGTACGGTAATTTTGTAGATATTGCTGCAAAATTTTTGGTTCTTTGGCGCTAACAACCCATAAATGTTCGGGATGATTAATCTGTTCTTTTTTAGGCTCCGCCGTTGGGGTATTGCCTAAAATGATATGCGCATTAGTACCGCTAAAACCAAAGGCACTAATCCCCGCATAACGCTCCTCCTCCTTCCAGGGTGTGCAATGCAGTGGAATAGACATGGCATCATGTAGATGCAATTTAGGATTCAACTGATGCAGATTTAAATGCGCAGGAATTTGCCCGTATTTAATTGCCAATACGGTTTTAATGAAGCCTGCAACACCTGCAGCAGCTTCAAGATGACCAAGACGTGTTTTTACTGAGCTAACGTACAATGGATTAGTACGCTCTTGAGCGTAACTGCGACGAATTCCCTCCCATTCAATTGGATCGCCTAATTCAGTACCAGTACCATGGGCTTCAATATGAGTGATTTGCTCTGGTTTTAAATGAGCTAAATTTAATGCGGTAGTTATTACATCCACTTGAGCAGCCAAATTAGGGGCAGTCAAACCGTTACTGGCTCCATCCTGATTCACGGCACTACCGTAAATCACTGCATGAATGCGGTCCCCATCACGTAATGCATCACTTAGTTTTTTTAGTACTACAATACCGCATCCCTCTCCCCGTACATAACCATCCGCACTGATATCAAAAGTACTGCAAAGATTATGAGGTGACAGCATGCCGCTTTTACAAAAAATAATGCTGCTTTCAGGTGATAGAATTAAATTTACACCGCCAGCAATCGCTAATTCACAATCCCCTGCTTGTAATGCGCGACTTGCCTGATGGATACAGACTAAAGAAGAAGAGCACGCTGTATCAATGGCCATACACGGGCCATTTGTTCCTAAGAAATAAGCAATGCGACCAGCAGAGGTAGCAAAACTGGTACCTGTCGCCTGATAAGTTCCTAATTCGGTGAGGGGGACTTGTTTTTGAATTAATTGGTCGTAATCATGGGTACTAATACCGAGATAAACACCGGTGTGCGTACCTTTCAAATCGCTTTCAACTAAACCTGCATCTTCCAAGGCATGCCAGGTGGTAGTTAATGCCAAACGCTGTTGCGGATCAAGGTATTCTGCCTCACGAGGAGAAATATTGAAAAATTTTGCGTCAAAGCATTTTACATCATTTAAAAATCCTCCTTTGCCAGAATACATTTTTCCCTTAGCATCAGGTTTGACATCAAAATACAATCGATTATCCCAATGCGATGTAGGAATGGGTTCAATGCTGTCCTCTTCTTTTAACAAACTCTGCCAAAACTCATCATGGCCATTAATATCCTGATAATTTTTACCAGGAAGGCGACAATCCATCCCAATAATGGCAATGGCTTCGTAGTCTTTGGATTCGATATGGTGTGTATTAGACGCTTGATGGGTTAAATGCGCGCATAAACTATGAATATTGGGACATTCCCAAGCCAACCATGGATCAAGAGGCCGCTCAACGACTTTTTCCAATTCACTCATCATCGTTACTAATTGAATTGACGTAAGTCCGTATTCAGAAAAAGCTCCATTCACTTCAATTGCATCAATAGGAGTATCCGTCTGCATCGCAATCCATTCCTTCAGCCAGAGAACCAGCTTATTCTCTATTTCATCTATATGTATTGTTGAGGTATTTTCAACTTGTTCTGTATGCTGTCCCATCCATGCCAGCCGCGGAAACTCATCGTTTAGATAGGCTTGTTTACATGCATTACGTTGAATTTTCCCACTACTGGTTTTTAATATTTTTTGTGGATATATCAATACAATATCGAATAAACCAACATCGGTTGTCTCAAGAACGGCTTTCTTGATTTTTGCAATAACCTCTCGATATTTAGCATCGCCAAGTCCAGCTTTAGCTTCAGCAACCAGCACGCAAGCCTCTCCTGAATCTTGAGTTATGGAAAAGGCTGCAGCGCAATGAGGCATGAGAGCACGGTCAGTTTGATAGCAAATAGCTTCTATATCCTGAGGATAAATGTTGCGTCCATTAATAATAATTAAATCTTTTACTCGTCCACAAATCGTTAAATGCCCCTTATCATCCAGAAAAGCCAAATCCCCTGTTCTTAAAAATGGGCCTTCGTGAGTATCCGCAGTAAATGCCCCAAATATTTCGTTAGTCTTTTCCGGATTTTTATAATAACCAGAAGCAACTGAATCACCCTGAACCCACAATTCACCAACGGTATTCACAGGAAGCACCTGTAAGCTATTCGGATCGACAATTCGGGCCAAATACTCTTCTGGCACAGGCCCGCAACTGACTAACTCGACAAAGGTGCCTGGCTTATTATTAGTCGGTGTCGGTGTTACAATCCCTTTTTCCAAATCGGTTTTGTCAATCCGCGACATGCGCTCTTTGGACATCCCAACAGAAATACAAAGAGTGGTTTCTGCCATACCATAACCAGGTTTCATTGTGCCTTTTTGAAGGTTATAAGGCGCAAGTGTCTGCTCAAAGTGTCGTATAGTCTCCGGTTTAATTGGTTCAGCACCATTAACCGCACAACGCAGGTGTGAAAAATCAAGTTCTACGGCAGATTTTTTGGAGGTTAATGCTTTAAGCGCCAAGTCATAAGAAAAATTGGGGGCCATTGAATAAGTTCCCCGCTCCTTACTCATGGTATCCAGCCAAAAAAATGGACGCTTTAAGAAGGTAAACGGTGCCATAAATACACAGGTTCCACCAGTGTATAAAGGTAATAAAGTATTGCCAATTAATCCCATATCGTGAAATATAGGAAGCCATGAAACGCATATACTTACCGATTCATGCCCTAAATATTTTTCTAAAAGCTCAAGATTGGCACAAATATTTTTATGAGTTACTACCACCCCTTTCGGTGAACCTGTAGAGCCTGAGGTATATTGTAAAAAGGCAATGTGCTCTGAATCAACTTTGGGTAAAACGATATTTAAGTCAGCCGGTTTTTGCTCTAAGCTATCCACGCAAATTAATGTAGTCCCTTCGGGAAATTCAAATTTATTTTCGTCACAATAGTCTTTTACCGCACTGGTAGTAAGAATCAATTGTGCAGACGAATCAGTAATAATTTTGAATAAACGTTGTAAATGTCGCACTTGACGTGGAGGATAAGCGGTAACCGCAATATTGCCTGAATGCAATACGGAGAGGAAAGATACAATATAATTAATACTGGAATCAAACAACAGCAATATTGGTTTTTGCATAGTTTGATTGCTCTTCGCTTGTAATACCACTAATTTTTTTGCTAAAGATTGAACTCGCTCACCTAGTTGTTCGTATGATAACTCCTGACTGGTTTGATAATCAGACTCCAAAAACTTTAAGGCTATTTTTTGAGGTTGGGTTTGCGCATAATGAAAAACAATGTTTAATAAATTATTTTCAGACATATTAAAACTCACATGATTAAAGATGAAAAGGGCATTCAATGCTCAATATGATTAATTATAGATCACATTAAAAATGTTCTTATTCACGCTATACTTGATATGAGCCAACAAGATTTATTTTGGACTTAAGATGTCAGAAAAAATCAATGATAATCAAACAATTGCATTGTTTGACTTTGACGGTACAATCACCAAAAAAAGTACCACAACTCCCTTTTTAAAATTCATTAGTGGGCACTTTTTTTTACCAAAACTGCTTTTCAGACTCCCATCTTTGATTAGTTATCATTGCCATTTTAGTGGACTGGATCAATTAAATAACATCATTGCCAACACCTTCTTTAAAGGGCTGAAGCGTGAACATTTATACCAAGCAGGCGAGCACTTTTCTGATCAAATGCTCCCTTCTTTGGTAAAAAACACTGCGCTGGAACGGTTAAAATGGCACCAAGACCAAGGCCATTATTGTATCTTAGCTACGGCGGCGTTTAACGTTTATATTGATTATTGGGCTAAAATTAATGGTTTTAATGCGATTGTTTCCACGCAAATCCACTTTGATACTCAGAACGTTGCGAGCGGTACAATTCATGGGCAAAGTTGTAATGGTGCAGAGAAATTAAATCGTGTTTTAGAGCTCATCGGAAATGAGCCCCGCATAATTTATGCCTATGGTGACAGCTCTGGCGATGCAGAAATGTTAGCTTATGCAACTCATGCACATTACCAAATATTTAAATAAGTTTTTCGTCAATATTGGGTTGGGCTGAAATTATTCCCCAGTCAAAAATATTGTATCAAAACAGTTAAACATATTTAATCAAGTTAAAATCACATTCCTTGCCTGCTGAGCCTCCCTTGAGGGGCTTTCTTTAATGCAATACAAATTGATTAATTGTTGCAACATGTGAAATTCTTTAGTGTTTTCTTCTTTTGAAGCCTCATGAATGACTTGATTAACAAACAGCAGCGATTCAGGTTGTTCTTGCAGGCATTGCAGCATCCAGGAATTTAACGCAGTCAAAGCATGTGTTGGTGTTGCACGGTAATATAGAATTTCATGAAAGGATCTTGTTTGTTGGGGGGTATTAATAAATGAAATAAGGTAGTAAATGTAGCATTGATGTTCTTCTTCCAAGGATTGTAATGGTTCTAGATCCGCGTTTTTCGGATGGCTTAGATTCAGAAAATTAGGAAATAGGAGGATTGATGAAAGAAACTTTTGAAAGAGAGATGTATTAAGCTTCTCAAATAAGGCAAGCCGTTCTTTTGAGTTTAAGGAGGAAGTTAGAGATGGAATCATCTCGCAAGCTAAAAAGGCAATGTTATTCGAAGCCTTGCGCTTATTATGGTGTTTTTGTGCATCTTCTTCAAAGTTTTTGGGCTGCTGTGCTTTTTCACAATGTTTCAGTATTGTACTCATTATAAGAGTACGTTGCTCTTTTTCTATTTGGGGTTCTTTGCAGGAAGGTACGAAATTTCCCAGCATGCCCTTATAGCCCTTTACCAGCCTAAGTTGTAGCCAATAAATCGATTTTTTCATTGGATATCAAATTTTGTATAACCTCATGTAAATTAGGGAGTTCTCTGTCACTATAAAATTCATATTTTCCAATCAAATTGATATGTTGCCATGCCACGGGAGATAATCGAATAATTTTCAACCACTTGTCCTCCGCTTTGTCCTTTTTATAATGTTCATAAAGTCCAGAAAGAAGCGAAGCATTGTAAAAAATAATACAGTTAGCCAGTAAACGAGCGCATTCATTATTAATAGTAAGTTCAATTTCTGTTCTTCCAACCAATTTTCTGCTACTTATCTTAGCTATTGCCGATCTTATTTGGTGGTAAGACTCTCCTCGGTTCAATGAACGATGAACCGTTTTACGCATACCTTCATCGTCAATATAATCAAGCACATACAAGGTCATGATGATTTGATCTAATTCAATCAGCGCTCTCAGAGTATCATTAGATTGATAAGATGATAGTTTTTTTACAATAGTACTTTGGCTACTCTTTTTAAGTCCAAGTGTTGCCATTATTCTTAGAATATTATCCCATTCTTTAATAATTAATTTAACGTTCACTTTTTTACTTGGTTTTATAAGCATTCCTTCATAAAGCTTAGGCTCATCAAAACTGACCAGGTTTGAACTTGCTTTTTTATCTAATTGAGTAAACCGAGGCATAAAACGGTAGCCAAAAAGGAACAATATGATGAAATTAACTCGGTTTATACTGTGCATGTCCCCTGATACCGCTGCAACTTCAATATCGCTAGTGTTGCTATTGAGCATATCAAACAGATAATGGCTTTCGTGCTCATTTGCTCCAATAATTTTTGTGCATAGGGGCAGCCAGTTTGCGGACAATGTATAAGCAGATACTCCCTGGCCAAATCCAAAATATTTTGTTGAGAACCTTGCCATAATAGAATTGAATTTGGTTTCTAATTTCTGTCCATCAATGCTTGCATGGATTCCATAATCAGCCAGGGTATATTTTTCAAATATTGGCAATTCCTTTACACAACTCATTACTACATCACTTGCTTGTGTTAAGGTCATATGGCGAATAAAATCAGCATAAGTTGACTTTAGGTCATGTTCTTTAACATCGCTAATGTCTTTCATTTTATCAATATCAATTCCAGTACCTTTTGCAACAAGACAGGCCGATAATGCCGCTTCATCAGCTTGTTTTTTACTGCCTATTGGCAAGATATGAGTAAATTTTTTCATAAATCCGGTATGGTTATTACCAAACTGTATGATTTTCCCGATACTTGTGAGGGGTAAATTCTCATAAAAAGGATTATTAACACCATCGTCTGATTTTTTATAAGGTAACTGCCAGCGAATAACCTCTCCATTTTTGTTGTGTTTGAGCTTAATTTTGTTGTTTTGACCTGATGCAATTTTATCGTTTATTTCTTTATAGCGCAGGAATAATCGATCAGTAAGCTGTTTAAGGATATCGTTTATATCCGTTGCCAACAGTTTATTCTCAAGGCTTTTAATGATTGAATGTTTATTTTCATCCCAATCCTGTTTGGGGTGTAGCTCATCATTTAATGAGCGGTAAGATAAACTATTATAAATGGTAACTGAACCTGTTTTTAGGCTCTTTTCAATTTGAAGATAAAGCATCACCTCATACCTGTCAGGGTCAATGGTTTTTACCTTTTTATTATTTTTATCCAATCGAACCTTTTTAATCACGTAGCGCTGAAGCACTTTGGGTATGAATTCAAGGGGTATGTCTTTAAATTGGTAAGTGCTGAATGACTTATTAGAGTTATAGTGGCTTTTTAAGAAAACTATAGCAGCATTTAACGCCTTATTTTTACTATGAAAATCCAGAGCTTTAAATGCGGCTCGGGTATTTAACTTAATGGTCGATGCTGCATCACTGTAGTATTCCCAACGATAAAACTCGGGAGTAAAATTTGGTTTTTTAATTTTTTGTATGAACTGTTGGAATTTCTCTTCTGGCATAATCTCATATGCTTTTTTCCGTATTTCAGAATCCGCCACCTTTTTATTGTTTACGAGTGATAATATTGCAGCGGCTGCATGACGTTGGTCTTTGTCTTCGTTTTTAGCATCACAAATGGCCTGTGCCTGGTAAGACTCCGCTTCACCTGTGTAATAATTCATTTTATAAATAAAACTGGCAACCAAGTGATCGCTGATTTTTAAATAGCGTTGGTGAGCGTAGCACATGAGATATAGTCGAGATAAGTTTTTTTGTTTCATAGCCCGCAAACCGTAACAGGTATGGTACACAGCTAAATCAGCATAATGCAGAATGTTTTGTTCTGAAATACCCAGTTCTTTAATGATTTCGGTGGATCTTTGATAAAGAGCGGACAAAAATTGATGGTTTTTTATGGAGGTATTAATCTCTCCAGTTGTAAAATCCTTTTGATCTTTTTTCACAGCAGTCAATTGATAAAATAACTCATCTTTTTCGAGAAAGTTTGCCAATAATTCTCTGAACGGTTTGTCAGTTAGGGTATATATCTTATTGCTTAATCTATTTTTTTCATGGTTCAAAGCTTTAGAAACCACTTCTTGTAAGGTGGTGTAGGATGGCCTGACTATTTTATGCTGATGGAAGTACTCTATCAGGGAATTAAATACATATTTGGGTACGGCATGTTGCTTTATTAACTCCTTGGCGTACCCGATAGCTATAGCCTTATTTTTGCTCGAATAAATTGACATGCCATATTTTTTTAAAATGGCATTACGGTTGTCATAATGATGCCGTTTATTCACTTGTTTTTTTGGAAATTTCTCGCAAGGAAAATAAGTTTTAATAACATACCAGGTGTCTTTCCTGAGTCCTTGAAACGTAAAATTAAAAAAATATTGCGAAATCCTAAAGAAACTAACTTGCAAAATGTAATTGATTTTTTTAGGGATATTATCAAAAGAGTTGAGATACTCCTTATCTTCCTCATCTAGCTCAAATACAAACGATCGGTCTTTATCCTCCAAGGCGGGTAATTTGTATAATTTATTAATATCGTCACTGGAAAGTATTTTTAGTCGCGCCACGGGTTATTTTTGTATGCATTAAAACGGACGTTATTATACATCAGATTTGTTGCTCTATTACACTTTATATATTTATAGTTAACTGTATAATTAAACCTATTATTTTAGGTTAAACATTAACAGACTATTTTTTGAGTAAATTATGGCCAAAACAATTGCTTATCTTCGCACCTCAACTGACAAGCAAGATTTGAACAATCAAAAGCTTGAGATTTTTGAATTTGCTAAAAAAAATAAACTGGAAGTTGACGATTTTATTCAAATGACGTCTCAAGCTCTACAAAAAACGAGTGTTCCTTTATGTCATTTAGATAAGTATTTTTAGTAGCGCGAGATAAAGCTGAGTTTCTTACTATTCATCAGGGTTCTTAGCAAAAGGCATAACTGAACTTCGATCTTAACTTCTATGGCCCGGATAAAGTACTTTATCCAGGTCAAAGGTTTTAAGTTAAAGTTATTGATAAGATTCTATCCGATTAGCTAATTCAATTACTTTTGCACGTAATTGTGTATTATAATCTGAACTTGCACACTCCAATTCTCTACTAAATGTAGAGTCATACCATTTTAATTTATAGATGAAACCACTTTCTTTCGTTCCTTTAACAAGTAGGATAGTGGGCTTGCTATTAATCTCATAACTTGTTAATTCCTTTATTAATTCCACGCCGCTATGGGCAAGCTTTCTATTATGTTCAGTGAAAGCACAACTACCTATACCATTTTTTTCAAAAAACTGAACAGCCCCGTCCCATCCATCACCATCATCTCCATTTTTAACTAACTTATATGCTCCATAGGGCGATACGCCTATATTGAGATCCATTTCAGATGGTGGTACTCCAACAAAAGTATATGCCAACTTTAGTTCGCTACTAGAAGATCTTAGATGGGTACTTTTAGAAGAAAAAACATTTTTATATTTTTCTTTGTGGAATGGAGCTACTTTTTTTAATTCCATTAGCTCCTTGGCGCGTGGTTCTGCCTCCATAACGTAGCCTTTTTTTTGTTGTTCATCATACATGGCAAGATATTCTCTCATCTTTTTTGCCATATGAGCATCATTATCATTTTTATAAATATTTTTAGAATTAATATATTTATTGGCTGAAACAATACTGATTTCGCTTGAATCAGAAATCTCAATACCTGCTTTAGAAAGCATTTCAATGTTACGCTTATTAACTTCTTCTTTTGTTAGTGAATTTTGATGTGCCGCTGTTGCATTGAGGGAAAATAAGATAGAAACTCCGGCAAGTAATAATTTTTTATTCATTTTTAATCCTTATATGATTACGTACTAATTTAATAATCCCACCAGCCATTATAAATACTGCAGTCCCCTACACTGGTAGTATCGAATGGGATTCGTCCATTGCCATAGTCGCTTAAATAATGATATCCGGAAACAAACCATCGGTGATCGTTTAATGGAGCTTCATTCCAATGAACAGCAGCTTGCCTCCACGTAACGGCATATCCTGTATCAATTAAATGATCTCGGTCTTTACCATAAATATTCCCATGAGTACTGACTACACGCCAGTCAAAAGAATGATTAAGCCACCAAGTTATTGATTCATTATTGATACAATTTGCTCGGCTATGAACTGTAGTAGCCCATATTCCAGCGATAGAATTTAAGGGAAGAGCCCCTAAAATTACAGATAAGAATAATATTTTTTTCATCCAATACCTCCATGAGTTGACTTACTTAAGAAAAAGCAATTGATAAAAAATTTTCCATATACAGCACCTCCCTTATCAATCAGTGCAATTGATTTGCACTTTTGTTGAGGGAAACTCATTTTACTGTATTCAAAAGGTTCTGTCGTTAAAAATTTTTAATGCTGAGGGACTTAGATTGAGTGCTAAAAAAATTAGTATAAGAATTATTTCACTGAATATTTTATTATATATCTTCCTCATCTAACATGAAATCATCCAACGAAACAAATGAAATTATATTCAATAGGTTAGTGTTATTTGATTTAACCAGGCAAAAATCAATTTATTGACTCTAGCCTAGACTGGCAAAGGGTTATAAGGGTGAACCGGGAAATTTCGTCCCTTCCTGTAAAGAACCCCTATATTCCTCCCTTTGATCACCCGATGTTATGGGATGGACATGCGACAATAATTGAGGAAGTTGTCTCGCAAGGCATTCAACCCCCTGATGCGGTTATTGTGTCAGTAGGCGGTGGTGGATTAGCTTGCGGTGTTCTAAAAGGCATGCGTCAACAAGGTTGGAATGATGTACCATTAATTGCTGTTGAAACAGCGGGCGCTGATGCATTTTTTCAATCAGTAAAGGCCGATCACCGAGTTACATTATCGACAATTACTAGTAAAGCAACTAGCCTAGGAGCAAAAAGTGTTACACCAAGACTCATGCAATGGACAAAAGAGCATGTTATTAAAAACATAATCGTCAGCGATACGGACGCAGAACAAGGCAGTCGTGCTTTTGCAAAAGATCAGCGTATGTTGGTAGAGCTTTCAAGTGGAGCTTCGATGTCTGTGGTCTATGATAATCACCCGATTATTCAACCATTAGAATCTATTCTTGTTATTGCTTGTGGGGGTATTAACATTAGTCATTTTAATTTGTAGTACAATCGCATAATTATGCGATCAGTTATTGGTATGCCATTGCTTAATTTCATCAATACTGATACAGCCATAGCCCATATAAAATCTATATTTTATAGTAATTTACTTGTTTTAAATAACTCTGAATATTTATTAGATAACGTAATTAACTTCAAACCGAATTAGTACTAAATTAAATCAAAATCACGTTTCCAGTTCGCATTTGTACCGAGTCTGTAATTTAACCCAAATTTCTGCCAGAATTCTTATTTGTTTAAGTATCAAATTCATTTTTAACCTAAAAAAGCTATCAATATCCATTTAAGGATGAAGCTTAACTTATGTAAGCTTCATTTTATATCTATAAATCCAAATTTCAGTCTTTTTCGGAAGCCTTACTTGCTAAATTTCCTGTGATGATACTTTGCTGTAGTTGAGATGCAATATCATAGGGCATTTGGGGCAATATTATTGTACTGGATTTATTGTTAGCTCCTATTTCTTTCAATGTATCAAAATATTGAGTAATTAATACTATGTTCATAATATCTTTAGATTCTGTATCTGGAATAGATTTTTTAAAATCTTCTACTGAGTGACTTAATCCATCAATAATTGCTTTTCTTTGGTTGGCTGTTCCTTCACCTTGCAATCGTTTGCTTTCAGCTTCTGCCTCCGCTTTTTTGACGATTAGAATTTTTTCGGCCTCTCCTTTTGCTTGAGCGGCAATTTGCAAGCGCTGTTGTTCATTAATTTCGTTCATGGCATTTTTTACTTTTGCTTCTAACTCAATATTAGTTACTAACGCTTTCACAATTTCAAATCCAAACTCTTCCATCGTCCTCGTCAAGTGAGTTTTAACCGCGTTGGCTACGGTGTCCTTATTCTCGAAAATATCATCTAAAATCATGGTAGGGGTTTCGGAACGAACCAAATCAAGTACATATGCTGTAATTTGTTGCGTATGATCTTCTAATTTGTAATACGCGTCATAGATTCCGTTTTCTTTGATGCGAAACTGGACTGAAACTTGAATTTGAACAATAACATTATCTTTGGTTTTGGTTTCAACTTTCACATCGAGTTGCTGGATTCGTAAGGATAATTTGCCAGAAATCCAATCAATAAATGGAATTTTAAAATTAAGTCCCGCATGAGCAACATGATGATATTTTCCTAAACGCTCAATGAGGGCAACCTCCTGTTGCTTCACAATAAATAACCCCGTAAAAACAAAAAATTACTAGAACAACTGCAATACCAACTAATATTTCTAACATATAAAATACTCCTTACAATTATATTTATAGGCCTGCATTTACTCAGCAGGCCCTAATAACGCTCTTAGAGAAAACCATATCACCAGTAAAGGAGCAAGATACAAGAATCTGTCTTCGATTTCAGGGAGAAAAGCTCTTTGTGGGTTCTTTTCTTTTGGCTGTGGCACATAATAAGTCTTGGTTAATTCAAATTCGAACCCGTGATCTTTCTTATCTCTCAGTTTTATCTTAATAACATTCTCTCCCCATTGCTCCGAATAGTTAAACTGATAAGGATTTAAGCTATTTGGTTTCGTATCATTTACGCTAATTACATCAAAATTATCAATTGTACTCGGACTTTCTCTTGATAAACGAATTTGATATACAATTTCCTTTCGAATAACTTGGTCGGTATTTGGCGATCTTTTGGACTCGGTTTTTTCGCGGTCGATTATTTTTTCTTTCAAGGGAGTTAATTGAAGCGTAAATGACTCGACATACCGATTTCTAGCTTTCCGAACTAATGCAATTTTTATTTGCTCATTTCTACGTATCAATGTTAATTGCTGCTCTTTCGACAAACTTCCTTTTTTTAATAATTGTGTATTACGCTCATATTCAGCATACAATTCATCAAAGCCATTAAAACTGTAGTCTACATTATCTGATTCAGAACCGCTCTTTTGAGAAAACAAAAGGGAACCTACTGCCACTCCAGTTAAAAATTTGCCCCTATTAGTCTTTGTAGGGCGGTGTAACATATGCTTCCCCACAAAAGATATTGAACGTGCTGATTGTGCGGGGTAAGACATAAAGCCTGTAAGCAAAATTATTAGCGCCAGATACGATACCGTATCAAATCTATTTACAATGTTCATATGCAATTCCCTTCGGTAACTTTCGGTCAAACCACGACCATATATCAATTTTATCGGTTCCTTTTTCAAAATGAATGAACCGCTCTACTATTTCGTCTCTGCTATTGATAGGGACATCCGAAAATTCTTGCCATAACTTTATATAATCCATGTGGTAATACCCCATGTCTTTGTGGGAACCTTTATACCCAAATGATAATGAATCATTTCTTTTTCCCTTTTTTGTTTTTTTAATGACTCAACTGCGATGTGAAAGGGGGAAAAACATTTTAAAATCAGACTGATAAACATAGGATTCTCCTTTATTCTTGAGGAGGAGAGACAGCTCTCCTCTTGATTGGATTGTTTTATGCGTAAGAGGAATATAGAAGCTCATTTCCTTCCCATAGGGAGGCATGTTCGAATGAATTAATGTTGATATTACCGAGTTTCGTTAACCGCTTTCTGAGGGGGCCACTTACAAATTTTCCAGGAATTGGTTTTGTCTTGCCGCAAAAGTAATCGCGTTCGCAAGGAATCTTGGACTGAGCAATTTTACGAAGCTCCACAGTACATTTGCCTATAAGCTTTGTAACCTCGTAAAAATCAATATTGGTTTGGTCATAACCCCAAGAACTATAAAAAATGGAGCCAATTTGAAGGGAATGTTTAATCATTTTAATTCCTTATGTTTTTTATTATGTTCCTAAGTGAACAAATACAGTATACCAGAACCCCAATAAATGTAAATATTATTTATAATAATAATTTACATTTATTGATGAGAGGCATTGTTTATATCAACTCCCAATCCCCAAAATACCCTTGCTTTGTTTTAATCATATCTTCAAAAACTGACATTTCTAACCCGTCGCCTAATTCATCCCACCCTGTAAGCTCTTTAGCCTTATTATAGTCATCGCTACTCCCAAAAAAGACTCTAGGTATTCCATAAGTCCATACAATCCCTTCGACTCCGGTAAGTATTGGCCCTTCAAAGCCCCAGCTATCCATTTCTTGCTCAGGACTCGTTCGTCCGTGGTACAGTCTTAATTCCATGATTTTCCTTTTCTTAAACAGATATATTTCTTATTAAAAGAGGAGGTAGGCGTACACCACCCTCCATAACACCTAAATTTATTGCTATCTACCAAATAAATAATCACAAACAGCCCCTACTACATCCCAATTAATGCCTATGGTTGCGTCATGATTAGTTTTAAGGTGAAACAAGACCGCACTTGCTTGTGCGTTGGTCAAACCGGGTCGAACCTCCAGCACATCATCAATAGTCCACACTATCGTTATTTCTTTTATTAATCCGTGACTTTCTAAAGGGGATAAATTCATCATCAACGTTCCTAAGTAAGCTTATTTAGTTAATTTATTATCAATACCCCCGCTTACGCAGGGGGAAATATTAGCTATATGATGAATAATTCCGACTCGAGCCATTCCATGGATAAGCATTAATAAATGATTCAATGCGTACAATGCCATTTTCTCTGAGTCTTTTTCTAAAAGCCTCGCCGATAAATTGATTAAGAATAGGTTTTGTTTTACCAATAAATGAATTTGGTGATGTATCAATTTCTTGAGCGAGCTCTCTTAAAACGACGGTAGAGTTACCAACAAGCTGAATGACTTGGTAAAAATTGATATTGGTTTGGTCATAACCCCAAGAGGAATAAAGAATGGAGTCGATTTGAAGTGGATGTTTGATCATTATAAAGCTCCTTTAATTTTCTATGATGTTCCTAAAGAACAAAGACAGTATAACACAAATCCCATTAATGTAAATATAATTCATGAACTTTATTTACGATTAATTCCTTAAATAAGGCACCAAAAGCCGTAACGAAACATCAATAAACTCTTTGAAATGCATTAATCCCTTTCCATCTTTCGCGTTAATCACATCCATTGCACCCAGTCCCGTGATTGAGCGAAGCGAATCAATTAACTTTTTCCCGGCCTTTCTTAGTTCATCTTCAGCAATAAGTAAGGGGCAATAACCGTATTTTGGATTAAATCCCTTTTCTAAATAGCAGTGATGCAACAATACGTTGTATTGATTGAAATCGACATCACTCATTAACCATGTATCTTTAGGGTTTGTTATAACCTGATTGGTTTCTCTATGGCGATACTGCGTTTCGGTAAGTAACGCCTGTTGAATCTCTTTTACAATGGGCTCTATCGTTAAATAATGGGCTTCTGCATGAATATAATCTTGTGCGGCTTGTGCCATTTCAGCGGTTGGTTGAAATTCATTTTTCTCTTTCATCATTATAAATCCTTAAGCTAAGTTTCTAACTTGGCGAGCTATGCAATAGGTAATTCTTTGCACCCACCATGATTTAGAAAAAAGGGGAGGGCGAAAGACCACCTTTGCAGGTGGTCATGGATACTAAGGTAGATGGCGGGGTTCACGCCCTGAAAACTGCACACTGCCGTATTTTTCTCGAATATCTTGCAGAGTATAATTACCTTGAGAACGGGAGCGCTTTGCATCCTCTGGTCTAAAATACCAACAGGTTTTTTTAGGTGCCCATTTGAATTGAGCGGTTTTTAACGAATCTTTGTGAGGCTTGGTTTCTCCTGTAACCCAAACCCATGCGCCACAAATCTCTATAATAAGGCCAAGGCCGCTGATTGCGTTCAATGCGTTTGCAACTGCCTCCCCATATTGCGCTGCATCTTGAGAAACAGAAACCTGACCATCAAATGATTTTAATGCGTCATAAGCGAGATTAACCATCTTCATGATTTCAAGACCCGCTGGATTTTTATCGGGGTGATATTTGGAGCATGCTCGTTTATAAGCTATTTTGATATCCTCTGGAGTTACCTGGCCTGACAAACCAAGCACCTTTAGAGCATCGTATTGATTCATAGATTTAACTCCTTTTGTTTTCTTTAATGTTCCTAAGTGAACACGTATATTATGCCAAATTATCAGGTACTTGTAAACTTAATTTATAATAATTGTTTGTGTTTTAAATTGATGTTTTGTATTGACTTAAACAACGATGATGAATAAACTAAGCTCTGTCATTGGGACACTAAGAGAAAAAAAGAGGATGTCATGATCAATTTAGAATCGGAAAAAACACCCCTTGAGTTGGGCCTTTCATTAAATGACTTACTCAGTGCATTAAGACTGACACCGCAGTGCACACGACCTCAAGAGATTTCCTACTCTTATTGGAATAGAATAGCCATTAAAGAAGTTGTAGGCAGCCCCGTGGGACTCGACACGCTAATCCATTATCCACAGCTATGCAAATCCCTCAGAACGTTTGAGCGTTTGGAATATCAAATCGAAATCTCTTTGCATGACATCCCAACCCTAGAGGAACAGGGCATTGACTCTATTATCCAATCGCTAGAAGCAATAAAGGTTAAATTAGGGGATGCGCGAACTCAAAAAGCGAAACTAGACGCACGGTTCAATAATCTTGTTTTTTTATATGGCCAAAAGGAAACGCTGCCTATCTTGCGTGCGTTCAAACCTTATTATTCTTTAAGAAGGTCCAGTTACAAAAACGATGCGACACGTGCCAGAAAAATAAATATATCCGGTGTTACTTATTACATGCGGTATTACGGAAATCGCTGGAACCATTTAAAAAGTTTGTACGAGTTAAATGAACATCATTTACTAGGAAAATACTTTAATGAAACCATTCAGGATACGGAAGCAATCACTAAAATCATGAAAATTTCTTTAATAGGTGGTTTTATAAATACCCCTATTTTTGCCTTTCGCGCGAAACACCATTACAAACACGCAGGGAAAAAATATTATGTTGATTTAGCAACAAACAAAACATATACACGACTAAACGAGGCAAAAGATATTGCATCTCAATATAACAACAACTCACCACTTATTTTATTAGAGGCTTCTTAATGAATAAGCTCTTAAGATTCGAAATTAGACAAAACTCACGGAAAGCTCCGCGAGTTTATGTAAAACAAGCTGACTCAAAAGTTTTATATGGCTCATTTCTAATGGATGCCCCCGACTCTTTTGACGGATGGGCTAAATTATCCATAAATGAACTGATTGAACTTAAACAATTTATCCAAAATATTACGGCTATTTATCAACAGCTACATCCAACACCACAAAATTCATTAATTGATTTCCGCTTCCGACTGCCTTATGAGTTCACCGAGACATTAGACCAAATTGAAATTCTTTGTCATCAAAACAAGGTCGAACTCAACATTTTTGAACCAATGATAGCAAGCATCATTCAACAAATGAAAATCGCTGTCAGCAAACTTTCGGGACAGAGCAAAGAAGATGCTTTAACGATTTTAACCAAGGCAAATCTTGCAGAATATAAAAAGCAGGATTTTACTCGCCAAATGCAAGCTGTTTTTGCCGAAATACAATCAATTTACAACCGTTCTGAAAAATTACATGCCCTAGCAAAAGAATTATTTAAAAAAGACAAAAGCTTCTCACCAATGGCTATTCAAAGCATGGCTCATGGAGACACAATTCCTACAAAATGGCTTACAGCCTGTGCTATTGAATTATTATTTAAAGAGAAGCCAGAAATATTATTCACGATGCTCACTGAAGATGATGTCTTTATGCTATGGGCGAAGCAATTATTAGATCAAAGCCATAACCCTGAGCTCGTAATTAAGAAAATTATTCATCTCAATAAAAATGAGTTAATGGATAAAATCAAATGCTATAAAAACCTACATGATAAAACTGCAACTAATTAGTTGAAACCTACTTATAAATGGGAGGATCACAAAATGCTATTACCTAAAAGATTGGACTCCATGGGTTTAACAATGGCGAAAATATCACATTTATGCTATAATAAATTATGAAAGTAAAATTCTACCAAAAACAATCGGGAAAAAACCCGGTGGCGGAATTCCTAAACGATTTACCGACAGATGAAATCGCGCGTATTGCTGGATGCTTGAAAAACATCGAGGAGCTTGGTTTCGATAGCCCGCGCGTACAATTTAGACAAATAAAAGGATCGCTCTGGGAAATTAAGATCAAAACATCTCGCAGTGGCTATCGCTTTTTTTATGTATGCATTCAAAAAGAGATTATAGTACTTTTACATGCATACAAAAAACAATCGCAAAAAGCACCAAAGCAAGAGATTGAACTTGCTGAAAAACGCATGATGGAGGTATACGATAATGAAAGCACTTACCTTGAATGAATTTATTGACAATAAAATCAAGCAGGATGATGAGTTTGCAAAGCATTACGAACGCGAACAAATTATTAATAACATTGCGGTAATGATTGCGAATGCACGCAAAGAGCGCCACATGACCCAATCAGAACTTGCAAAAAAAATTGGCAGCAAGCAGTCCGTTGTCTCTCGCCTTGAAAGTGGCAGCAGTTCATTTATTCCTTCTCTGGAAACATTGGTCAAAGTAGCTGATGCGCTCAATATGCGATTAACCTTACAATTACAAGCTTAGAAATAAGGGCTTGGCTAATTGAACCCAAGTTGATAATGACACTATCTTAAAAGTACGGTGTCATTATCAAATACATAACCAATATTAAATTCCAATACAAACATTGAAGGTATGGTTTAAATGGGTATTTGTTGTTTAAAAAACGCTCGATATTTTATTATATTATTTAACTACTCGTAGGCGAGAAGGCCCAAAAGTATCATATAACCTTCTTGGGGTGGCTACATAAAATAAAATTCCATATAAATCATCAAAGTACAATATTCGTCTTTATCCTTTTAAATCATTTACATGAATAATTTCTTGAAGCATCCGGCTGTCATAGGGCTTAAGTGCACTTTCAAAAGAACTATACCCTAAGTTATGCGCCAAGCGATCAGTAGTAAAGGGACGTATACTGGTAAATAGGGTGAACGCTTTAGTGAGGTAATAAGAAATAATGAAACCGAGAAATAGATAAAAATAATAGGTTGTTTTTGGATTTAATGAATTGTTAGTTACCAGTAGAGGGGTGCAGAGACTTAAATTAATCACTGAAAAACCGCAAAAACCGGGTTAAAAATAAAAGAGGAGGTTGTTTTAATAGCAGCTACAAATCGATTAATAGGTGTGAAACATGATAAATTTTCCTTAGTGGCTACTATATGTAGGATATCTGGGATAAAATTCCGCAGGGATAAGCAAATAATTCCCGTTTTTCAATTGAACGCTCACTGTGTTCATTTTAATACCTCCCTCCCTCTTTAATTTAAAATAAATAGCGAAAAAACCGCTAATTAGTGTATTTGTACTGATTCAAGAACTCTCTTGCCTTGGCCTGATTAATTTGCAGCAATCGCTGTTGAAATTGCAAAAAAGTCATTGATTCACATTCGTCTAATTGAAATCTGCTCACTGGCTTAGTATTGTCCAAACACTCTCTAGTACTCCACATCACCCCAACAAGATACTTTTCTTGGTGCTGCGCATAAATAATTTCAGCATGAAGAGGCCTGCTGTTATTAGGAAAATATTTTTGGTGTTCTTGATAGTCTTCACTCCCTTCATCAATTGGCCAAAAGAGTCGTTTTACTTGATAATGTTCATAGCGATTTTTTCCCTTACTACATCCCTTAGAAAATTTTTAAGCCCATTATTTCGTAAATAAGTATGCCCCTCATCACCATAATGCTTAAAGAATAATTCAGAAATTCGCTCGATGGGGCTTTTTTCGGCAACAAAAAAATAAGGCCAAAAGATGGGTTTTAAAATAAGATAAAGTTTCAAGCTAGGGCGAGTTTGAAAGACATCAATATCTGTGGTTTTCTTTATCTCATTACGATTAAGCAAGAACTGAATAGAACCAAGAATACTCATAAACAATCCAGCCACATAAAGCGCAAGAATCCAATGACACAACTCTAAAGACATTTCCTAATTACTCCTTTTTAGTAGCACCTATTGATTCATCTACTCGATGACGCAACAGAGCTGCATGAACATTATGCCCACGAAACTCATAATGAGGCCACTTGCTGTGACACTCTTCCAGTGCGGAAAGCATTTCATTGCGAGTCATCGGGGTTTCGCTATAACCTGGCCAATCCTCGTAATTATGGGTTTTTGCATCAATTCGCCACTGAATTACCCACGTTTGTTCTTCATTTGCCTCGTTCATTAGCCACCCTATTCCCTACGCTTGATGTCTATTTTACAACAGGGAAGCTCTGAGCGTAAAATAGCGCCCTAAGTTCCAATTTTATAGCGCGATTTTATGTCCCATTCTTATTTAGAGCAACCAAACCCATTACCCAATCAAGAGCATCCACAAGGGTATTGGAAACAGCCCATACCGCTTGTTTATACTCTAAATAATGAAGCGACTTATCCTTTAGATGCATTACCGAGTATACTCCAACGTGTAGTTCACTCCTATCAATGCTATGGGCAACAACCACTCTCTTTAGTAGCAAATGGTGCTTTAGCAAACCTTTCTCTAGCATGTCAGGCTCATGCTAATGTTGCTCGTGACACCTATTTAACTAGTCCTGTTTCTTTATATTTTCTAGTCATTGCCAGTTCAGGAGAACGTAAAAGTGCGGCTGACTCCATTTTTTCCAATGCTATTCGCCAGTGGGAAAGCAACATACGAAAAAAACGAGAACCTGAACGATTAAGCGCACTCACCCAGCATAAAGCCTGGCAAATGGAGCGAGATGGTTTACTCACCCAAATCAAACGCGCCACCTATACAGGAGAGGACAGTGAATACTACAAAGAATTACTTGAAGAGTTAGTTCACCAAGAACCAGACATCCCCATACAACCAACCTTGTATTTTGAAGATGCAACCCAAGAAGCTTTGGCTGTTCATTTAGCACACGGCTGGCCAAGTGCATCCTTATGGTCTGATGAGGCCGGAATCATACTCGGAAGCCACAGCATGCAATCAAACCCGTTGCGTTTTGTTGCCCTGCTCAATCGCTTATGGGAGGGAAAGTCCTTTGCGGCACATCGCAAAACATCCCAAAGCTTCATTATTGAACATCGGCGCTTGACGCTAAATTTAATGATGCAACCCTTGCTGTTAAATCAAATGATTCATCAGGCTACGGGTGTTACCCGTCAAAGCGGTTTTTTGGCGCGTTGCCTTCTCGCCTTCCCTGACAGCTCCATGGGAACTCGTTTTTATCAAGAACCTCCAGAACAACTGATGGGTTTAATCGAATACGAGCAGCGTATCACGCAATGCCTGGAACACTCTCAACGCTTAACCCAAGTGGGGTGTATTAATCTACCCACACTAAAAATGACCGCCGCAGCAAAGCATTTATGGATTCAGTTCTTTAATAGCATTGAATCCGGTCTTACAACCCAAGGGCAGTGGATGGAAATCAAAGATTTTGCCAGCAAAGCCGCTGAAAATGCAGCGCGTCTGGCAGCCCTATTTCATCTTTTTTCAGGACGACTAGGGGACATCGCAGCCGAAGAGATGGAGCAGGCCATTATATTAACCCGCTGGTATTTGTGTGAAGCAAGACGTTTATTAGAGCCTAAGTCGGCAAAGCCCTATCTTGATGAGGCGCGTAAGCTACTTGATTGGCTCTTAGTACGAAAACCCGAAATGCCAACCCCAAGAGAGATACTGCAATTTAGTCCTTTACGTACAAAAGAGCTGCGCGATAACGCATTAGAAACACTCATCGAACATCAGTACATTCGCCTCATCAAGTCAGGAAATAAAACTCGCATTGAACTCAATCCCTACCGCAAATAATCGATATCCAATTCCAATATTTGCTACATCTGCTACATGGGGGCAATAAAGAACTAAACACGCGCCCCTGCCGCTGCACCGCTTAGCATGAATCCAGTAAACACAAGAAGCTCTTGCATTCCCTCTCCACTAAAATTAAGAAGTCCTTCCGTAGCAAAATAAAATCTACGTGAACGCTACACCGAGCTACACTTTTTAAAACTTTAAAAAGACACCCTCTTATAGACAAAAGAGGATGTCATCAGACCCAGAAAGGGCTTTAAGCGGACGCCATTTTTTGTCTTTGCAAATACACCCTACTTTATATAAAATATCGATAAATTAGGTAGTTATATGAGAGAAGAATGGCTCGCGAAGGCAAAGCAAAGGTTTTGACGGAAAATGAATTTAAATTGCTCACTTTAGTCGCTAAAGAAGGAAAATTTGGTGTTCGCAATCTGGCAATCATTTATTGCTCCTTCGGATTGGGTTTGCGTGCTAAAGAAATCGCCTCACTTACCATTGGCGATGTGGCGAATGTACACTATCAATTATTAGATGAGATCAGTTTAAAGCGATCGATGACCAAAGGAGATAAGCAACGGCATGTCTACCTTACGCATAAGAAAATTCGTGAAACACTACAAGCCCATCTAAATACGTTAAAAGAAACCCCTTTTAATAAACCGCTGTTTCAAACCCAACGCAAAAGCCGATTCACCGCCAACACTCTGCAAAAGTGGTTTCGTGCGCTCTACGACAAAGCAGGAATCCATGGGGCAAGCTCTCATTCAGGACGACGCACATTTATTACCCGCCTTATTGAGCAAGGGGCAGACATTAAAGCCGTATCTCGTTTAGCCGGGCATGCCAATATTGTCACTACTGCTATTTATGTAGAAGATAACCCTGAACGTCTAAAACGAATTTCCTCGTTAGCATTATTTTAATAATGCACTGGTTTCTAAAGTTTATTTTTTTACAGCTTCTTCGGTTTAAAAATAAAGAGCGCAACCACGAACTACGTTTTAAAAAAGACTCACACTATTATGTGATTCATCTGTGTAAGGATTTGGTGGATGAGCTAGGCTAGGAAATTGGCTTTTTCCGATTTTTGATGAGGGATTTGAATATTTTTGCGTTATGGCGAAACTAAGAACTCAGCGCGGGGATTTACTCCAAAGCCAAGACTTTTGGCTGTAATCTAAACCAAACGCCGTGAACGTCCAAAGACTAATAACACGGTTTCCTCAACTCATCGTATAAATTCAATACCCCCCTCAACTACGTTTTTCCTTTTAATTAACCTATACACAATAATAGAACAACTAGGGAATCTAATGTACTAAAAATATATGCCCGCTGATGAAAGGCTTATCTTATCGAAATAGGCAACGTATAAATCAATTCATACATTTGCATTGGAGTACCTTCAATCGTTTAAAATACGCAATATTTGGAGGTCGATTTCAATCGTAATTTCATTAAAATTCTAAAAAATGATTTATTTTATTAAGTTTTAAGTAAATCTCTTTATCGCTCATTAAATAATTGCCATACTTTGTGTATAAATAATACAAAGCTACATTGCCATGTATATTTAATTACATAATCTCCTATCCCTTAATTTGATAGAAGGAATAAAGAAAATGCTAGAACTGATTTCTAATATAGTTAATGTTTGGAGCAAGTTTATATATGATCGCGTCACCAAATTAAAAAGAGATCATAAAAAAATTGAGTTTTATAACAAATCATATGATTTTATGTGCATTTCCTATGCAAGTTGGAGCTTAAATTCTCGATCACCGCAACAAGAAATTCAAACAGTACAACAAGCTATTGATAAATTTAATAAGGAATTAATAGAAAATAAACCTCTTTTTAGTTGGAAAGATAAAAATAGATATAAAAACTATATACGATTAGCTAGAAAACATGCCTTCTTATGGTCTAAACCTAATGCATTAGCATCACAAATCACCATCATCCGTATTAGGCTATACCAAATAAAAATTTTACGAAATATAAAATGGCTTTCACAAAAAACGGGTAGGGTAGATGAATACTCTAAGATAAGGAACTAGATAGTTTGAGAGCGAGCACTTACATATAAATAAGATGAATATTTAAAAGCGCTGCTGCGATGCGGTTACATGATGAACTTCTTTTTCGCGTGCTTCCCTACAATTCGTTGAGGTATAGTTCCGTGAGCTATAATATATAGAGGAAGGATTTAGACATCTGAGTGCGTCATGAATACAAGTGAGAAAATAATTAATGGACATGAATGCAAGTTTGAAATTTCTGGAGATAACAATCAATTTACTGGAAGGGCTGATGTAAAATGTCCCTGTTTATCTCGAAAAATGTTTTTTACATCGAGTATCTTTCCTACCGCAAACTCTGCAAAGGCGTATTTGGAAAATGAGATAAAGGAATTTTTAACAGATCCTTTATATACTCATCCTAAAGTTGATTCTAAACAACAATCAATAGGAACACGCTGTATTTCATGTAACCGTATCATATCCGGTAATGATGGATGGAAATGAATATAATTATATTTTTCAATTCAACATGTTTATAACGACTATTAGGAATGGCAAATTTTTACAATTTTATTTTGCGCTAACTGTTGGGCTAATTTTAATTATATTTGGCTCATCTCGATTTATTAATATTTCAAAATTAGTCCTTGGTCTATCAAAATAATCTTCGGCACTCATCCCGTTGCTCATGTCAACTATTACACCACCCAAATCCACGCTTTGCTCTCCATTTTTAAGCATTAAATGAAGTAAGCATAATCCAGTATCTGAGCAGGCATCCCAGGCTTCATACATAGTTAAGACACTAAAGCCTTTATTTTTGTTTTGTATTAGACCCGATATAATTATGCCATTAGCGCTTATATACAGTTCCGAAGATGATTCTACAATAAATTTCAATGAAGGGACGCGAGCAAGAGGGCATGCTTGTGATATGCCTCCTTCGCAACCAGCTACAGGAGAATATAATCTCCATTGGCTAACTTCATCCGGACTAGCTTCTACTAATTCTTCAAAGCTGTTTGTGTTTAATTCTATAAAGTGGGCGTCAGATATATCACTTTCAAGTTTGTAATTGCATTGCGCTTTATCTAGTGAAGGATTAAATTCAGCTCGGCGAATCGGATCATTAATTTGTGCCTGATAGCTAGCATATACACTGGTAAATCTATATGTGCCTTTTTTAATTTGTCCCTGAGCAATTGGTTTGCTCCACAGGCCCGTTTGGTCATCAGAAAACTTACAAGAACTAATACTTTTTTCCCGCGAACAAGTTATCTCGTTCGGACAAAATATTTTTTCATCTAATTTAAAACATAGCGCTGTGTTAGAGAGAAATATAAAACATATAGACCAAAATAAAAGAATATTCATATAAATATAGCAAGTCTGGAAGTGGTCAAATTATACAACATAACACCATTAGATCAAAATCTAAACAGAGAAAAGACGATATAATGTATCCTAATCTGAACGGATGGAAACCCTGATTATATATATTGTCGAGTAGCGACTCCTCGGCCATGGATAGAACCTACACGACAAACAAGAACTAACTAGTTGCTTTCCGTAATTTTGGCCAAAAGGCTATGTGCGGCTTTTTAGTTATATTTTAATCGTTTCATTGATTCCGATGTCTAATATTTTCTAACTTATTAAACATTCATATTTGTGCTCCGGAATTCGCTCTGTGTCGCAAAAAACGAATAAATAACTACCGAAATTTGCTAAAAATACAAGGCTAAGTTCCGTAATTGAGGTTAGCGTCTGTAACTCGACAAATACTAAGATACCCCGCGCAGAGTTGAGGGACCACTTGAAATAGGAGATGATGATGTTTCAAAATCGAGCAATTCCTCGATTACTTATGGGCCATTACTCCTGATGAATTAAAAGAAATATATGAGCGCCTTGATTATTATACAAAGGGGGGACGAAAGGTAATGAAAATATATAAAGACGAATGATAAACTGTTTTTGGAAAAACCAGCGTTAACGAGGTGCAGTGTGGAAATCCAATATATAGAAAATACTCTTAAACTAATGGGTGAGTTAAATATTAGAACAAGAGATACATATGATTTAAATTATAATTTTGATGATAAACTTACACATGGTATTGAAAACGGACCACGATTACTAAAAATTGAATGGGTAGACACAGATAAATTCACTGGCTGTGTTGCAAATAATTTTAAAAATGAAGAATCATGAATTTCGGGCGTAGCTCAACTGTATAAACCAAATTGCTCATTAATAAAAGAAATTTCATTACGGTTCCCACACATCCACAGGTTAAACTGACCTTTTTTAAACATGCGCATAACCTCAAAACCTTTAATCGTTGCATAAGCTGTTTTCATTGAGTGAAATCCTCGCACAGGATTAATAAGACGTTTAAGTTTTCCATGGTCTGCTTCGAGTCGATTATTCCTATACTTGATTTGCAAATGCCTGACATGTGGCGCTAAATGGCCTTCTTGTTTTAACTCCTGAATAGCTTGATTATATGTGGGATTTTTATCCGTATTAATCACACTAATATCACATGTTGGATTGTTCTTTATAAGTTTCTTCAGAAAGCGTTTGGCCGCAATAGTATTGCGTCGGTGAGACAAATAAAAATCAATCGTATTGCCTTGCTCATCAATGGCTCGGTATAAGTACTTCCACTCACCTTTCACTCGAATGTAAGTCTCATCCAAATGCCAACGCCTGGCATAACTTTTTTTATACCAGTCAAGTCGTTTTTTCAGTTCCGGTGCATAATGCTGAACCCAGCGATAAACAGTCGTATGATCAATTGTCATCCCTCTCTCTGCCATCATTTCTTCTAGATCTCGATAGCTAATGCCATATTTACAATACCAACGGACGCATTGCATTATCACTTCACCATGAAAATGGCGCCATTTAAAATCCACTGGTTGATATTTCTCCATGCATTACTCCATACTTTTGATTGACTAAGTATAGACAATCGATTTTTTTGCAACACTGCCTAAAATCTCATGTTTGACTCATACATTTACTCGGGTTGATTAAAATTTTACTTATCTAAATCATGAGAAAGTGGTCTGTTGAAGAACCCAAAAATTGCTTGGGAGGTGTTCTTCAGTTTTAAGATGAGAAATCTACCATTTGAGGTTTCAATAAAGATGTATTGAAATCAACCGGCTATAGCTCCATAAAAGCTTCATTTTTCTTTGTTAAGGCTGCCCATAATCGATCTCCATTGTTGAAACTAATTGAAGCATACCCAACGTATATTTAGAACAAATTACTGAAATCTTCGTAGCATTGGACTTAAATGGTATTATGATTGTTCGTTAAGAATTTGTTCAAATGAAAGACGCGCTGCCTTACCTTTTTTTCTATAATTTGCTATTTCCCAGATCTCATTGAAATCCTCTTTTGTAAAATCTCTGCTTTGATAAAACTTCCAGTGTGTTAATATAATATGTCGGGAACTATTCCAATCATTAGAAATCTCATCAATAATAGATTTAGTAATCTTCACTTTATTCAAATCCTTAGAAAACTCGGCATTTTCCTTAGATAGCTCGTTTGCTTTGTCAGCTAATTTGTTAGCTTTATAACTAAGATATATAGAACTAACGGAGACTATTATTGAAATGCAAGCAATAGCAGTAGTCCACATAAATTTGTTCCTTTTCAATCAATTAATAAGGATGTGTATATTAGCAATGTGTCTTGTGCTGTTTCAAATACAGCTTTAACATATGTAATGTTCGTGGCAATATTTTTTTATAGTGCCTTTAGACCCGCCTTTATTCCATGCTCTATAAACATAAGCTCGCCCTTAACACATATTACAAATAGGGCAGGGTATCCGCTTTTGAACAATGTCCTCATTACAAATTAGTGTATAAATACCCATTTATAATATTAGCCACTGCTAATGATACAAACCAAGTGTCAATTTATACTATGTATGAATACCATACCTGCTTACTGGCTGATTCCTGTTATGACACTCGGCTCGCCGCTCCGGCGGCCGAGTTGTTGTTCATTACCTACCGAGAGAAGGGGTTGCCTGTACGCTTGATGAGGACTCCAGATTGGCACGCGACTGTATAAGGTCCTTTGTTCTTGCTTCATCCAAGAATCCTATAACCCATAAATTATGCTTGACGTCCTCCCACTCAGCACAACACACTGGGTTCTCAGCTCTTTCTTGATACGAACAGTCCGGACTCACTATTGCAACTGAAGAACCCAAACCAGCATCATCAGAATAAGAATCAGGAGTAAACCACAAGTTATAGGAGACAGTTTTTTTATTAAAAAAATAAAGCGTCCGCTTCAGATTATTAGGGTTTGCGGCATCCAATAATCGCGGATACACACATACCTCGTAAAATGAACGGTCCGGATGACAATACTCCTGCGCAATGTGCGCCGGAACCTCTCTTTGCGGTAAACCCACCTTTAGCCAGATTGTACGTAATGCAGCCCAATCTTCATCACTATTTTTAGGGCTTTTGTCGAAAGCCTCAAGATAGTCTCTTAATGCCCGCTTTAATGGACCTAAATCAAAATGAGCACTGCGATGCTCAACTCCGTTTTTATCCCTATAAGCGAGTCCCCTGGGTTTTTGGATAAGTTCAGAGCCAGTGAGTTCTTCGATTTTTCGCACGCGGTTCAAGAGTTCTTGTTTGGTGGCATTGTCCATGTGCCGTTCAAGCATGCGGCACATATGGGTGTCTTTGGCCCAATAGGCATATTCATAAGCACTGCATTTAAAGGTTCTTCCTGAGTAATCCGTAAAGGGAATTTTCCTGGCGGTGAGGAGTTCCTGAGCCAAAGTATGGTCTTTTTTAAGTAAGGCATCAGCCTCATCTTGCTGCCCATAAGCCACATGCTGCAAAAATGGCTTAACTTTAAATGCTTTTTGGAGCTGTTCATCAGATACGTTATCACCTTGATGCAACAGGTGCTGTGCCAAGCGAAGGCAGAATATTTGTTGTTGAGTGGACAGTGGGTCCAAAAAAGCCGGCCAATCATAGACAGGCTCATTATCAACGGTGATTTTTTTCAGCCAAGTGAACAAGAGGTTGTTTGGATCATTTAACATCTTGGCTGCCGTAACGTAGCGCTCAATATTAGGGCTTTGCTCCAGCACCTTCGCCAGATAGGGCCATATTGTATTCCCTTCATCCAGAAAACCTTCGAGAAATAAATCATTCATAAACAGTGCCACCGTCGAATGGGCTGAGGCACATAGCGTTGTCAGTATGCGTTGTTTTATTGGTTGCGGTAATCGGGAAAACATCGGCATAGAATCATCGGTTGAGGCTTTTTCCATTGAGGGGATGTCTAACTGATTTTTTGGGCGTGTTGATTGTTCTAATTGCCGTGCGCGTTCCTCTTCACGGACTAATTCTATTTTCGTGGTGATTGTTTTCTCGTTTCTAAAAAGGGATTCCATGGATGCGAATGCATCCTGGTAATTTTTATCCTGATTCGTGGTAATGATTTGTGTCACCAGCTGTTGTTTTAATTCAGGAGCCAAATCACCAAAAAGAATGTTAAAATGGAGTAAGGCACTCTTCAGATTAAGCAGGCTCTCTGCATCAGTGTACCCCACCTCAGCAGTCATCACTGGATTGGCTAATGGCGTGTTTCTTGGAGCAGGGCCATTCTTTTTGGTGATTAATTGCTGAAATTGTTCATGGCTCAGTGCCCAGATATCAGGTATTTCTGAGCTATCTGGTTCAAGATGCTGAAGGTCTTGCTCCAACGCGTCAAAATCAAACGACGCATCGGATATCGCTTCAGCAGTCCCCTCCGCAGTGATGTAGTATAAGGTTTTTGAATCGTCTCTGCGGACGTACACGTAGTTGTACTCATAACCAGCAAGCGCCTCCGGGAGTTGGTCTCGACGATACAGCCAACCCTCATAGGACAACAAGCTCGAATTCAGCAACACCTGATAAATCGCTTGCTGTATCTCATTCATCGATGAGCCCCAGGTTGAGGGGCAGTTGGCGTTTATACTTAACGGCATGATTCCATCTCGCTATTCATTAATCATTCACTCTGATTGAATTATATTCTATCGGGAGGGGGATTGACAGTTTTTTCATCGAATACGTATTTGATACCCACTTCAAAAAAGGGTGATGGATTAATGTGTGAAAGTAATCTTACCGCGGAAAAACGGACACTGATTTGTTAGTATTTATGAACCAACAAAGAGGTGTAAGTTATGGAAAGACAAGTACGCAAGTACAGTAAAGAATACAAACAAGAGGCAGTAAGTCTTGCATTAAGTTATGGTAATGTGAATCAGGCAGCAAAAGGATTAGGAGTTCCTGGCCCGACGCTGCATGAATGGATAAACAAGGAAAAATATACAGGAAACAGTATTATTGAGCTGAATACCAGTGTCATCACTCAGGCAGATATAAACAAGGTTCTCGAAGAGAATTAAGAGTTAAAGAAGCGATTATTGCGCCTTGAGCAGGAGAAAGAGATCTTAAAAAAGGCGGCGCTTCTTTGCTCAAGAAACGAAATAAAATATTCGTTTGTTGCCCAATATAAGAAGAGCTGGCCGGTTGGCGTAATGTGCCAACTACTGGGCATTACACGACATGGATATTACAGTTATCAGCAACGCCAAAGAAATAAACCAGAGACTCCTGAGCATCAGGAGATTATTGAATGGGTAAAGAAAATAGCTGAAGCCAGCCAGTATTGTTATGGAAGCCGCAGGATGAAGAATGCTTTAAATGTATTAGGCTATCCAGTGGGGCGAAGACGAACTCAAAGCTTAATGAAAAAAGCTCAAGTTTTTGTTCGCTATCGAAAGAAATACAAAGTGACAACAAATAGCAACCATAAACAACCGGTTTATGAAAACGTTTTAAATAGACAGTTTGATGTTAAAGAAGCAAATAAAGCTTATGTATCCGATATTACTTATGTCTGGACTCAGGAGGGCTGGCTTTATTTAGCGGTTGTTATGGATTTATTTTCAAGAAAAATAGTGGGTTGGAGTATGGGTTCTAGAATGAAAGCAACATTAGTCTGTGATGCTCTGAACATGGCTATTTGGCAGCGAAAGCCATCATTAGGGCTCGTTGTTCATTCAGACAGGGGAACTCAATACGCAAGTTACCAATACCGTAACTTATTAACGAGTAAAGGCTATATTGGCAGTATGAGTAAAAAAGGAGATTGCTGGGATAATAGTGTCATTGAAAGTTTCTTTGGAAGTTTAAAAAAAGAACGAGTTCAATGGCGAAATTATCAAACTCGATGGGAAGCCCAACAGGACATTTTGAATTACATCACGATGTTCTATAACAGCCATAGATTGCATTCTTATTTAGGATATTTAAGCCCAAATCAATTTGAAAAACAGAGTGATTTTTTAATGAAAGTTACTTAACTGGGGTGTAACATTTTGGTTGACCACTTCAAACAGAAGCACAATACATCGAGATTATTTACGAATATTTTAGAGACATTCAACACGTTCACACCGAATTATTAATAACCGAACTAGATATCCGCCAGTTAATTAAATTTGAAATGCATAAACGCTCCAACAAAATAGCGACTTCCTCAATAATATTTGACGCTCATAGAGAGATCGCACTCAAGGAGATACTGGAAGGAATCGCATTGGAAAAAGATATATTAAAAAAATCCCAGCGAGCCATCTCCCTCATTCAAAACAGTACACCTCAATTCCATGAATTACTGGATACTCTTAAATTATTTCAACACATTAACACTGATAAGCCCCTCGCTTACAAAAAATTGAGTTTAGATGCGGATCTACACGACCTAATCCAGCCATGGTTTCAATACGTGTGTGAGCAATTAAGGTTGATGAAGGATGAAATCCAATCTTATTTGTTTCATGATTTTTCAGAAGATTCCGGCCAAAAGGATATAGAAGACCTTTATCCGTATTTTATTGCAAAGGAATTAACCATTTCTAACATCATGTATAAGATAGTGAACGACATGTTAAGCATCGAAGCGGATTATCTACTCAAATTGGACGTAGATAACAGTCGTATAACATTCGAAAATGAGTTAGCTAAAGGCGAGAGATTTAAGGCTCGTGAAACATTTGGCTCTTTTGGCGTTACCGTTGATAGGAATAAAAAAATCAACATGGAGCATTGCGATATAGCGGGCTAAATAAAAAGAGAATGAGTTACCCTGTTTTTTTTGTCGTGCTTGTGCACAGCGACAATACACCTTAAGGCCAATAAGGCCTTAAGGCTGACGTCCTGTCAACTGACGCTGCGCCAAACGATTTCATTATAGAAAAACTACTTGAATTATCCAGTAACTAAACAGCTTATTTGCATGTAAGATATTTCTCATTTAAGAGTTCAAGTTCCTAACCATTTATCAATAAACTTCGTACGCCCACGCACACACCAATCGTTCAAATTTGACTCATTTTGATTTAATATCTATAATTAAAATGCGACCACGTTCTTTTCATTAAGACACAGGCCGCTGGAAGGCCACTTAGGTGGCCTTCGTCATATAATTCCCTATTTCCCCACAAGAGCTATTTACTGTCAGGGCTTGATTGCATTTTCAATGGCTAATTAGCCTCTCAGAAGTTATTCGAACTCGACTAAATTACCAAAAAACGTTTAACCTTTAATCGCTCTAGGATCATGACCGTGGCTATCTTTAGATTGAATTGTTCCATCTTTGCCATGAATTACGAGCTCAGATTGTTCTTGAATACTTATAGCGCGTGCTTTTGCAACCGCTTATTTTTTAGTATCCAGGTGAGCAATGATACGAGAATTACCCGCTTTTTTAATATCCCACCCACCGGCAGCATGAGGCACGACGTGATGTTCATTGCGCATGTTGTTCTCCTAATCTCTTTTACTTAAGTATAGCCAATTGAGGATTAACACGTGCTAAAGGGTTGCTGGAAGTGGGATTATTCATTGGCTTATTTCCGCATCTGCTAAAATTAATAGATGGATTTATAGATACTCCTCATTGCATTTTGTGACCGACCTTCAATAAGGAAGCATTTTATGGACAAGACCGCTGCCGAATTCATCCCTCAAACTGCCTCTTTAGCGAAGTTGAAAAATGCAGCTCAACAGTGCAAAGGCTGTGATTTATATAAGCACGCCACCCAAACGGTGTTTGGTGAAGGAAATCCTCATGCCCCCTTAATGCTCGTAGGAGAGCAACCCGGAAATAAGGAGGATTTATCAGGAAAACCGTTCGTAGGGAGTGCTGGACGCTTATTGCACCAGTTAGTAGAGGAGCTCGAGTTGGATGAACACCTTATCTATTATACGAACAGTGTCAAACATTTTAAGTTCGAACAAATAGGCAATAGACGACAACATCGCGCACCCTCAGCCCCAGAGATACGAGCATGCCATCCGTGGATAATCTCAGAACTTAAAATAGTGCACCCTAAAGTGGTCCTTTGTCTTGGCGCAACCGCTGCAAAATCCCTAATTAGCCCCTCCTTTCATTTACAAAAAGAAAGGGGTAATTTAATTGATAAGCCCTCTTATCAAATCATGGCAACTTATCATCCCTCCGCTATTTTAAGGGCAAAAATGTACCACAAGGACAAAGCTCTGCGCTGTGCGCTTAAAGACGATTTACTGCTTGCGTATCAAACGGCTCAGAATTAGAAACTCTAGGATTAGGTCAGCTTTTCATTTTATTCGATTGAATTACCAAGAACTGATTTTCGACACTCTCTTTCTTTTCAGGGAGACTATACTTTATCACAGTACCAGGAGACTCTTTAATTAAGAAGCGCTACAACATGACTTTAGATTAATGAGCGGTCTTTATAGAGGCACATTCAGTCGGAAGCAATTGGCGTAATGTTCCTATGGACTGGAGGCATGATGGCTAAATCACTATGGAAAGGCGAAATTTCTTTTGGGCTAGTGTCTATTCCTGTATCTTTGGTTTCTGTTGAGGAAAACAACGATCTTAAGTTTCATCTCCTAGACTCTAAAACCAATTCTCGAGTCCGTTATCAACGGGTGAATGAGGATACGGGAAAAGAAGTTCCTTGGGAAAATATAGTCAAAGGTTGGGAATACGAAAAAGGCAGTTACATTATTGTAGATGAAAACATCCTCCAAAAAGCGAGTCCCGATTTATTTAAATCAATTGATATCGATGAGTTCGTTGATTTAAAAAATATAGATAACCTTTATTATTCAAAACCTTACTACTTACAACCTGAAAGCAAAAACAAAAAGGCTTACGTGCTTCTTCGTGAAGCACTTAAAAACACCAATAAAGTAGGGGTTGCCAAAGTGATTATTCGCACCAAAGAGTCATTGAGTCTTATTATTCCGCATGAACACGCCCTACTCTTATATTTAATCCATTTTTCAGACGAAATCCGTGAGGAAGAGGAAGTCAATGTTCCACGAGAAGAATTAACCACCTATAAAGTTTCGGACAAAGAAATTAAAATGGCCGAAGCGTTAATCAAAGACATGGCCACTTCCTGGAATCCTGAAAAATACCATAATGAATATCGAGAAACGATGCAAAAATGGCTGGATAAGGAAACCGCAAAACTTAAAAAATCAGGCACCAAAAGCTCCAAAGCAGCGACTCAAAGTAAAGACTCAGTGGTTGATTTTATCGCGCTGCTCAAAGAAAGTATGGGAAAGAAAAAGAAAACCCATCCCGGTACTAAAGAGGCAACAAAAAAGAAGAAAGGAGCCTAATCGAACACGAGTAATTATAAAAATGGATAACTATTCTCCATTTCAGGGTCCCCTATGCTATGATGAGGAAGTCTAATCATGACTAAAAATGACGCCTTTTAATGTGACGCACCACCTCTTCTATTATTATTGTTGTAATGAAAACCTATAATTTATCGGTGACAGAACTAGCTCTTCCCACTCCCCGAGAAGGAAGTATTGATACCTATTCTGGTTTTAACCTGACATCCAAACTTGCGATTAAAGCGCATCAAAGCCTTCAGTACAAACAACTTAAATTGCATGACAACTACACACCCGAAGTCAATGTCGTTCATCAGTTTGCTTATAAGCAGTATTTTTTTAATATTTCAGGACGAATGGATGGTATTTACCAAGAAGACACGCCCCGAATCGAAGAAATTAAAACTGCTTTTGACCCTCAAAAACTAATCGAAGTGCTTGCAGACAACTATTACACCCATCCGTACTGGCTGCAATTACAAATCTATGGTTATATTCATTGGTTAAAAACCAAGACTGTTCCTAAACTAAATTTATTAATTGTTTCCTTACGCAATAAAAAAACCTACCCCTTGGTTTTAGAATTTAATCAACAGGCTTTGGAAGCATGGTTAAATCGTCGCTTAGAAGAGCTTGTGCTAGAAATCAAAGAATCAAAAAAGCGCATTAAACAGCGAAAACATCACAGCAGCCAACTTAGTTTTCCTTTTCCCAAACCACGCCCTCATCAAAAAGAGTTAATGGAATCGGTTGCGTCTTCCATGAAGCACAAAAGACCCATGCTCATTCAAGCCCCCACCGGGTTAGGTAAATCGATGGCCATTTTGTATCCTTCACTCAAGGAATCCCTGAGCCGAGGACAAAAAACACTCTATTTAACCCCTAAGAATAGCCAACACTACGTCGCTTTAAATGCAGTTCATTTGCTTCAAGAAAAAGGCTCTGCATGTTCTTCGCTCATGCTTACCGCTAAAAAAAAATTATGCATGAAAAATGAACCGATTTGTACGAGTAAACAATGTGAATTTGCGGAAAATCATTACACGAAATGCAGTAGCAATAATTTATTAAAGAAGCTTCAAAAAAAACAGAACTTAGATGCTGCGGTGTTTCGAGAGCTCGCCACAACCTATCAAGTATGTCCTTACGAGTTGCAGATGCAGAGTATTGCCTTTGCCGATGTGGTTATTGGCGATTACAACTATGTGTTTTCTTCAACGAATACACCAAGTCAAGTAGTCAGTATGAAACTTGGCGAACACGAGAAACCGAATTTAGTCATTGATGAGGTTCACAATTTACCAAGCCGTGGCATGGATTATTTTTCCCCTGTCTTGGAAGTCGCCTTTTTTGAGCGCTATTTAGAGGCACTCGATAGATACCCTCACCCCTTTCGGAAAAAACTGACGAAGGTGATTAACCAATGCATCTCAATCATTGATGATTGCGCGCTCCCCAAGGTCTATGAGCCACACATCACCCAAGCCCCAGAAGAAGCATTTAAAAAACAGGAAGAAAAATTAAATCAATTACTTACTGATTATTTAGAATCAGATTTAACCATCGAAAGCGACGATCCAATTTTAAAACTGTTTAACTACTGGTCCGATTTTACTGCAGCACTTGAGTTTGTAAATCAAGGAGGAGATGAGTTTTTTATTTCGTTCCACCCCAAACATCATGCTTTAAAAATCAATTGCTGTGATGCGTCTAGCTTTTTAAAAGACCACTATTCCCACTTTCAACAAGTTATTGGTTTTTCTGCCACCTTAAAACCCTTCGATTACTACAGCCAACTTATTGGATTAAATACTGCCGGTTTGTACACGGAAGAATTTTCTTCGCCCTTCTCACCAAATCATCGTAAATTGCTCGTTATTCCTCAGGTATCCACCAAATACCGCGATAGAAAATCCAATAGTCATAAAATAATTGAAGTCATTGTGCGACTCTCCGCCTTAAAGCCAGGCAACTATTTTGTCTTTTTCCCAAGCTTCGAGTTTTTAGAGCAAATTTATGCGCAAATGCCTCTCTCCTCCTCGTTTACCTTAATTCGACAAGAGCGCCGCATGGACACCGCAGAAACCAAATCGCTTCTCATGCTGCTTCATCAAAAAAGTAAGAATCATTTATTTTTTGCCGTACAAGGAGGGATGTTTGCCGAAGGAATTGATTACGTGGGTGAGCTCGCTATTGGAGCGTTTATAGTCGGCCCTCCCCTTCCGTCTTTTGATTGGGAGCGTGAACAAATGAAACGCTATTACGACACTCATTATAAGCAGGGTCAAGAATATGCCTATACTTATCCTGCCATGGCCAAAGCCATTCAATCAGCAGGAAGGGTTATCCGCAGTGAAACAGACAAAGGCTTAATTGTGTTAATGGACAATCGTTTTCTTCAAGACCCATACAGCCAATGCATGCCCAAAGATTGGTTTTCTGAAAAGCCTCAGGAGCTGATTTCCACATCAATTATCAAGGAGGTGCAATCTTTCTGGAATCAAGTCTCTCCTGATAATCATCTGGAATCGCAAATCAAAGAAACTCAATCAGAGGTATTAAGTGCCAATGACTGAGCTCTCCCATAAAAAAATTCTCATCCTCGATTGCCAAACAACGGGGATGCACCCAAGCACCGGCCAGTTATTGCAAATAGGGTGGAGTATCTATAACCCGACCTCATTGCATGTTCCTGATATTCAAAAGCGGACCCTCAAACTCAATAAAGAACTCATTCCGAGCAAAATAAAAAAAATGCTCCGTCTCACTGCAGTAGACTTAGAACACAGCACGGAATCTCAAAAAGTATTTAATCAATTGCAGCAGGCATTAAATGAAGTCGGGCCTGAGCCTATAGTCATTACGCATTATGCGCAATTTGAAAAAAGCTTTTTAAAGCAGTTTTATTTAGAGCATGCGCAAACAGACGAGTTAAATTTTAAATTATTCTGCTCGCAAAAAATTGCGAAACGCCTCTTACCCCAACTGCCGAGCCATAATTTAAAAGCAATTGCGGGGTATTATAAATGGCCCAATACCCCAAAAAATGAAATTCTCTCGCATGTGTCCATGACTCTCTATGTGTGGCAGCAGCTTTTGCCCAAACTTCATGCAGCCAATGTATCCTGCTATTCAAGTCTTGAATGCTGGTTAGCTCGCAGACCCTCGGAAAAGAAAGCCCTTCGTTATGAATACAACATTGAGCGGCTCGACAGGCTAAATCTTTCGGAAAAACCCGGGGTTTATCGCATGCTGGCTGAAGACGGAACAATTTTATATATTGGAAAAGCAACCTCATTAAAAGCACGCGTGAATTCCTATTTTCGCGGGGTTAAAAATCGAGACCGCCGCAAATTGGAAATGCTCGCTCAAGTCTGGAACATTGAAACCATTGAGTGCGATACCCCCTTGGAAGCAGCCTTACTTGAATCAGATGAAATAAAAAAATGGTCGCCACCTTACAATGTGTTACTCACATTAGAGCGCACAAGCCTGATTTTTTATGACCGTGAGTACACTGCATTATCCAAACTCAGAGACTCCACCTACCTTAATGGCCCCCATAAACCTCAGGATGCACTAAGCTGGTTAATGGAATTAATCCATGCGCTAAAAAAAAATGAAGCAATGAATTATGGAGAAGAACACCTTAGCGCGGAGCAACTAAAAAATGCCTGGCACCTTTTTTTAACAACCCACCATTTCGAGCATGTCACACTGGAACAATTAGGCCTCCGCTCCTGCCTCGTAATGGGCTACACCCTATTAAAACAATTTGAACGAACTTATGGAAAAGGTGCTTTTCAAAAATGGTGGACTAATGAAAAGAAGCAAAACCCCGAAGAGGATTTAGTCCTGGAAGAACGAATGGCACGAAAAATGGCGCGCATTTGTTTACGTGCGGCAGAGGCCCGCCGTAAAAGCAAAATGATTTCACGCTTATATAATTCCACCTTAATGATTCAATCATCTCAAAAAAGAATAATCGTAGTGAATGGAGAGCTTCTTAATTCAAACTCAATGCCTTCTGAAAACAAAGAGCCACCGGCTTTCGAACTATACCATTATGATCGATTGTCTATTTTACTCTCCGCTTTAAATAACAAAACAGTGGCCTTAATTTCCGATTAATGAGGTTCTCCCAGTGCAAATCACAAGCCCTGGGACTCATTGAACTCAAAGAGCGGCAATTGAATCCCTTCATGAATGGGGTGCTGCTTTAATTTAATCCCAATCCCCAGCAATCGTACTGGCATATTCTTTCTTAAAAATCCCTCATGAATCAGCTGACTGAACACGGCCACATCAAGTCGCTCATGCACCATCTCTACTGTTGTTTGTTGAAAATCACTAAATTTTAATTTAACAAACACATTATGGATGTCTAATGGACCTGCTCGTTCAATACGCCCCTCCAGGCGAGTCATTAACTCAGGGAGTGCGGCAATACAGGTGCTCACATCGGGCAAGTCCTGTAAATAAGTTTCTTCCACACTAATGGATTTACGAATGCGTTCGGGATTGACTGGGCGCTCATCAATGCCTCGCGCCAACTCATACAGCCGATGCCCCATAATACCGAATGCACTGACTAAATTCTCCAGCGAGTAATAGTATAAATCCCCGCAGGTTTGAATATTTAACGCATGCAGCTTTTCCTCTAATTTAGGCCCCACACCAAAGAGCTTACGCACCGGCAAATCCACCATAAAAGCCGCCACCTCCTCAGGCTTAATCACCTTCTGCCCATTGGGCTTGTGCCAATCGCTCGCAATTTTTGCCAAACTCTTATTGGGTGCGATGCCCGCACTGGCCGTTAATTGCCGTGCGTTAAAAATTCGCGCCCGGATTTCTTGAGCAATCCAGGTGGCACTCCCTTGGCACTGGCTTGATTCAGTCACATCCAAATAGGCCTCATCCAAAGATAAGGGCTCAATCAAATCAGTGTATTCGGCAAAGATTTCCCTAATGTACTCACTTTCCTGCCGATACACCTCCATACGCACCGGACGTAAGATGAGGTTGCGACACAGCTTGCGCGCCTTAGCGGTAGGCATGGCCGAGCGAACTCCAAAGCTGCGTGCAGCATAATTACACGTCGCAATAACTCCTCGTCGGTCAGCCTCCCCACCGACCGCAATCGGTCGATGCGCGAGCTCTGGAAAATCCCGCATCTCAATGGCTGCATAAAAGCAGTCCATGTCAATGTGGATTATTTTGCGCAAAGCGGTCATGCAGATTAAACCCCATCGCCACAACGAACTTGCGGCACATCCGTCCAGCGCGTGGTGTACGCAGGCGACTTAAGCTCAGCGCGCATCGCCCAGGGTTTGGAGTAGCCTTCAGCGGCAAGACGAATAGTACTGCGTCCATACTTGGTATTGATGCGGTCAAATACACTCATGAGCTGCTCGGTGTGCTCTAGTTGCTCTTCAGAAGGTTGATGAAACAGGGCCAATTGGCGAGGGTCTTTGGGAATTAAATCTTCCAGGCAAACCCCTGCTTTTTTATAAAAATAACCTGACTTGAAAATTCGACGCAGGCAGCGTTTGGCAATTTTAGTGATTAAGCGCAAGTCATCTGTGGGATTAATTAATCGAAACTCCATGGCTTGAAAGTGCTGTGCTAAATCCTCACGAAATCGATTCGTGTGCACAAACACATACATACGTTGTGCGACTAATCCTTGTCCACGCATTTTCTCCACCGCGCGTGCGCAGTGACTGCTCACGGATTCGGCTAGCGCAGACAACTCGGTTTGCATCGCTCCAAAGCTTTTAGACGACATGATGCTTTGCTTGGGCTCAGTCTCCTCCAACCCGCCACAGGCAATGCCTTGCAACTCCATAGCAGTACGCATCATCACCACATTAAAACTCTTTTTTAGATGGTGAGGATTAGCACAAGCTAGGTCGTATGCGGTGTTTATTCCCCGAGCAATTAATTTATTTTCCCATTTTCGCCCTATTCCCCATACATCACCCACGCAAATTTTTTTTAACCAGGCTTCTCGTTGCGTGGTGATGTTAAATACAGGTACTTTCAATACTTTTTTGCATAGATGATTGGCCACTTTCGCCAAAGTTTTGGTAGGGCCAATACCAACGGAAGTAGGAATTCCGGTATGCCTTAGAATTTTTTTTTGTAACTCTTGGCAAAAAGTATCATGCTGTGCGACAGGCAAGCTGCTTAAATCAATGAATGCCTCGTCGATTGAATACACTTCGAGATGCGGCCAAAACTCCTCAATCGTGCACATGACCCGGTGGCTGATGTTGCCATAAAGAGTGTAGTTTGATGAAAAGGCCTTTACGCCATGTTGTTTGCATAAATTCTTAATTTTAAAATAGGGTTCCCCCATGGCAATGCCTAGGTCTTTTGCTTCATTGGAGCGGGCAATGCAACAGCCATCGTTGTTCGAGAGCACTACAATCGGCACTTCCCGCAAATCAGGACGAAACAACCGCTCACAGCTGGCATAAAAGTTATTGCAATCAATTAAGGCAAACATGTTATAAGGGCTCGTGCAAAACTAGGGTAACCACACCCCAAATGACCATCTCACTGTCCTCTGTAATATCAATGGGTTGAAACTGTGGATTAGCAGGCAACAACTGCACCCGCCCTCCTCGTTGTGCGAGTCGCTTCACAGTGAGCTCACCATTGACTGCAGCAATCACAATTCGCCCATCCGTCGGTGTAATACTACGGTCTACAACAAGGTAGGCACCGGAAAAAATTCCCGCCTCAATCATCGAATCCCCAGTCGCTTGCAGTACAAAAGTAGACGACGGATTATGAATAAACTGGGTATTCAAGTCCAAATACCCCTCAATGTAATCATCCGCAGGCGATGGAAAACCTGCTTGGACTTTACTTGAAAACACCGGTAGTTGATAATTAGACCCTTCTTTCAATCGCTCCACTTGAGCAACCAAAGACAAAGGCACGCGAACTGTTTTTGTTGGCTCACCTTTTGGGCGGCCAGATCCCGCTCTTGCTCCACCACGTCGTGACATGATTTCTCTTAATTTTGATTTTAGTTACAGATATCATAGATAGGAAAATTTTCGCTGTAAAGCCATCAAGCTCGGCTTTTAGACGCAAGAGGAGTTAAGTCCTCGGCAGTATTGGAAAAAATGGTTAAAACTTTTTTTTACTGAGACAAAGGCTCTATGGCTAAAGGATGATTAAAATCTGCCTTATTCATTAAAGTAGAGACGCGATACCCTTCCAAATCATCGTAAGGATAAGGTTTTAACAATGCCAGTAGGCTCTCTTTGGAGCACTGGGAGTTATCAAGCCAAGTGTTTTGCGTCTCCTCATCAAAAATAACCGGCATTCGATGATGAACACGCTCCATTAATGAATTCGCTTCAGTAGTAATTAAGCAACAAGAATGAATCACCTCGTCTTGAGACTGCCACGTATCCCAAAGAGCAGCTACTGCCAATAAATCATGATTTTTTTTATGAAAAAAATAGGGTTGTTTTACCCCGTTTTCCTCATGCGCGCGCATTAATCAAGCTCCCTATTTTTTTCCTATCGGTGGTCCAGGAAGGAATGAGTCCCCAATGCAACAGCACGCATTGCAATTCATTCGCACTGGTTTTGACGAGACAAGCCACATCATCTCCCGGAGCAATATTAAATCTAGGCGCCAACTCCACAGAATTAGATAAGTGAAATTGATACGTTAACTTCTCATAAGAAGCCACGTAAGCAAATCGACCACACATGCATTTCACCTTTTGAAAAGATACATTGAGTATAGTTCGGAATCCTAATCCTTACAGCAAGGGGATTGAAACCAAGAATGAGGGAATGAAATTGCCGTGATGCGTACGAAGTGATATCGTTCGCCCGCAATTTCAGCACAGAAACTGAATTTTAAGTTTAGGAAAATCGAAGCGGAAAAATCAGCACATTTTACCTATGAAGTTGACTTTTTTCCCTGAGTAAAATCCTGCACTGAACCGCCTTAACATAGCAGTTAAGTGCAGAGGCTAATGATGTTTATTGTGCTGGCATAAAATCAAACGCCTTGGTAGGCTTTAACAGCTTTGATACATCTCCCGCATAAACCGCTCCATCCTCTACTGCAAGACTCAGTATTGGAGCGCCAGGGGCGAAGTTAATCTTTTTAAGGTTGATCCAGAACGTATTGGGGTAAGTTGATGAGTCAAAATAATAAATCTTGTTTTTTTGATCCGAAACGGTGCGCCATATAGTCGATGCGATATTCGGTTTAATCGGATCTGATATTCCTAAAGGAACCGAAACCGAACGCATAACACCTAAGACTCCCGCAATAGCTTGATAAGTATAGGCTTGGGCTGGTACCCCCTGAATGTATTTTTTATCAACCTCCTTGGGAATGGACTGAATCAGATAGGACGCTCTGGCAAACCTATCTGCTGCCCTATTCGTTCCAGGTAAAAATACCGAGCCATTAATTTCCTGCCAATATTCATTGATAGCTAATTGCTTACTGTATATTGGAGAGTTAGTCATTACTTGATATTGGGAACCATGATGAACGACCAGTTCACCTTGAACATATTCCAGAATGGCTGAATCACCGCTTGAGTCGGATAAAGACAAGTGAACTGTACTTGCTTTTCCATCGGGAAGATTAGGTGCAATAATCTGGAATATATTTTTTGACATCGCTTCAACTGCCTCATTGACGGTCGCAAAATTATCCAAGGCATATTGCCCCCACAGACTAATTGATAACGGAGGATGCCCCTCTTTCACACTCCCGTAATCGGATTCGGCTAAATACAGCAAGTTCATTACCAGCCCTTTCTCATTCATCCCATCTGCCGATGAAAGATTATAAACAGAGGTAACGATGGAACCGTATTTTGAAGTCCATTCCGGTGATTTAGGTCCCGCCAGTCCATTACGTTTAATGCCTTTGGGGAATACCCAAATACTTGAATGCATGTTTTCCATCCAGTCCATAGAGCGGCCTGTAATCACTAAATCGTCAGAACCTATATATACAGCTCGAGTACATGCATTACTTACTGATGCCTGGCCAAGAAGCAACGCCGAGCATAGAAGTAAAGCCGTTTTTTTAAGTGGGAATTTTATCATTAGTCAATCCTTGAGTTATCTGCACCAATAATTATTGGTTAGATAACTTAGGTTAGCAAGCACAGGCGCACATGCACCCAATCTCAGGTGCATATTGCAGGCGGGGTTGTTTGTGACAGCACGCGGTGGAGGACTCTTCTCGCCACTTGTTCAAGGCACCATGGCGCTCAGGCCGACCATGTCGGCGACTTGTCAGGTTCCATGTTACGCTAATGCCATGTAATTTATTTTATTTCTTGTATACACCTTACCCTGAAAGCTTTTACTGTTAAGAGGAGAACGGGTACTGCTACCACCAGTTTTATTCTGAACACGGTGAAATCAGAACCAGTGTGGATTTACAGCAAAGGCTTACTAATACTAAATAGATTAGCTATAACCTCAGAACGACCACTTTTGGGGGTTCTTCCCACAGCCCCCTAATCTGAGCGAGTTTTCAACTCAAAGCAACACTACCCCCCTCTCAAAAGAGTAGGCGTAGTTCAGCGTGTTGGCGCCTCTATGAATGCCCTGGTTATTGATTATGCATGTGAATAGTCGCTTTGGTGTATTGCCTCTTCAATTATTCGCGCAAACCCAAACAACTAAGTGGCCTTTGTTTTTGAATAGGTCAGCCTTTTATGCGGCATCTTTTGTCCACTTAGTGATGTAGGGGTTAGGATACCCTTCGATCTGCGCGACCTGATTGGCCCATTGATGTTCCCACTCTGTAGGCGGAAATCGCTTATTCCAGACTCGAAATAATTGCTCTTGTTGTTTACTTAAGAGCAGTGCGTAATGGTCGGACATAAACAAGTAAGCTCGTGCCACAATGCCTTTAGTTTGGTCGGAAGGCTCTACCCTCCGGGTCAATTTATCGATTTTAATCGAACAACCAAAATAATCCTCTTTCCCTGGAACCATCCCAAAGCGATAATTGGAGCGCGCTTGATTGACAAGACCCGATTCAGGCCAAAGATTATAAAGTTCTGCTTCCATGTGTCGGAAACGCTCATCAATTTTTTGACAACACTTACGCCCCTTATATGCCTTGCCTTTATTGTCATGACACAGAAGTTCCCGCCAACAAGCAAACTGTTGGCCGAAGTGTTCCGCTGCAACTACGTGCTCTATTTCGATACGATTAGCCCGCTTTTTTTCCTTAGCCTCGCTCATACCACACGAATCCAGATTCACGGTTTTACCTTGATAAGTACAACCACAATAAATCGTTTGCGGATGATTCTGAAATAATTGCTGCACTATTTTTTTAGACTGAGCAAACGAACTGGGGGAATCGGACCATGAAAAATGACTTAGAAACAACAAGCTATAGAGTAAAAAACGCATCCCTAACTCCTGAAAACAAGGAGCTGAAGTGTACTGCATCCAACACTTAAAGCAATAGGCCAAAGTACGTGCCGTCCACGAAGAAGTTCCAGGTGTTTCTTCGTTAAAATGGATACATAGTTGATCTCAAAGCGCTATTGATTAATTGTAGGAAAAAGACTGTGGTCATCGAGGATGAAACATAGAGGAAATCTGTGGCTATTATGCGAGTAGACAGCCACATCCCCATGTGTTCTTAACACACTCTTCTGTTGCAATTGCTGGGGCAGGACCTGAATTGTAAATTATAAAAAATTTACAATTCGCGCCCGGATCATGGAAGCTTTTGCCCTTTATGAACCCAAAGCGGCCTACAGGTTATCAACTCGCATACAGACCGCCGTAAATAGTTAATTTATTTTTTGACACTCCGTGTCATATTCTTCATGCAAAACTCTCTAGGGTGGTGGTTCAAGCACCATGAATTTGAAGAAGTTAACTTCATATTATGATGTTTATTGATGAGTTTTTCACATGTATAACCCCAGTTTCCCCAAGCGATTAATGTACCTAAATGTTCACTATTGTTTAATGCATTAATACCAACTTCTCCAATAGAATTGTCACTAACATCCAAAATAAACAAATTTGAATTTGAAGCCAATGCTAATGCAGCTTTATCCGAAAGAACATTACGAGCCAAAGAAAGCATATGGATAGACTTTGAGTTAGCTAAAGAGACAGCTCCATTATCCCCAATTTGGTTGTTATCTGCATCCAACCTGAATAATGAAGGCATATTTCCCAAAATCTCAGCTCCTTCAGCTCCTATATAATTATTATTAATAATTAGGTTAGAAAGATCGGGTAATTGAGATAGAGCAATTAGACCTTCTAAGCCTATGCTACTAGAAGAAACGCTTAAGTAGTTTAATGATCTAATTTTAGCTAATATTTTAGCTCCTTCATTGCCAAGTGGATTATTATTGAGTATGAGAAATTGCACAGGCATGTTAGCGAGAATAGTGGCTCCTTCAATGCCAATATCATTACCTGATAAATCGAGAGCTTGAATCGATGTTTGCGAAATTAATTCTAAAGCATCGCTTCCTAGATGATTATATCCAAGATATAAACCATACATCGGCTTATTAGTTAGTGCCTTCACTGCATTAATAGTTAACTTATTATTACCTAAAGCAAGATAGTTGAGGCGGGGATTTTCTGCTAGTGCTTTGACACCCTCATCCGTTATTTGGCTATTGTCGAGAAAAAGCGTATTAAGTTTAGTGCTCTTTGCTAGAAAACCAGCCCCAAGATCACCAATGGGATTATTACTGAGATCCAAATCTGAGATATTTTCCAAGTTTAATAAAAGTTCTGCGCCATGTGGTCCGATATTATTATAATGCAAATAGAGCCTTCGGGCATCTGACTCATTAACAGCTGAAACCAAATCAGGAATATCTTCATCAGTGATGTCACACATACTTAACGAAAGTATCCCAAATGAAGAGATTGTTGATATATTTTCAATACATGGGTTTATGTGATGAGCTGCGAGTTGGTTTTTCTCCTTTGAATATACTGGAAAAATCAATAAACTTAAAATAAGAGAAAGACAAAAAGTTAATGGTTTAATCATTATAAATTTCCTTTGATTGTAATTGTGTCTTTTAATCGGTTGCAGTTGGTTTAGAAAATGGTGAAACCCGTTTATGACACGTTAAAGCCTAAGAGAATTTAGAAAAGGCTGAAATATGAATTGCGCGTATACGGACATTGCTTCTGCTCCATCATTGTTCCTACATCGTGCCAGTGCTCCGGCTAGCACCTAAATGACTCGCATTCTTACCAATCGATACCACTGCGCCGGGCGCGTGCAGTATATCGTTCTTTAAAAAAATAAAGCATAAAATAAGCGTTTTTTTCTGTAAGACATTTCTTAAAATATTTAAAGCAGTACAGATATCATTCATAAAACTAGAATAAATCCCACAAGAAAGGCGTTCGATTATCATAAATACTATATACACTCGTTTGTTCATAACTGAACGTGTGTTTTTGCGTAGACTATTAATATGAATTTTTCCAACGTTTATTTGATTTTATTTTTAATAAACAGGACTTAGCTTATTGAACTATAAAGCAATTTTATTGTGGATAATTTAATTTTCCCCTAAGCCGGTACTCTTTTTTTAACTTCAATAATTTTTAATTTGTCCTAACTCACGCCTTTATTACAGCCATTTAAAATAAAAATACTCTCCGAAGAATTATCCACAATTTTTGTGGATAAGCCTGTGGGTAGTCTTGTAGAAACGCCTATGAAAACGGCTTAAGAGGAATGGAATAAATTGACACATTAATGGAGAATCAGCACAACCTGTTTTTTCTCAAGAAAACAAGTAATAATAAGAATCCAATTTCGTACAGGAAGAAACGCACCCATGACCATTTTTTCATTTTCATCTACATTGGTTCAGGAGGGCTCCCTGCGTCAGATCTTCGTCGCTGTAAAACACCAATTCTATAAAAAGCTGACTCAACAACATCTCAATCAAGACAGCCGTTTAGGGAGCATTACTATTCTCTCTCTACACCAAGGTGAGGTGTGTGTTGCATTTACATCGTTGCCTATCGAGGATCAAATCCGACTTCGGCATGAAAGCTGGAACTACATTCTCCAAAATCAGCCGGCTTCGGCGGCCTCTTTTTGACGAAGCTTTTGCTGCTTTAAAAGATGAATTTCCTCTCGATCAACACTAATGCCCTTCGGGGCAGCAATGCCAACTTTGATGTTGCCATGTTCTTGGGTTATAAATGGGACAAGTTCTATGCGCTGATTATTTTTAATGATAATGAGTTTTTCTTCAAAGGCTACTTTAGTTATTTCCATTTTAGTTCTCGCTTTGTAATTAATTTCCATGCAGCCGAGTTTAGCTAAATACACTTCAATGCTCAATAGCTTAACAACTTATCCTTTACTTAACCTGAACAAGTCCACGATTTGGCCCATGGTAGAACAACTTCATTAACTAAGCCTCGTGATAGAAAAAGGTATATGAACCTGCGCACGAGCTAGAAATTAAGGGCTTTTTGAGGCCTTAAGAAAAAATCCGATGTGACGACCCACATCACTCCAAGGCGGGTGGTCTATTACCTGCCCTAACCTGCTTAAATAGAGTGCGGGTTATAAACACAAACTCTGTCGAAACCGTCATCCAAAGCATTTAATTCTTTATCTGAAAGACTTTCTACCCTATTTTTTAATCGGCTTTTATCGATGATTAGGATGCGCCACCAAAACCAATCTTGTGGAAAAAACAGATTGATTGTCTATAATAAACACAAAAAGGACTGTTTAGGATGTCATAATGCCGCAAGCGAATGACCGTTTACAGGAATTATTAGCCACTCAAGATGCTCATGCGCCTTGGTTTTTATTCAATGAACATCAGCCTGATGCATTAAAACGTAATCTAAAACTACTCAGGAAACTCAATAAAACCTCGGCCCTCTCGCTTGAGGACTTGGAGCAATTTAGCGAACAGGCAATCAACAGTGCGCTCTCAAACTACACCAAAACGCAAGCACAAAGCCCTCCTGTTCCCGTACAACCCTCAACGCCCGCGCAATTTTTTTATTCCCGCATGAGCCAATCACCTTATTTTTATGACATTAGTCATTATTCAGAGCCCAACGCCAACAGTCCATCACAGGACAGTACGCTTTCCACCTCCAAACCATCAAGCCGAGCACCATCCGAGCAAGTACATGGATTTCCATTGAATGAAAACGAAGCCTTTACCGCCACCCGTTACTATTCAGAAGACAAGAGCAGCTACGGTAAAATCGTAGCGAAAAATGGCGCCTTTACTGCGACATCAAAGAACTTAACTGAGGCGCAAAACACAGACCTGGCCTTGGAAATGAGTTATCAATGTTTACTAAACCTTCCCGCGGATAAAACAACAATCCACATTCACGGCTCGGATAAAAACATTCATCAGCTCCATGCGGCTTTGTTGTATCTGCAAAAAGAAGCAAGCCCACGGTATGACCACATCAAATTTAGTTTTCCGGAAGGGATGTCGATTACCCCCGATGAGGACTACATCAGCCGGCACTTAGGAACGTTTAGTGAACCGCCACACCAAATCGCTCAATGGCAAGACTTTCTTAAGATGAATTTGAATGCCCCAAGCCATAAAATAGACATGCAACCCAAGACCTCAGAACAACGCGTCCCACTCATCGATATGGAGCGAGTTTTTAACACCGAAGAGCTCTCCCAACAGGATAAAGCTCAGCTTAATGAATACCAGCGTTACCTTCAGGACGGATGGATTGGCGGACTCAAGGAACTCAAAGAACATTCAGGCGATACCGAGTTTTTAATGAGAAGCCATGACGCATTTTTGCAGCGCACCGAATCGGCCATTCGCTTGCTAAGAAAATCTCCGGCTCTAAACAACGAATGTGAGGCACTCATTGCTTTGTACACGAAAACAGCCCAGACCTACCAAAAAACTCTGGAAGGCCTGTACCAAAATGACTTGGCATATGAAACCCAGGTCAAAGAGCTGATGCCGAAAGTGCAGCAAGCCCAAAAGGAGGCACTGGAAGAATGCGTGCACGAACTCAGCAGGCACCTGCATACAGCCCTGGAATCCACGCGTGATTTAAGCGAAGCGCAGCAGACTCGCCTGAAGCAGCATCAAAACACCCTGAAAGACCTCAATACTTTAATTAAAAGCTCCGAAACGCTCTCCGATGAGATGCGCCGCGCGATGGGGGCTCAAATGCTGCATGCGCTTAAGGATTTGGAGTCCATCAAGGATTATTCGAAGTCGCCCCTGGTTCAGCACATGAAGGAGTTTGCCAAAGAGCAGTCGGTTGCGCAAAGTCAAATGACCCAAACCAACAGCGAGGGCTTATTACACGCCACCACCCAGGTCAAACAGCGCTTGAACCAATTCAAAAGCGAACTGCAAGCCCCTGTCGATTCGGAGGTGACCTTGAGTGCCGAACTCAAAGAGCAACTGAGTGCCCTGGAAAAACAGATAGAGCGATTTGTGGAGGGATTAGATACAGGCGAGCTGCCTCCTACATTAGAAAAACTGGGTTCCCACTTAAACGATTTATCAACCAAAACCAGCGCAAGCCTTAAGGAATGGGATGCATTAAAGCAACATCTGGACGATGCGTTACCGCACCTGGAGCACAACCGCAGTTTAGCCAAAGCTTGTACGGCACTAAAGAATCAAATGAGCACGTCCATACTGGAAACACCACCACCCAATATAACTCACGAGGGGCAAGGACTGACGCAATAGAAAGGAAAAAGTGTTTTATTAAAACACAGTATCGATATAATACGGAACTTTATCATGCAAAGGAGGACATAATGTCCCTTGAAACCGAACTATTTAAACTACTGAACAAACGCGAGTACGCCACCGTCTTAACACTACTCAAACAAAATCCCAATATAGACGTGAATGCGTTAAATGAAGAAGGCGGCTCCTTTTTGATGGAAGCGGTGATGAATCGTACCAAAGAATCCCCTGAGCGCTACGTGTTTATCGAGATGCTATTAAGTAACCCAGAATTCAAACACGCCAATAAACCTTATAACGAGGAGACAGCTACGCCAGCCATGTTTGCATTAAAAGGTGGTGATCCATTGTTAACCGAGCTGATGTTAAAATACAAAGACAGCCATAACATGGAAGTACTTTTTTCCAGAAACAAATTAATGTACGAAGCACAACTCCATTTAATATCCAGCTTAGAAACATCGTCCTCGAGACTGACGCTCGATTCCCTTCCCGCTCACCGAGAAGTATTGGCAATTTTATTGCAGATGACGGTGCAAGAAGCGATTAAACAAGATGATCCGAGCCTCCTGCAACGGGTGGTGGATGCGGGTGCCAAACTGTATTATCCGCTGAAAGATAAAACCTACCCGATGGATTTAGTGAAAGACCACCCTGAGCTTAAAGTGCATGCATGGCTTTCAACCTACATCAAACAGCAAATATCCACGAACCCAACCTTCGCCCTTGCCGCCCATGGCCTGGCGCGCAAACACCAGGAACGTGAACAAGAACTCATGGAACAGCTCGTCGAACAAACCAGTAACGACATCAAGAGCCTATTTAAATTTTTTGACTATAAAGAGCCGCAATCCACGACATCAGAAGCCCCGAAACCAGGCACCAATGGTATCAAAAATCCTGGGCAATAACAGATGAGGTATATGATTCAGGTGCTCGTTCATGAACACCTGAATCATATATAAACAAGAAAAAGCCTTGTTCGTCCGCATCCTGGACGCGCATTAGAATCATGTCGTTACCATCGAAAGATGGTCTTTATCCGGAGTCCACCACCCGTCAATCGGTTCATTCGCATCAGTAATGGTGAGGGGCTACTCGACTACTCAATTATCCTCTTTCGTTAATTAGCTTTATTAACCAATCAACCTCACTGGCAGAATTCACCTCAATAATTACTTTCCCCTTCCCCTCAGCGTTTATTTTTACCGAAACATTTGTTGTGAATTGTTGAGAAAGACATGAGCTCCACTCTTCGCATTTATCGTGAAGTTTTGCTACCGACATGGTCTTGTTATGCCTCCCAGATGACTTCAATCGGTTGGCCAAAGCCTCCGTATAACGCACATTAAGTTGTTTCTCATAGACAGCACAAGCGACCTGATATTGCTGTTCTGGCGATAGTTTTAAAAGCGCTCTAGCATGTCCCATATCAATCTTTCCTTCGCTCAACATCTCTATTACTCTAGGTTCTAAAGATAATAAACGAAGAGTATTAGTGATAGATACTCTAGAACGCCCTATCATTTGCGCTATATCTTCATGAGTCATTTGAAACTCTTCGCGAAATCGATTCAATGCAAAGGCCTCTTCAATTGGGTTTAGATTTTCACGCTGAATATTTTCAATAAGTGAAAATGCCAAGGCAACATTATCATCAATATTTCTGATAATAGCAGGAACATGGGTTAACCCTGCTTTTTTTGCTGCTCGCCAACGCCGTTCACCAGCTATAATTTCATAACTTTCTTCTGTAGTTTTTCTAACTATAAGCGGCTGGATGATACCCTGAATTTTAATAGAATTCACAAGTTCTTCTAAAATAGATTCATCAAATTTTTTTCTAGGTTGATATTTACCGTTACTCAGTAATTCGACAGCTAAATATGTTATGGATTCACGAAGTATAGATTCTTCATCCTTAAATGAATTATCTAAGGCTCGAAGCAACTTCAATCCCTTCAGCTCTAAACTAGGCACGCATGTCTCTCCTCAAATGTTCCTGCAAACGTCGCACCCACCCTGTAAACGTCGCACCCTAGGCTAAATTTATTATCAATACTTCCTGTAAACGCCCCGACTCACCCTGTAAATGCCCCAGCCCACCCTGTAAACGTCCAGTAAAATCCCGTAAACGTCCCTAACACGAACCTTTAGGCCAGATGGCAATTGACATTCTAATCATCTAAACAACAGATAAACTGATCTTAAAAAATTAAAACACGTAGTGTTTCTATTGTAAATGGAAATTTTATTAATCTATTGCATTTTCATAAAATCAAAGATAAATTAGGAAAAAC